>DYDL01000393.1 GCA_020717925.1 Desulfocapsa sp.
TGGCCGTCGACCACGAAACCGTGGGTCAGGACGCTCTTGAAGGGCGCTGCCCCCCTTGTGCCCACCGAGGCGAGCAGGCTGGACTGGAACCAGCCGCGGTGCTGGTCGCTGCCCTCCAGATAGAGGTCCGCCGGCGCACCCAGTTCCGGGCGCTGCTCGAGCACGGCGGCAAAGCTCACCCCGGAGTCGAACCAGACGTCCAGGATGTCGCGCTCCTTGTCAAAGTCGCTGTGGCCGCAGGATTTACAGCAATAACCTGCGCCCAGAAAGGCATCGTTGTCGTGGCGGAACCAGGCATCTGCCCCCTCCTGCCGGAACAGTGTGTCGATGCGATCGGCCACTGCCTGGTCCATGACGATCTCGCCGCACCCCTTGCAGGTGAATACCGTGAGCGGCACGCCCCATGCGCGCTGCCGGGAGAGACACCAGTCCGGCCGCCCCTCGACCATGCCGAGGATGCGATCCATGCCCCACCTCGGCACCCAGACCACCTCACGGATGGCCTGCATGGCCTTGGCCCGCAGATCGTTGTTGTCCATGGCGACAAACCACTGCTCCGTGGCCCGGAAAATCACCGGCTGCTTGCAACGCCAGCAGTGCGGATAGCTGTGGCGGATGCGGGCTTCATGGACCAGGAGGCCGGCTGCGGTCAGGTCACCGTTGATCCGCGGGTTGGCCTCGGCCAGCGTCATGCCGGCGTAAGGGCCGGCCGCGGCGGTGAAGCGACCTTCGCTGTCCACCGGCGACAGAACCTCGAGGTCATAGCGCAGGCCGCTCATGTAATCGTCGCGGCCGTGGCCAGGCGCGGTGTGCACGCAACCGGTGCCCGCCTCCAGGGTCACATAGGGAGCGAGGATGAGGAGGGAATCACGCTCCAGAAATGGATGGCGGCAGTGACGCCGTTCGAGACCGGCGGCCGGGAAGGTGGCGGCCACGCTGAAGCCGGTGATGCCAGCCTCGGCCATGACCTGTGCCACTCGCTCCGCCGCCATGATCCAGGTCTCCTCGCCCACCTTAACGGCGGCATAGGTGAAGTCGGGATGCAGGGCCACGGCCAGGTTGGCGGGCAGGGTCCAGGGGGTGGTGGTCCAGATCACCACGAAGACCTTGCTGGTGGCCAGCGCCGGCGACACATCGCTGAAGTCCTCCAGCACCGGAAACTTCACATAGATGGAGGATGAGGTGTGGTCATGATATTCCACCTCGGCCTCGGCCAGGGCGGTGGTGCACGAGGAGCACCAGTAGACCGGCTTCTTGCTGCGGACCACTGAACCGTTCAACAAAAAACGGTTGAATTCGCGGGCAATGGCGGCCTCGTACTCGTTCTGGATGGTGAGGTAGGGATGGTCCCAGTCGCCCAGCACCCCGAGGCGTTTGAACTCCTCCTTCTGGGTCTTGATCCACTTCTCGGCATACTTGCGGCAGGCAGCCCGGAAGGAGAGGATGGGGATCTCCCGCTTCTTGGCTCCCAGTTCCTTGTCCACGTTGTGCTCGATGGGCAGGCCGTGACAGTCCCAGCCTGGCACGTATGGGCAGTGGAAGCCGGCCATGCGCTTGGACTTCAGGATGATGTCCTTGAGCACCTTGTTA
>DYDL01000394.1:0-950 GCA_020717925.1 Desulfocapsa sp.
TGCCCTGGCCGTCGACCACGAAACCGTGGGTCAGGACGCTCTTGAAGGGCGCCGTGCCCCGCGTGCCGACCGCAGCCAGCAGGCTGGACTGGAACCAGCCGCGATGCTGATCGCTGCCCTCCAGATAAAGGTCGGCCGGCGCGGAAAGCTCAGGCCGCTGCTCAAGCACGGCGGCAAAGCTCACCCCGGAGTCGAACCAGACGTCGAGGATGTCGCGCTCCTTGTCAAAGTCGTTGCCGCCGCAGGCTTTACAGCGATAACCTTCACCCAGAAAGGCTGCGTTGTCGTGGCGGAACCAGGCATCGGCCCCCTCCTGCCTGAACAGGATGTCGATGCGGTCGGCCACGGCCTGGTCAGCAACGATCTCGCCGCACCCCTTGCAGGTGAACACCGTGAGCGGCACGCCCCAAGCGCGTTGCCGGGAAAGGCACCAGTCCGGCCGCCCCTCGACCATGCCGAGGATGCGATCCATGCCCCAGCGCGGCACCCAGACCACCTCGCGGATGGCCTGCATCGCCTTGGCCCGCAGGTCGTTGTTGTCCATGGCGACAAACCACTGCTCCGTGGCCCGGAAGATCACCGGCTGCTTGCAACGCCAGCAGTGCGGATAGCTGTGGCGGATACGGGACTCGTGCACCAGACGGCCGCTGGCGGCCAGATCACCGTTGATCTTCGGGTTGGCATCGCTAAGCGTCATGCCGGCGTAAGGGCCGGCCGCGGCGGTGAAGCGACCTTCGCTGTCCACCGGCGACAGAACCTCGAGGTCATAGCGCAGGCCGCTCATGTAATCGTCGCGGCCGTGGCCAGGCGCGGTGTGCACGCAACCGGTGCCCGCCTCCAGGGTCACATAGGGAGCGAGGATGAGGAGGGAATCACGCTCCAGAAATGGATGGCGGCAGTGACGCCGTTCGAGACCGGCGGCCGGGAAGGTGGCGGCCACGCTGAAGCCG
>DYDL01000394.1:1061-1596 GCA_020717925.1 Desulfocapsa sp.
AGGTTGGCGGGCAGGGTCCAGGGGGTGGTGGTCCAGATCACGACAAAAAGCTTGCTGGTGGCCAGCGCCGGCGACACATCGCTGAAGTCCTCCAGCACCGGGAACTTCACATAGATGGAGGATGAGGTGTGGTCATGGTATTCCACCTCGGCCTCGGCCAGGGCGGTGGTGCATGAGGAACACCAGTAGACCGGCTTCTTGCTGCGGATCACCGATCCGTTCAGCAGGAAACGGTTGAACTCGCGAGCAATGGCGGCCTCGTACTCGTTCTGAATGGTGAGGTAGGGATGGTCCCAGTCGCCCAGCACCCCAAGGCGTTTGAACTCCTCCTTCTGGATCTTGATCCACTTCTCGGCATACTTGCGGCAGGCACCCCTGAAAGATAGGATGGGGATCTCCCGCTTCTTGGCCCCCAGTTCCTTGTCCACGTTGTGTTCAATGGGCAGGCCGTGACAGTCCCAGCCTGGCACGTATGGGCAGTGGAAACCGGCCATGCGCTTGGACTTCAGGATGATGTCCTTGAGCACCTTGTTAA
>DYDL01000395.1 GCA_020717925.1 Desulfocapsa sp.
GATGATTTGCTTTCTGCGTTGTTCCTTCTGGTTGAGCAGAACCGGAATGGAGCAGGTTACAGGGAGCCCCAAGGTTGCTTCGAGGTCGGCAGGATTTTTAAAAGAGGTATCGAGGGCTTCCAGGGCAAATGCCAGCCCCAGACCGCAACCCATGCCGCCCGCCATGGCCATGAGCATGATTTTTGTAAAATCAGGCTTAAACGGTTTAGTCGGCATGTGGGCCGGGTCGATAATCTTGAATTGGGTTCCCTGTTGCCGGCGTTCCAGACTCTCCGTGGATTCCGCCTGCAGTTTCTGGCCGACCAATCCCTGGTAATGGGCGGAGAGCTGCTCGTAGTCCCGGGTGAGGGCCGACCACTCCGCCTCACGTATCGGAGCAGCCTCGATCCATTGCTTGCACTGTTTGGTCTGGGCCAGTATTTCCTGGCGGTCGTTTTTCAAGCGTTCAATGCTGAACTGAATATCCCGAAGCTGGAGTTGCAGTTGATCGATCTGCGGATCATTGTCACGACCTTCCTGTTTTTTGCCGTCCCCTGCTTGTTCCAACATGCTCTGCAGCAGTTTTTCTTGGCGCTTTACCTCGGGATGGTCGGCGGTATAACGGGCCTTTAGAGTGGCAAGTTCCTGACGGAGCCTGGACAAGTCCCGCATGCTGCCGGCGTTTGCCGCAGCCTGGTCCTGGCTGGCTTGATTGGCCGCCTCCGCCCGCAAGCGAGCCATTTGCTGATCCAGAACCTCGCGTCGCAGAGCGATCTGTTCTTGAATCATCACCCTGGTTTTCTCCAGGTCCTGGATGCTGCTCTGGTTATTCTGGTACTGGGTCTGCAGGGAGGTCAGGTGGGTCATGTTGACCTGCAGTTGCTGGGGCATCTCGTTGTAATAGGTCAGTTTGTAGTCCCGCATGACTGCTTCCTTCTTGTCCAGCGCCTCCTTGGCCATCTGTAATTCGTCCTTGACGTAAACAGAGGTTTCCGAGGCAAGCTCACCGCGGAAGCGGAGGTTCTCTTCGATAAAGCGTGCGGCCAGGGCGTTGGTGATCTGCATGACCTGCTTTGGGTACGGGCCCTTGAAGGAGACCTTGAACACATCGCCCTCCCTGAGTTCGGTGACGATGTCCTTCTGCATGGCCACCACCACGTCTTCCATGGGGGCCATCTGCCGCAAGGCTGGGTACAGATCGTACTGGTTGATGAGTCCCTCCAGGCTTTTGCGGCTGGTTACCTGCTGGCTGACCGTGTTGACCATGTCCCGGATGCGTTCCTGGGTATCCAGGGTCTGCTTGGTGGGTGATATGGTACGGCTCTGATAAACGAGCAGGCTGCTGGCTTGGTATACCTTCGGTGTTTTCAGATAAATAGCGAGGCCTGCCAAGACGGTCAGCAGGAAGCAGGTGATGATGAGCTTCTTCTGGCGCAGGATGATGCCCAGGTAGCTATGCAGTTGTGATCCGGTTTCTTGTCGCATGAATTGATTACTGGTCTAGGATTGGTGGTTACCGCCGCCAGAGTTCCTTGGTGGCTCTTATTTCCATGAAAAGGCGGTGATCGTTGTAGTCTCCACCCAGGTCGCTTATGTCGGCCGT
>DYDL01000396.1 GCA_020717925.1 Desulfocapsa sp.
CGACTCGGCTGCCGGAAATGCGGCCATTGCCTGGCCTGGAGCCGCAAGGCCTTGCGCTTTAACGACGAGACCCTGAAGGATCAATACGTCGCCAACATGACCCGGAATATCCGCCATCTGGTGACGGATATTCCTTCCGCCCAGGAGACCAGGGCGGCCGTCAGCAACTGGCAGGAGCAGGCCGCCGAGCAGGTGATTGAATGATGCCCGGAACCATTCTCGTCACCGGCGGCACCGGCATTGTTGGCAGGCCGCTGGTGACGGCACTGGCCGCAGCCGGAAACCAGGTTGTTGTCCTCAGCCGCAAGGCCCCGAAGAACAAGGCATCCCTGCCCGACTCCTGCCGACATCTGACAGGCGATGTCTCCCTGCCCCGGTTGGGCCTGGCCGCCGACACCTACGAGACCCTGTGTCACTCGGTGCAGTCCGTCTTTCATCTGGCCGCCCGCACCGACTTCAAAGGGGCCTCGGTGGCTGAGTATGAAGCGGTGAACATCAACGGCGTCAAGAATGTCCATGCCCTGGCCACAGAGGCGGGCGCGCACCTCCACCACATCTCCACCGCCTTTGTCTGCGGCGATCACGCCGGGGTCTTTCACGAAGACGACCTCGACTGCGGCCAGGGCTTTCGCAACGGGTACGAAGAGAGCAAATTCCGCGGCGAACAGTACCTCCGCGCCCAGATGGCGCAGCAGCAAACCAACGGCCAGGCAGTGACCATCTACCGGCCCAGCATTATCCTGGAACGGCAGCCCTCGCAGGAATCGATCAACACCTTTGGCCCCTTCATCTTCCTCGACGGCGTCTTCCGCATCCTGCTCGCCGCCGCCCGCAAGAATCAGGGCGATACCACCATCCGGCTGCGGGGTGACGCAGCCTGTTCCCTGCCCTTTATCTTTGACGACGATGTCGTGCAGGCCATCCTGCAAATTGCCGCCAGCCCGGATATCAACGGCCGCACCTTCCATCTGGTCAGCTCCAAGCCCTGCCCCAACCGGATGCTGGAAGAGGTCTTCAACGCCGCCTTTGGCCGGGAGGCGGCCCAACTGGTGGATGCCCAATCGTTCGCCCTCCATCCCGCCACTGGCGCCGAAAAGATCATGGCCCGCAAGACCGCCATGTACGACGCCTATCTCGACCTCAATATCCACTTCGACCGCGCCCATCTCGACAACATCATGGGTAGCTCCTGGCGACCGGCCATTCGCGAAGAAGAACTGCTCACTGCCTTCAGCATTTATCTCGCCTGCAAAAAAAAGGAAGACACGGCCAGGGTGCTGATTTCAGCCGCCACCCGTGAGGCAGTCGAAAACTATTTCGAGAAGTTCCTGCCCGCATTTTTTGGCAGGCAGCTCATCGCCGGACTGGCCTCCCTGTCCTGCCGCTTCTGGCTGGATATTCCCGGTTGCGCGCAGTACACTCTGGAGATCAGCAAGGGACGCCTGGTTGCCATCACCACGGACCATCAGGGCGACTTCGGCTACCGGGTCAACCCCGCAACATTCTTACGGGTCATAAGCGGCAAGCTCTCCCCCCAGCAGGGTTTCTTTCAGGGCGACATCAGCATGGAAGGCAACACCATG
>DYDL01000006.1 GCA_020717925.1 Desulfocapsa sp.
CATGGGTATGGCCACAAAGGTATAACCCCGGATTGAAAGCCGACGCAGCGAGGCAGGCTTCGGGCGAGTGGGCCAGCAAGATTGAGCAGCCGTGCCGATCCACCTTACGAAAGGCCATCTCCAGATCCTCTACCTTGTAGTAATGGGGGTCATCGATGCCGACCAGCCACAGATAATGCCCATCTTTTTCCAGGCGAAACGAATCGTTGACCAGCATAAGCATGCCAGCCTCCTCGAAATCAGGCACCATTTCAATACAGTCGTGGTTGCCAAGAACCCCGAAGACGCCATAAGGTGCGGCAATATTGCCCAGCAGACGACGCAGTTTCCGCAGCGATGGGGCCGTGGGACCATACAGTTCCATGCGCACGTCGCCGCCGATCAGGCAGAGGTCGTAGGAAAACGAACTGATCTTATCAATGATCGCCTCGGTCAAGCCTTGCAGGCCGTCGAGATGGAGGTCGGAGAGAAAAAGAATGCGAAAGCCGTCAAAGGGAGGCGGCAGACAGGTGAGTTCGAAATCCTGCTCCTCCACCCGGGGGGCAAGGACATTACGCTGGCCCCGGTGATACAGCCCCAGGAGCATGAATATCGGGGCGAGGAGAAGCCGGTGGTAGAGAAAATCGGGAAAATGAAGATAGACATGAAACCGCGCCATAGGCGCATGGCAGGCGCGCCATTCCTTGAGACGCACCGTGGAGCGGACGATGCGTGCATAGTTTGCCATGTCCGGCCTGAAGAGCAGGAGTTTCCAGAAGCGAGCCCCGACCAGGGCCAGGGGCATGAAAATGGCCGCGGCGCCAACCCCCACCCACCAGGCAAGATCCAGCACCGCGCCCAGATACATGGCGGGCCATATCCCCTCGAAGAACTGGTCAAAGACGACCACGGTAGCGCCGCTTTCCAGTCCAACCCGGCGTTTCACAAAACTGGTGAGCAGATCGCCAAGAATGACGAACAACGCAGCCAGGCCGGCCTGATCCCACCGCACGCCCAACAGGGGAAAGGTCAGGCTGCCGCCTACCAAAATCGCAAACACTCCTCGCAGGGTCTTGTGGGGCCCGAGCAAAGGGCGTCCATCAAGCCAATAAACGCCACCGTCCACCGGCCAGCCGAAGCGGTCAGATGTAAGCAGGCTGGCCAGAGGCGGCAGCAGGTTGGCCCAGAGCAAAAATGCTGCGATGCGAAAAAGTTCCGTCATCGTCATTCCTTAAAACAGTTCTTCCTTCTTCCACTTGCGCAGTTCTTTGTGCATCCAGTCGATACGGCTCCACAATCCTTGCAGAACGCTGACTTCCCAATCGGAGAGGGATGCCCGTCCGAAAATACGACGAAATGCCCGCAAGATATGATCCGGATTTTTTGGATTAAGGTAATCGATCGCTGTCAGGCTCTGACGCATATGGGAAAACATCCCTTCCACCGCCGCCGAGGCGGCTGGAATGCTGGTTCCCGCGGACGCAGGTCTGCCCGCGGTCGACAAAGAGGTAAATATTTCATACAGGCAGATGGCAACCGCATGAGAAAGGTTCATGGATGGTAAAACATCGCTGACCGGGATGGTGAGCAAGTGATGGCAACAGTCCAATTCCGTGGTTTTAAGGCCACTGTCCTCCCGGCCGAAGACCAGGGCGATACGGACAGCCGTGTCCTGCTCAACCGCAAGCATTGCGGCCTGCCGGGGCGAGAGAAAGTCGTCCCGATATTTACCAAAGCGGCGGGTGGTGCCGAATACCAGGTGACAGTCGGCCACTGCCGCTGCCAGATCGTCAAACACCCTGGCCTCCTCAAGCAACCGACCGGCACGCACCGCCATGTGCCGCGCCTCGTCAGCCAGATGGTCAGCCTCGGGACTCACCAGCCTTAAAGCGGTGACCCCGAAATTCATCATGGCCCGGGCAACAGCGCCGATATTGCGTGCTCCCTGCGGACCTACGAGGACTATCTGAATTTCACTGCTACCCACGACCTACCCCTTCAGTATCTCCCTTACCCTATCAGTAAGTTCATTGGGGGCAAAGGGCTTCTGGAGAAAGGGATGATCCGCGTCCATCTTGATGTCGTGCTCGGCAATGTTCCCGGCCGGGTAGCCAGACATAAAAAGAACCTTCAGGCCATCGAATTGCGCCCGCAGACAACGGGCCAACTCTACACCACTCATACCGGGCATGACCACGTCGGTAAGCAGGAGATCAATGGCCACCTCGCCACTGTTAAAAGAGGCTAGCGCCGCCTCACCACTGGCCGCCTTAATAACATGGTAACCAAGCGGTTTCAGGGTATTGACGATAAGGTCGCAAAGGGAGGTTTCATCGTCAACCACCATAATGGTTTCCGAACATCTGACTGACGGAGGAATCGCCCAACCCTGCAATTGCAAGCTGATCTCCTCGGGCTTCACCGCGGATGCGGGCAAATAGACAAAAAAGGTGCTGCCCTGGCCCTGCCGGGAGTTTACCCTGATAATGCCATTGTGCTGCTCCACAATGCCGAATACCGTGGCCAGGCCAAGACCGGTGCCCTTGCCCTGTCCCTTGGTGGTAAAGAACGGCTCAAAGATATTATCCTGCAATTCCGGGCTCATGCCCACACCGTTATCACTCACAGAGATCATGACATACCGGCCCGGTACAGCTTTGGCATGGGGGCTGATAAAGGCCTCGTCGAGATTCACATCAGCGGTTTCAATAATCAGCGCGCCGCCGGCCGGCATTGCATCCCTGGCATTAATCGAAAGGTTCATCACCACCTGTTCCAACTGCGACGGGTCGGCCAGCACACTGGTCGAACTTTTTAGGCGCAGGGAGAAGCGGATATCCTCGCCGATCAGCCGCACAAGCATCTTGGACAGGCTTTCCAGCAGTGGCCGAATGTCGACCGGTTTCATCTCCATGCCCTGCTTACGGCTGAAGGTCAGGAGATGCCGGACCAGGGCCGCGCCCTTTTCACCAGTGGTTTTGATAACCTCCAGGTTATCCTGGACTTGCTCATATTGGCCCTTGTCTATAGTCAGCCGAGTGAGATCGGCATAGCCGATGATTGTGGTCAGCATGTTGTTGAAGTCATGGGCCACACCGCCTGCCAACCGGCCGATGGACTCCATTTTCTGAGAGTGCAGCAACTTGGCCTGCAACTCCTTTTTTTCCTTTTCCCTAACCACGCGACGGGATATATCCCGGAACACCACCACCGCGCCGATCACCTTGTCCTCTTCCTTAATGGGCGTGGTGACATATTCAACCGGAAAGCTGGTAGCATCCTTGCGCCAGAATATTTCGTCGGCAGTTACAAAATCCTTGCCAGTCCTTATTGAATTGAAGATAGGGCAGTCGTCTTTTGCATGAGGGGTGCCGTCTGCCCTGGTGTGATGAAGTAATTGATGAGGGTTCTGACCGAGAAGCTCGTGCTCCGCGTAGCCGAATAACCGCATTGCCGCGGGATTGACAAAGGAGATGGCGCCTGAAATATCGATACCGAACAGTCCTTCGCCGGCTGAGTTCAAAATAAGTTCATTATGGCGGTGCAGGCGATGGATCGCCAATTGGGCTCGTTCCCGCTCATCCACCTCCTGCTGCAGGAGCCGATTCGACACCTCAAGCGCCTCGGTTCGTTCCCGCATCCTCTTGCCGAGAAGGTCGTAGTCCTCCCGTAGCTTCTCATCGGCCATACGGGAAGCGTCGATCTCCTGCTCAAGGGGACGCAGGGCGAACCGCTTGAAGGTCAGCCACAGCACCAGGCCAAGCAAAATGCTAAAACACCCCGCAATCGCCATCAATTGCGGGGCCGTGAGCAGCGCATTGCGCTGGTGCCAGAAGATGAAAACGCTCTGACCAACAATGGACAGCATCAGCACCAGAAGAAAGACGCATGAGACCCGGTTGTGCCGGCTGGCCCACCACCAGTGCGCTTCCATCTTACCCATACGCATCCGCCCTTATCTCCTCTGACTTGGCAAAGCGCCCGCCTGGCGCAGATTAGCATTTTAACAGAACAAAGTAGAAATACAAATAGTTATCAGGCGTTTCCGCCGCAACTCCCGAAAGGATGAGCAAGCACTTTTTTTTCGCAAACCAGGCCAGACTGTGGTAGAGAAGGACACCATGGTACCCGTCAAAAGAGAGGCCCTCCCAGGAGATAACGACCTTTTCACCCTGGTCCGAAATGCCAGGAATTTTCTGGTCTACCACCATCTGCTTGGGATCAAAAGCTACCCGGCCGGGCCTGCACTGCTGACTTTTCTCCACCCCACGCCGAACACAAGGGGGGTAGCCGTGGTAGCGCCCCGCAAAACAACAGGATCCGCCAGGCAATTTACCCCGGCAACTTCTCCTGACCACGATTCCCCACCCCGGCAAACGCAGCCCATCGGTGACCTCGCGGCTGTTCAGGCTGAACTGGAGGGATGCACCCGCTGCCTCCTCCATGAAAAAAGGCATACCCTGATCTTCGGTGAGGGCAAGGAACGCCCCCGGTTGATGGTCATTGGCGACTGGCCGGGCACGGAAGACGACTGTGTCGGCCGTCCTTTCCAAGGGTCGGGGGGCGAGATGCTCACCAACATGTTGAAGGCCATCGGTCTGCCCCGGGAAGAGGTCTATATCACCACCCTGGTAAAATGTTTGCCTCCGGCGGACCGCCCGCCCACCAGGGACGAAATTGCCACCTGTCTGTCCTTCCTGTTTCAGCAGATCGCCGCCCTCGCCCCCTCGGTCATCTGTGCCATGGGCCCACTGGCCACACAAACGCTTCTGGCCACGGATCAGCCCCTCACCCGGCTCAGGGGTAGCTTCCATAATTGCCACGGGGTGGCGCTCATGCCCACCTTTCATCCACGTTTTCTGGAGAAGCATCCGGAAATGAAGAAGGCCACCTGGCAGGATCTGCTCTTGATCAAGAAAAAACTGGCCAAGTAGATTCCATAAGGAACTTATATCCCCATCCGCATGCTGTCAGATTGCAGCGGTCAGCAAAAAAAAAATGAAGGGCCGTTGCCGACCCTCCATTTTTTTTGCAAGACTAACCAACCTGTTGCCCTAAAGCGGGCGTCCTTACTTGCCGGTTTTCAGGCATCTCCTGATCACGACTTGAAAGGTGTCCCAATTGGTGGTGGCAAGCGCCCCCTGTTTCGCGTAAGCCAGTTCCCTGTTGTCCATGCAATCCTCCATCTAAAGTTGAGAATGAAGGTTTGGGGAAAAAATATCCCAAACCGCATAAAACGGTCTGGGATATCCCTGTTATCCCGAGAACCAGCAACCGCCAACCCTTTCCACGAGGTTGTGCGATCAGAATATTCAGGCAGGTATTCTGACTCCCTCCCCTTCTGACGGCCTTCCCGTCCCGTGGCAACGAAACAGTGGCAGAAAAGTGTCAAAAAGTTCCCTTTTCCATGAATATAACAAGGGAGAGGATACAGCGGCGGGACCGTTCCCGGTTTGCACGGGATTCCCTGTTGTGTCGCAAGGACACCTGAATATTAGAGGCAAGATTACAGGCAAACAGCGGCGGCAGTCAACGTAAAAACGGGGGCCATTCTTAAGACTTCCCTAATAGATGCAATCTAGCACGGCGCAAACGATCGCTACGCTGAATCATCCTGTGCTTCATAGCTGGTTGCAATCAGGGCATCGGCCAAACGGTATTGCTCTTCGCCAGGTCTGGTCAGGGCAAGAACCCGCTCAAAACAGGCCCGCGCCTCCCTGTTCTTCCGGTATCCTTCCAGCAGAATCTGGCCTTTCAGGCTGAGGGCATTGGCAAAATCAGGCGCCTCCCGCAAAAGAGCGTTAACGATTTGCAGGGCAACAACAAAATCAGATGCCGCCATGAGGCAGGCGATATGCTGAATACTCTTGGCGTGTTTGAGGTTGAGACTGAGTTGAGTTTCCTTGCCCAGACCAAACAAGATCATGATGTCATTAAGATCGTGGGTTACCACGACGATGATGAGACTGATGCCGATACTGTAGACAAGCGGGTTGACAAGACCGCAGATAAGCAAGGCGTCATTAAACAAGCCATAAATAGCGCCAAACAGAAAAAAAGGCACAAAGAGCCAAATGCAATAGCGGGCAAAATCCCCGACAATGGTCAGATCGCGTCCTGGCTTGACGTGCATAAGTTCTCCGAACCGGCGTTGCCGCTCATCTCTCCTCATAACCCTCGTCAACCGGCAACCCCTGCCGGCCGGACTCGGCCACCGCCAGTTCATCGCAACGTTCGTTCATGGGGTGGCCGGCATGGCCCTTTACCCATCGGAAGGTGACATCCAGCCCATCGACCAAATCCAGCAGTTCGCCCCAAAGATCGGCATTAAGGGCTGGCTGCTTGTCGGATTTGATCCAGCCCTTCTTGCGCCAGTTCCTGGCCCAGCCCCTGGCGATGCCGTTCACCACATAACTGGAATCAGAGTACAGCGTAACCTTCTTGTCTCGGTGCGTCAGTGCACGCAGGGCCACCAGACAGCCCATGAGTTCCATGCGGTTGTTGGTGGTCAATCGAAAGCCACCCGAGAATTCCTTGCGCTCGCCATTATAAAGCTGCACCACACCATAACCGCCAGGTCCGGGGTTAAAACGTGCGCCGCCATCGGTATAGATCGTCACCTCGCCCGGGATGGGTGCGGTAACGGTGCTGGCATGAACCGCCAGGGGCGCTCTTTTCCCATGGCTGTAAGCAGCGGGTGGCTCAGTCAGCCATTGTGCCGCCTCGGCCCTAGTGGCAAACCCTTTGAAACTGGCCTTGGGGAAGCCCTGCACCTGGGCATGGGCAAGAGGCCAGTTATCGTAAATACCCGGCTTGCGGCCGACGGCAATGGCGTAAAATTTCTTCGGCAACATGGGTTGATCTCTCAAAACTCCCTGAATCTCAGCAATAGAATTGCAACATTCTACCCCCTGGCATTGCCTGGGGCAAGGATGACCTTGAGACGACCTGATATCTTGAGGAAGTAGGCATCATACAAGAAAGCCCTTCCCGGTTGGGGAAAGGCTTCTTTAGAAGGCCTCTTGGTTGGGCCTTCCGGGATAAGGAAGATTGATCCGGTGCGATTGAGTTTTCCTTTTTACAGGAGAACGAGAATGTTCTTACTCAATCTTTATGCACCGTTTTCTTCCTTATAGTTAAGTATGGCACAACGAAATCAGAAAAGTCAAAAAATAATTACGCACCTTTGCAAAAAAACAGGCGCTCAGATCAGCTTGGCCAGGGCGGTATTCACCCGGCGCAACCCCTCCTCGATCACCTCCATGGCTGTGGCAAAGGAGAAGCGGATAAACTGATCGGCGCCAAAGGCCGCGCCCGGCACCACCGCCACCAGGGCCTCATCGAGGAGAAATTCGGACAGATCGACAGAGCCGGTGATCGGTTTACCGCCAAAGGAGCGGCCGTAATAGGAGGCCATGTTGGGAAACACATAAAAGGCGCCCGCCGGCTGCACACAGGTGACCCCTGGCATGGTGCGCAGGGTATTAACCATGTATTCCCGCCTGGGCAGGAAGGCCTGGCGCATGACACCAGGAAAGTCCTGCGGGCCGGTAACGGCCGCCAGGGCGGCGTACTGGGCCACGGAGGACGGATTGGAGGTGGACTGACTCTGAATTTTATTCATGGCGGCGATGATGTGCTTGGGCCCGGCGGTGTAGCCAATACGCCATCCGGTCATGGCAAAGGACTTGGACACGCCGTTCAGAACCAAGGTCTGCTCCTGAAGTTTTGGGTCCACGTCAAGGATATGCGGCAAAGGGGTGTTGCCAAAGGTGATGGTGTCGTAAATATCGTCGCTGATGATGACCCAGCCCCGCTCCAGGGCCATTTCAGCAATAGCCTCCAAAGCCTTCCTGGAAAACAGGGCGCCGGTCGGGTTCGACGGACTGTTCAGAATGATGGCGCGGGTACGCGGCGTGACATACTGCCGGAGGATCTCGGGGTTGAGGTCGAAATCATCGTTTTCATCGAGTGGCACCAGCACCGGCGTGGCGCCGGCCAGCAAAACGATGGGCGGATAGGATACCCAGTAGGGGGTGGGGATAAGCACCTCGTCGCCCGGGTTGAACAGGGCCTGGGCCATATTGTAGAGGCCGTGCTTGCCGCCGCAGGCCACCTGGATCTGCTCCGGGGTATACAGCCAGCCGTGGTCATCGGCAAAGCGGCGGCAGATCGCCTCGCGCAGCTCGATTATGCCAGGTACGGCGGTATAACGGGTATGGCCGGCATCAATGGCCTGCTTGCCAGCCTCACGCACATGTTCCGGGGTGTCGAAATCCGGCTCGCCAACGCTGAAGTTGAGCACATCGGCGCCAGACGCCTTGAGCGCCTTGGCCTTGGCGTTCACCGCCAAAGTGGGAGATGGTTTGATCTGTTGCACCCGCTGGGCCAGGGCAATTTGCGTCGTATCCATGACAATCTTCCTTGTAGATCCTTGTCGATAAAGTGTTGGCTAAAAAGCCTTACGGCCGGAAACGGATGGCTAATATACCAAATTTTTTGGCAAGCGTTAGCTAATTTCGCAGGCCCTGGCCATCGCTGCATGGTCAAAATATACGCCACGCAGAAAGAGGCCGCGGGCAGGCGCCATGGGACCGGCCAAATTACGATCCCTGGCCTTCATGATTCTCATAAACTCGACTGTGTTGAGCCGGCCATGACCAACATCAATGAGAGTACCAGCCAGGTTGCGCACCATGTGCCGCAGAAAGCCGTCGCCCACGAACTGGAAGCAACCAAGGCGCCCAGACTCTGACACGCGTTCCCGGTAACTGGCAACAAAAAGGGTACGAACCGCCCCGCGCCCATCGGTCTTGCTCAGGTCACGGGAGCCGGTTGCCTCGAAGCTGGAAAAATCATGGGTTCCGACCAGGGCCTGCAAACAAAGCCGCATCTCCGCCTGGTCCAAGGGCTGGCGCAGATGATGAGCATAGAGCCTTGCAGTTGGCAGTTGCGTCTCGCCAAAGTCAAGCCGGTACTCATAGGCCTTGGCCTTGGCGTTGAAACGGGCGTGAAAACCTGGGAACTCCTCGACCACCTCCAGCACCCGGATGTCCAATGGCAGCAGGCTGTTCAAACCCTTGCGAAACCCCTCAACCGGAATGGCCGTGGCCGTGCTAAAACTGGCCACCATGCCGAGGGCGTGGACGCCGGCATCGGTGCGGCCGGCGCCGTCAACCCGTACCTTTTCATTGGTCATTCTGGCCAGCTTCGCCTCCAGCACCCCCTGGATGGTGGGCTGGTCCTTCTGATACTGCCAACCCGCGTAGGCAGTACCGTCAAAGGCCAAGGTCAGCCTGAGAGTGCGCAAGTTGTTACGGGAAAACGGGCAGTGCCCGCAGTCCCTCCTCCTCCGAAAAACCGAGCATCAGGTTCATGTTCTGGATGGCCTGGCCAGCCGCGCCCTTGACCAGATTATCGATGACCGAAACCAGCACTACCCGGCCGGTGCGTTTGTCCACCTGCACCCCGAGGTCGCAGAAATTACTGCCCCGCACCCATTGCACGGCCGGATAGGTACCCAGCGGCCGCACCCGGACAAAGGGTTCCGTTGCATAGGCCGCGGTCAGCAGGTCGTGCACCGATGACCGCGATATCTCCTGATTCAGGCTGGCGTAGACCGTGCTCAAGATCCCGCGTGACATGGGAACAAGGTGTGGGGTGAAGGTGATCGTTACGGGCGCACCGTGCAGACGGCCAAGCTCCTGCTCGATCTCAGGGGTATGACGGTGTTCACCCACCTTGTAGGCCTTGAAGCCCTCGTTCACTTCGCAGAAAAGGGTATCGGTCTGGGCGCCCCGTCCGGCCCCGGAGGCACCTGACTTTGAATCGACCACCAGGGTTTCGGTGCGCACCACCCCGGCCCGCAACAGCGGCGCCAGGGCAAGAATCACACTGGTCGGATAACAGCCGGGGTTAGCCACCAGGCGCGCCCGGCTGATTGACTGGCGATGGATCTCCGGCAGGCCGTAAACCGCCTCACCCAGATACTGCCGGGCGCCATGGGGCTGATACCACTCCTCGTAGATTGCGGCATCGGCAAGGCGAAAATCGGCCGACAGATCGACAACCTTGCAGCCCGCATCAAGCAGGCCAGGCACAATGCTCATGGCGGTCTGGTGCGGCACGGCGGTAAAGAAAAGGTCGGCCTTGTGGGCAACGGCCTCCGGCCGGGCATCCTCGCAGACTACCTGAACCCGCCCGGCCAGGCTCGGGTAGACCTCGGCCAGGGGCCGGCCGGCATACTGCCTTGAGGTGGCCACGGTCAATTCAACGCCAGGGTGTCCGGCCAAGAGCCGCGCCAGTTCAACGCCGGTGTAGCCGGAGGCGCCAATAATGCCAACCCTTTTCATGACAATTCCCCCTTTTCATCCTTACAGGCAGGCCGCCAAAATGGGCGGCCCCGCTAAACAAAAAAAAGGGGAAGAACGATTGCAGCAATCGCCTTCCCCTGAAAATTCCAGCACCGTAGGGGCTTGGCAGCCCCACTCTCCTGGAGAAAAATTAACGCTTGGAGAACTGGAAACGGGCCCGAGCACCCTTCTGGCCGTATTTCTTCCGCTCCTTGGCCCGCGGGTCACGGGTAAGCAAACCGGCCTTTTTCAAGGTAATCCGGCATTCAGGATCAACCGCCAGCAGGGCCTTGGAAATACCATGCCGCAGGGCGTCCATTTGGGCCGACTTGCCACCGCCGTGCAGGGTCGCCATCACGTCGAACTTGTCGCCGCTCTCGGTAAGGGTCAGTGGCTTGGCAACCGCCTCGCGGGAGACCAGCAGACCGCCGAAATACTCTTCAATGGGCAGTTTGTTCACCACCATATTACCGCTGCCGCTCTTGAGCCAGACCCTGGCGATAGCAGTCTTTCTTTTACCGGTAGCGTAAAAACTTTTCTCAGCCATCATGTTCTCCAGATAAACGATACTTTCGTATCAATATGCCGTTAAAAAAGGTCGGCTCAGATCTCCAGCTTTTCAGGCTGCTGGGCCTCGTGAGGATGAGCGCCGCCGGCGTAGACCTTGAGCTTTTTCAACTGCGCCCGCCCCAGGGTGTTCTTGGGAAGCATGCCACGCACCGCCTTGGTGAGCAGATCCTCGGGACACGCCTCCAACAGATCCTTGGCGGAGCGCTCACGCATGCCACCCATGAAACCGGAGTGGTTGTAATATTTCTTGTCATCCCACTTATTACCGGTCAGCTTAACCTTTTCGGCGTTAACCACGACAATGAAGTCACCGTTGTCCTGAAAGGTGCAGAAACTCGGTTTGTGCTTGCCCCGTAAACGGGTGGCAATCTCGGTGGCCAGCCGGCCTAGTATTTTGTCCGTGGCATCCACCACAAACCATTTGCGCTCAATCTCCTTAACCGGAGTCAGGTACGTCTTCATTGGGTTCATCCTCTGCTGGACGGGTTGACGTTTTCTTGCCAACCCTGGGGCCGCAAGCGCGACCGTTTTTATATCCGGAAGCTCCGGTATCTAATAAAAAAAGGTCCGATACCGCTCGAACCTTTGCAATATTCATGGAGCGGGAAACGAGATTCGAACTCGCGACTTCAACCTTGGCAAGGTTGCACTCTACCACTGAGTTATTCCCGCTCACTGCCACACGACGTACCGTGGGTGCGAGGGGCGGAATATAACCAGGTCCGCCGGAAGCTGTCAATAAAAAAAACACAGAAAAATCAGCCCGGCGCAAGCCTTTCCGGCCAGAAAAGGATGCTGGTCTTTTTTGTTTTTCCCGTCAAGGCTATTGCCAGGCAGGACAGGAACTTGGTATAGATGCTTAGGCATCATTGTTAAGCAAAAACTTGCAAAGCATCCGAGGAGTTCCGTGCCATCGGCGCAGCGGGAGCACAACATGACCACAAATCAGAATCGTAAAGGTTCCATAGAACGGCAGACCCGCGAAACCAGCATCGCCCTAAGCCTGTGCATTGACGGCGCGGGCCACGCCAACATCTCAAGCGGCGTGCCCTTTCTTGATCATATGCTCACCCTGTTCGCGGTGCACGGTTTTTTTGACCTGGACATAAAGGCCACCGGAGACACCGAGGTCGACGACCATCACACCGTTGAAGACTTGGGCATCTGTTTAGGCCAGGCCATGAAACAGGCGTTGGGTGATTTCCGCTCCATCCGCCGCTATGGCCACTGCCTGCTCCCCATGGACGAGGCCCTGGTCCGGATGGCGGTGGACTTTTCCAACCGGCCCTTCTTGGACTACGGCGTCACTGTGCCGGACCAGAAGGTCGGCACCTTCGACACCGCCCTGGCTCGGGAGTTTCTTGGGGCTCTCACCCTGCATGCGGGCCTGACCCTGCATGTGGAACTGGCGCACGGCGAGAACACCCATCACATCCTGGAGGCGATTTTCAAGGCCCTGGGCAAGGTGCTGGACCAGGCTACCGCCATCGAGCCCCGGACCGGGGAACGCCCCCTCTCCTCAAAGGGGTCACTGTAAGTTGAAAAACCGGCAAAATCGCCAGCCTGCCCCTGATCGGAGACCGTCATGATTGAACAAAGAGTCCGCCTGATTCTGGTCTGCCTTGTTGCCTGCTGCCTCCTCGCCTGCTCCTGGCATGGCAACGAACAGCCGCGGGAGACACCACCCATGGTGCGCCTCGAAAAAATCGCCGTGGTGGTGCTGCCCGGGCAGGACATCCCGAGCCATGAATCGGACAGCGTCCCGACAACTGAAGAAATTTCCGCTGGTACCGCCGCCCTGGACGAAATACTCCAGGAACATTTTGCCAATCAACCGCGTATCGCCGTCTACACCGACGTCCAGACGGAAGCATCACTCATGGGAACCCAGGCCGACCCCGCCCGCACCGCGCGCGGAATCGGGGAGAGCACCAGCAGCGACGGCGTTCTCATAGTGCACATTTTCCGTTTCCGCCAGCGGGTCGCATCCCGGCATGAGCCCGCCTCGGTGGCTTTTGATTTCCGTCTGTACGCGGCGGCCACGGGGCGTAGCATCTGCTCGGGCAGATTCGACGAGACCCAGCAGACCCTCACCGATAATTTGTTCCAAATTGGCACCTGGTTCAAACGCGGCAACAAATGGCTCACCGCCGAGCAGCTTGCCCGCGAGGGGGTTTTGAAAATGCTGGACGACTGCCCCTCCCTCACCCCTTGACCCAGGGAACCTCAAACCTTGCACCCTCTTGATCCGCGGGCCAACCGTCTCGTTGGCCAGGTCATGCATGCCTACGATATGCTGGCTGACGGGGACCGGATCCTGGTCGCTGTATCCGGCGGCGTGGACAGCCTGGTCCTGCTCTGGCTGCTCCACCACTGGCGGAAAAAAGCTCCCATCGACTACGACCTGATAGCAGTACACCTGGACATGGGCTTTGCCCCCGGCACCTGGCAGGAAGTGGAGAAACGGTTGCGGCAACAGCCGGTCGCCTACTTTCTTGAACACACCGATTTCGGCCCTCGCGCCGTTGCCGCCGAGACCGGCGGCAACGGCTGCTATCACTGCGCCCGACAACGGCGCAACAAACTGTTTGACCTGGCCCGCGCCAAGGGATGCAACAAGATTGCCTTCGGCCACCACCAGGAGGACATCATTGAGACCTTTTTTCTCAACCTGCTTTACAGCGGCAATCTAAGCACCATGGTGCCCAGACAGGATCTGTTCGACGGTCGTCTGGCCCTGATCAGACCCCTGGCCTTGCTGGATAAAAGTCAGATCTTGACCATTGCCGCCAGCCTGCATCTCGAGGCTGTGGCCAATCCCTGCACACTGGCCAAGGACTCTAAACGCGAAGAGGTGCGGGGACTGCTGCAATCCCTGGCCGCCAAGGATAAAAAAATCATTGCCAGCATCTTCGCGGCCATGGCCAACGTCAAGCCCGATTATCTGCTCACCAGATTGGCGGGCCATAAAGGACAACCACCATGCTGACAGCCCTGGAATGTCTGCCCTGCTTTCTTCGGCAGGCCCTCTATGCTGCCCGGCTGTCCACCCCGGACGTGCATCTGCAGCGGCAAATCCTGCACAAGGTCGCCCGCCTTCTGCCCGAGCTGGACCTGGGCAGCACCCCGCCGGAAAACTCCATTCTGGTCTACGAAACCATTGCCCGACTCTCTGCCTGCCCAGACCCTTTCCTTGACCTCAAAAGGACAAGTAACCAGCGGGCACGGGAGTTGCTGCCAAGGCTGCGGGCAATCGTGGCCGAGGCGTCCGACCCGATGCGGGTCGCCATCAGGCTGGCCATGGCCGGTAATGTCATTGATTACGGCGCCCACCAAGACTTTGACCTTAACCAGGCCGTGGATGACTGCCTGGTCCGGGAACCGGCTATAAACCACTACCATCTGCTGCAAGAAGACCTGCGCACGGCCAGGACCGTGCTCTATCTCGGCGACAACTGTGGGGAATTGGTCTTTGACGGTTTGGTACTTGAAAGGCTGAAACAGGAGGTGACGCTCGCGGTAAAACAACGGCCGATCATCAACGACGCCCTGGTAGCGGATGCCTTGTCCTGTGGCCTGAACCGACTGGCCAAGGTCATTGATAACGGCCTGGCCTGCCCCGGCACCCCGGTGCCTCGCTGTTCGCCAGAGTTTCAAAAGGCCTTTGCCGCGGCCGACCTCATCATCGTCAAAGGTCAGGGCAACTTCGAAACCCTGTCAGAGACCAGGGCGCCTCTCTACTTCCTGCTCATGGTGAAGTGTCAGGTGGTGGCGGAGCATATAACGGCGTTGACCGGCCTGCCGGCCGGCGTCGTGGCAAACGGCGATCTGGTGCTGCTGCGCACCCCGCACTGGCCATAAAAACGGCCGCGGCCTGCTCAATCCACGCCGTGCGTGTTGAGCCAAATAAAATAGTCCAACTGGAAGCGCTGATGGGGCTTGAGGTCGCCGAACACCATGCCACATCGCTTGGCCACGGGCACCCCTCTTAAAAATTCCTCCTCCAGTTCGCAATGCGTCACGGTTTTTATTGGCACCCGCCCTAGAAAGAATTCCTGCCGCGACGCCTCGATATCCACCGTACCCAATGAACCGGGGATGTCCTCGCCTTCAAAATGAAGGCCAAGCCCACCCTTGCTCACATCGACCACAATTCCTTCCCGCTGGCCGAAAAAGGCCTTCACACCGCGATGCACGGGATGTCTTGGGTCTCTGCGCCTGTCCCGCCTGACATCTGATTGCGCCGTATCCATGCCGACCTCCTCTTGCCGAATATAACCGAAAGACGAACCGAAGAACTCCAGATTCCTGTTGCCATCACCTGCATGCTAAACTTGGACAAGACGAGAAAAGTTATCCTCATATTTTTCCCATGCCACATTTCCCTGATAAACTGTATTTATTTTCTTACTTCAAGGGTAACTTGTCAAGCTGGAAAACATGATCATGATATTCTCCCGAATGATCCCTGCCCCGTTGCGGTAAGCGTTGTCCCTAGCCCCGTCGTGACAAAACCTAAATCTTTAGGTGTTTCAAGGTTATCTTTTGGCAATGAATTTCATAGTCATATATAATACAAAAAAATCACCTGGTAAGTGACATGTCCCGACCCGGGTCAGACCAAAACAGGAGCGATGATGGAACAGCCAAAACCACACGTATTGTTCGTGGATGACGAAAAGGGCATTCTTACCGCCCTGCGCAGGCTTTTTAACGATGAGGACTGGGAGATGTTCTTTGCCACCAGTGCCGAGGAGGGGTTGCGCATTCTCGCGCAAGAACCGATGGATCTGGTGGTTTCCGACGTGCGAATGCCGGAGATGAATGGCATCGATTTTTTGAGCGAAGTAAAGAAAAATTATTCCCACATCGTGCGGATATTCCTGAGCGGCTATGCCGACAATAAGGCAGTCATCAAGGCCTTTGCCGAAGGTTGCGCGCAGCAGTTGTTGCCCAAACCATGGGATGACGAGGAACTGCGCGAGGTAGTCCGCGGCGCCCTGCGGCAGGCCTTGAAACAAAAAGAAAGGTTCCAGGGGTTGCAGCAGGTGATCAATTCAATCACCGCCCTGCCCCCCATGCCCCAGACCTATATGAAGGTGAAGGAAAACCTCTCCGACCCGGATGGTTTTTCCGTCGACAAGGTGGCCAAGGTAATTGCCCAGGATGTTTCCCTGTCCGCGGAGATGATCCGCTGGGCCAACTCCGCCCTGTTCGGACAGCGGCAGGAGGTGGAATCGGTGCAACGTGCCTTGATAGTGTTGGGCAGCGATATCGTCGAGGGCGTTATCCTGGCCCATTCGGTCTTTCAGCCGACAAACGCTGGACCAGTGGCCGATTTCAGCCGCAAGGAATTTCATACCCATTCCATGGCCTGCGGCATCATAGCCAAAAAACTTATGAAATTACAAGGATTCCAGGAGTCGGAATATGGCGATCGCGCCTTCACCGCCGGCCTGCTTCACGATATCGGCAAACTGGTGGAGGAGGTCTGTCTGCCCGCGGCCTTTGAGGAGATAATCTGCCTGGCCCGCGACCAGCGAGAATCCATGGAACAGGCGGAGCAGGAAAAAATCGGCACAACCCACGAGGAAATCGGCAGCTACCTGGCGGAATGGTGGAGCATGCCGTCATTCATCGTCAATGCCATCCGCTGGCACCACAACCCCGCGTTGTGCAACACCGACCATGAAATCATTGAGGCGGTACACATGGCCGACGCTCTGGCGCAACGCTTCAACCTGGGCCAGAGTGGCAACCATTGCCCGCCGACAATCGACCCGGCCTGCGAGGCCCGCTGGGCACTAACCGAGGAGCAGTTTGCCAGCCTGCGGGAGGAGGTTACCCAAGCGCTTCCCTGACCGGTTTGCCGGGGAAAGAAAATCGTCATGGGGCAATGGCCGCCAATTGCCCCATGGTCGTTGTCATCCGACATATCACGTCATGAATATGGATTGACTCAAGGCTGGTTGATTCGATCAGCAGTTCGGTGCCCTCCGGCAAGATCCCGCCCAAAAGACGCAATACTTCCCGAGCAGTCTCGCGTACCGCATCCTCGGCAAACTGGGGATAACAATGGGCTCGCAGGACAAGGTCGGCCTCATCGGAACGTTTCAACAGATCGCTGGTAACATGCAGGGCCGCTTCCAGGCAGGCAAGAAGATCATCGTGGTGCAACCGCATTGCCACTGGTCCTATCTCCAGCCAGGTGCGGGAGCGTTGCGAATGGGTGGGCTGGGGGCATGGTTCCGACTTCTGCCCGTAAAGCACGCTATTATAGGCCTGGGTGCATGGGCAGGCCGTGATATGGTGCAAGCCGGCCCCCAGGGTAGCGCGGGTTGCCACCTGCTCCCCGGTTCTGCTCAAGTCCACCCGGACCATGATCTCGACCGCGTCAATGGAAGTGCGGCCGCTAATCCGGGTGGTGCGCGCTACCGGGATCTCGCCGCTGAGATGTACCGACCCGGCCGTGGCCTCCTGGCGCAGAATCACCAGACGACCAAGTTCCTCGGCGTATTCCCTTGGATCAACAAACTTCCGGCCATGGAGCTGGCTGACGACCTCCTCCATGCGCGACATATGGATACCACGGAGGTGTCCCGGCAGATCCACCTCCAGTCGGACCGTAAAAGCAAGACGACCCTGGGGCAGATCCACCCACACCGTTTTATTGGCAATGCCAACCGCGCCTAAAGGCGCGGCAAAAACCGGCCGCTGGCCGGGCACATCCACGCATTGTTCCAGCACCCGCCGATGGTCATCAGAGGTGATGACATGGTTCAAAGCATGTTGTCCCGACGCAGGGCAGTGTACCACTCCTGGACCGTGGTCCAGGTCTCCTCGTTTTGCAGAAGCCATTGCTCCATTTCCTCAAAGCGCCGCACGGCCAGATGACCGCCAAGTTGATCTGCCCGGCTCGCTGCCCCCAACTGGCGCACCGCGGCCAGGATGGCCCGGCGGTCCACCATGGCGCAAAGGCTGCCCTCGTGCAGTAGCCGTTCCGTTATGGGCGCATTTCCGGCAAAGCCAAACGGAAAGCGGGCCGCCAATCGTAAAAAAAATGCCCAGTCCTCACCCAACAGGCCGGGGCCGAATCCTCCGACCGTAAGAAAGGCCTCGCGGGTCACGGCCATGGCCGATGGCACCAAGAAGCACCAACGCCTAAGCGCATGCCGACAGTCACCTTCAACCGCCTCCCCTGCTCCAGGTAGTCGGAATTCACCGCCGTGCACCTTGTTCCGGTTCCGAGTCACCCCATAGGCCACGACAAAGCCCCGTTCCATCGTCTCCCGCAAGGCCCGAACATGACCCGGCAGCCAGATGTCGTCCGAGTCGAGAAACATCAACAGGTCATGGGTCGCGGCAGCAACGCCGGCGTTGCGCGCCAATCCCGGACCATCGCCACCAAGACGCACCAGCGTGATCTCGGGGAAACAAGCACGCACCAGCTCCACGGTGCCGTCGGTGGAACCGTCATCCACCACCACGATCTCCACGGCCAGATCCTGGGCCTGCGCGCTGGCAATGGCCGCGAAAACAAGTTCGCGCCTGTTCCGAGTTGGAATGATGCAGCTCACGCCCATGGCAAGCCCTACCGGCCTGGAGGAAAAACCATGGCCGCCTCCTGGACGCGACCCGCCAGCTTGTGTTCCACGTAACGGCTGACCCGGGGCAGCATGTCATCAAGATATTGACCTATCTCGGACTCTGTAGCCGTGGTCAGCGTCTGGCAGAAAAGGCATTTGCGCTCCCCACCGCCGGTGGATGGCAGGCCGAAGTCCTCAAGCACCTGCCGGGTAACCATGACGTCATCAAAGTCCTCGTACACCGGAAAGGTCGTGGTAATGCCGAACTGTTGGGAAAAATCGGCAATTTTCTCCATGAAAACCGCGGTCTGCTCCGGGTAATGGTTTTGTTTCCGCGTATATCCGGCCACCACCATGGGCACCAGATGTTCCACGCCATAGAGTACGGACCGGGCGTGCATGCCCACCTTGCAGGCCACACAGACCAGATTTTTACCGCCATAACGTGGCATGATCTCCTCGTAGCGATCCAGCCACAGCCCCTGAAAGAGGCGTCCCATGTCCAGTTCAACCATGGTTGATTCGGCCAGTCTTTCCGGCGCTGACACCTGCTTTTGCAGAATCCGCTGGGCCATCTCAAATCGTTGTCTGGGGAAATCGGCAAAACGCTCCATGCCGTTGCGCATATGGAGCAGATGAATATGACGCGGCCGTGGCAACTCACGATGGCACCCTACCGCGGCCAGGGCATAAAGAGCCAGGGAATCGGTGCCGCCGGAAAAAAGAATGGCCAGATCTTTGCGTTCCAAGGCGTGCTCCTTTTATTTCTTTACGCGGTAGCGCAGATAGAGCTCGCCTTGCTCCCCTTGGCGCACGGCGAGCAGTTCACACGGCAGAAAAGGATCGCCCAGGGGTACGGAACCTTCGGCCAGGGAGGCGGCGTAACGGTCACCGGAAAGGAAGGGGCACAACGTAACCATCAACTCGTCTACCACGCCTTGGGACAGGCAGGCGTGGTTCAGCCGGCCGCCTCCTTCCACCAGCACCCGGCGCGCCCCACGCCGGGCCAGTTCCGCAAAGGCCGGAGCCAGCAGCAGGCCGCCAGGGCCGGCAGTCAGGCCGACCACCTCGGCCCGATCCCCAAAGCGCCCGCCAAGTTCAGCCACAAGCTCATGGCCGGTAAAGATCAATGGCACCGGGCCTTTACAAAAAAGTTGTTTCTTTTGCCAGGGAAAATCTCCCGAACCGCTGACCACCCCCCGCAGGCGGTCAGCGAAAAGCACCCCGCCCGGGCCCCGCATCTCGGGGTCACCGTCCCGGAGGGTGCCAGCCCCCAGCAAGCTCGCATCGGTTTCCTGGCGCATCCGTTCAAGCAATTGCCGGTCTTCCTGACTGCCCATGGTGGCCGGGCTGATTCGGCCGCACAGGGTAATGGCGGCAATCAGGATGACTTTCATGCCAGATGTCGCGCCAAGCCAAAATTCATGACGTCTTATCCCTTCTTCCGCGGCCGGGAAGCCGGATGCTGTGGCAACCGCACGATAAATACCGAGCCCTTGCCCGGGACCGAGCGTGCCGTGATCTCACCGCCGTGCCGTGCGGCAATGGAGGAACAGGTGGCAAGGCCGATGCCGGACCCCTCATACTTGCTGCGGGGGTGCAGCCGTTCAAAGGGGGTAAAGATCCGGGCCAGGTGCTTCTCGTCAAAACCAATGCCGTTGTCCTCCACCATGATCTCGCACATGCCATTCTCGACCAAGCGGCTGTAAACCTGCACGACCGGAGGACGATTCTCCTTGTTGAATTTGAGGGCGTTGGCAATGATATTCTGGAAAAGCTGGCGCACCTGCACCTGGTCACCTTCCAGGTCATGCAGCACCGACAGTTTGATGGTGGCGTTCACTTTCTTGACCTGTTCCACCAGATCGTCCACCACCTCCTGCATCAGGGTGTTCAAATCAATAGGCACCAGTGCGCTCTCGCTACGGGCAATGCGGGAGAGTTGCAACAGGTCATCAATGAGGGCCTGCATTTTACCGGCGGACCGCTGAATCCGGTCCACGTACTGCCGGCCCTTGCTGTCTAGACTGAGATAGCATCGATCAATAAGTTTTTCGCAAAAGGCGATGATCAGGAGCAGGGGCTCCTTGAGATCATGAGAGGCGACATGGGCAAACTGCTCCAGTTCCCGGTTGGAGCGTTGCAGATGCGTGGCCAGTTCGGTAAGTTCCTCCTCTGCCCTTTCCCGCACCGCCACCTCTCTCTGCAAGTGCAGGTTAGCGGTGCGCAACTCCTCGGTACGGGCCTCAACCAGTTCGGTAAGTCGCGAGCGATACTTCTCCTCCGACTCGCGAAGCGCCAGTTCGGTGGCCTTTTTTTCCGTGATATCCTTAAGAATGACCAGAATACCCGGACATTCATGGTTGATGTCGCCCAGGAAGGTGCCGTTCATCAGCACTGTCTTTTTCTTGACGCCAACGGTTACAGACACCTCGATATTTGAAAAGGAGGTCTGCGCCGCCAGGGCCTCCTCCAGGGTGCAAGCCTGACACACCTCCCGGCCCAGAAGATCGCAGCACGCCCTGCCGAACAATTCCTGGTGGCTAGCGCCAAAAAATTCCAGGCAGGCCTGATTAACATCAATGATGCGCAGGCGGTCATCAACTACAAAGGCGGGCTCGGCCATGCGCTGAAAAACGACAAAGTAACGACGCTTCTCATGCAGCAGATGGTAGCGCGCCTGCCGAAGCTCCTTCTGATAATGGCCAGCCTCAACCTCCAGCCAGCGGCTGCATAGGCCATCCTCAATCATGTCAAGCAAGCGGCGCAGCACGACACTTTGGGCAAAAGAGCCGCTCTGATCCTGCAAAAAAACAATGCATGCCTGGCCGATTAATTTGAAAACAGGGAAAAATTCGGCAAAGGCGATACCATTGTAATGCGCTGTGTCGCAGAGCCGGGCACCAAGCTGTCTGCACGGCTTACAACCCATGAATTCGGCGCCAGTCCCGGCTTCATCCGGGCCGCGCTCCTCGCACCAACCCCGGATGGCGGCCATTAAATCCCGCAGCACGGAACGCCAATGGCTGCTCCGGGCCTCGTCAATGAGTAGGCCGGCGCCAAGTGCGGCAGATAGAAATTTCTGAAAAAGCAACTCCTCATCGCACGCCAGTAAGGTGGACAATGAAGACCGGCCCGGGTCAGTCATATTTTTTTCGTGCCCTCTCCCTGAAAAAGACCCGCACGGGCGCCTTTTCCAGCCCCAGCCCCTTGCGGAAGTAGTTCATTAGATAGCGGTGATAGGAAAAATGTAACCCTTCCGGGTAATTGGCAAAGACGACAAAGGTCGGCGGTTTGCTGCTCAACTGAGTAATATAGTAGAGCTTCACCCTCTTGCCCCGGTACAGGGGGGGCGAATGGGCCAGCACCGCTTCCTGCAGCAACCGGTTCAAGCGGCCGGTGGTGAATTCCTGGCAGTACTGGTCGTAAACCACGCGCACCATGGGCAGGATCTTGCTGACTCCATGGCCGGTAAGGGCGGAGATGGTAAGGGTCGGCGCGTAGCCGATAAAGGTCGTGGCCCGCTCCACCCCCTCTGACAGATACTTCTGACGGCGCGTATCGCCCTTCACCAGATCCCACTTGTTGACCACCAGTAGGCAGGCGCGGCCCCGCTCATGGCAATAACCGATGACATTGGTGTCCTGCTCGGTGATCCCCTCCTCGGCATCGATGATGATCAGGACCACATCGCACCGTTCCAGGGTAGACAGGGCGCCCATGACGGAAAATTTCTCCAGTTTCTCCTGGACCTTGCCCTTGCGCCGGATGCCCGCCGTATCTATGAGAAGAAAGCGAGCACCATTTTTTTCGAGCAGGGTGTCCACCGCGTCCCTGGTGGTACCGGGCACGGCGGACACCACCATGCGATCCTGGCCCAGCAGACGGTTGACCAGGGAGGATTTGCCCACATTGGGCCGCCCCAGACAGGCCAGCCGGATGGTGTCCGCGGGCACACCGCTGTCCACCGCCGGCATGGCCAGGTGGCGGGCCAGGTAATCGAAAAAGGTCTTAAACCCGAAGCCATGCGAAGCCGACACCGGCCACAGACGCTCCGCGCCCAATTCATAGAACTGCGGCAGCAACCTCTCTTCAACCTCGGGGCCATCCACCTTGTTGACCAGGTAATACACCGGCTTATCGCTACGGCGCAGCAGATCCACCACCCGATAGTCCTCGGCCGCCAGGCCCGCCTTGCCGTCCAGCACGAGCAGGATAACATTGGCCTCCTTGACCGCCTGCCAGGTCTGCTCCTGAATACTGCCTGCCATAAGGTCATCGCTGTCGGTTTCCAGACCGCCGGTGTCCACCAGAATGAACTCCTTTTCCTCCCAGACCACTCGCTGGTAATGACGATCGCGGGTAACGCCGGGCGTTGGATCGACAATGGCCTTGTTTCTGGGGGCCAACCGGTTGAACAGTGACGATTTCCCCACATTGGGGCGGCCCACCAGGGCCACGATCGGAATGGGGTTGGTCATGAGTGATGGTCCTTTTGCTGACTCTCTTTGCAACACAATGCTTCACAGGCGCCCGCGGCAAGGGACCGCAACCGCGGAAAACGATGCCCGTCCGACTGACTCAGCAGGTCGTGCAAGGTGTGCAGGGCCGGAGGTATATAATCCCGGAAAAATAGCTTATTGCGTACAGTGGTCAAAAACCCGAAGGCGCCAAGGATCTGCAGGTTCCTCTGCAGGGCCATATAATAATATCCTGCAATAAAGCGGCCCCGGTCAAGGTAAATATGGCGACCGATCTCGTCCAGATAACACTCCATGAGCTCGCTTCGCTGGTCGCTGCCAAGGCCTGCGTAGGGATCAAGCAGCAGGGCTGCCAGGTCATAGGCCAGGGGCCCGAGACGGGCGCCCTGAAAATCGATGACCCGGAGCCGGTCTTGGTGCACCATGAGGTTGCGGGATTGAAAATCCCGGTGCAACAGAAAGTCGGCCGGCTCGGCAGCCGCAAGATTGGCCAGCGCTTCAAACTCCGCCTGCAACCCTTTTTCCGGCTGCTCCTGACCCAGATAACCCCGCCAAAACCTCTGCAGGAAGTAGCCAGACTCACGTTCCAGCATAAGTGCGCGATCATAACGCTGGGTGTCGCAGCACCAGTTGACCTCAAAGCCAACCCGCCCTTCAATCTGAAAACGCGCCAGTATTTGCACGGCCTCTTTATACCAGCCCATGGCCGCGGCCGTTCCTTGCTCCTGTATCACCTGGTGCAGCAGGGTGTCGCCCAGATCCTCGCATACCACGAGGCCGCTGCCCGGGTCGTAGCCCAGCGGCTCCGGCACCGGGATATGCATGTCATGGAGATGGTTGCCGATCAAAAAACTGGCCTTGGCCTCGGCGTGTTCACCCTTGGTGCCGACCGGGGGCAGGATGGCGATACAACAAACGCCTGTCAGCCCCAGGCCAATGGCCAACTCAGGCTCCAGGCGCAGCCTGAAAAAACGCCGCACCGATCCATCCGCGCCACGGGCCTCCACCCGCCAACCCGAAGGGGGTGTCGCCTGACTGATGGCATCCAGAACCTCGGCTAGTTGTCCGCTGGTCATCATGCTGTCACAATCGCGTCGCTGAGTTTTGCTCCCGGCTCGACTTGCGCGCCCTCCCAGACCACCACCCGGGTGAGTTCGGCGTTCTGGCCGATCCGTGCACCGGCCCCGATGCACACCCAATCCTTCAGGCTTACCCCGGATCCCACCGTAGCCGTCTGGTCCACAAGCAAGGCAGGCTGCCCCGCCCTATGTGGTCGTCGTTGACCAAGGAGCAGGCCGTGCAGGTCGAGATAATCCATCGGCGTGCCTATATCGCTCCAGAAATGCTGGCGGGCCACCAGTCCATGCACCGGAATCTGATCCTGAATCAGCCCTTCGTAGCACGATATGATGTCAGCAAAACCGCTGGCCGGCAGACGGCGCAGAATCTCCGGCTCAACCACATGAATGCCGGTAAAGGCAAGGCGTTGCCCACTATGATCATCGGTCTGTCGGCCAAAGGAGCGGATTGTCAAATCAGCGTTCACCGCGACTTGATTAAAGCGGGGATAGTCATGCAGCACCAGGGTGACCGGGCCGCCATTCCGCCGGTGCCCGGCCAGCACCCAGCGCGGATCAATGTTGTGAAAGATGTCGCCGTTAACCACCAGAATGGGTTCGGGTCCGAAACGCCCTAGGGCCTGGCGCAGGCCGCCGCCGGTGCCGAGGATCTCATCTTCAGTCTGCAAGACAACATCCGGCTCACTTACGAGCAGACCGGCGATCTGCGCCGCAAGATGATGGGCATTTACCACGATGGGTGCGCACCCGGCCTGACGCACCTGATCGAGATGGCGCAGCAGCAAGGGGTGATTCAACACCGGGAAAAGCGGCTTTGGCCGCATCAGGGTGTAGGGGCGAAGCCGGGTTCCTAGTCCGGCCGCAAGGATCATGGCCTGCATGGACATCAATAGGCAAGCGTGCCGTCGGCTTGTTCCTCAACCCCGATCACCACGATGCCGGTCTCCCTCGCTTTCTTGATTACCGCCTCATGGTCAAAAAGCAGGGCCTGGCCAGTTTCCACCGCCAGCACGGCGCAATGCGCCTCCTCCATGCTGCCAATGGTGGTCCAGCCAATGGCCGGCAGATCGAAGCGAAAATCCTGGTGCGGTTTCTTCACCTTTACCACCACGCATTTTTCCCGCCCCAGACTGCCACCCCGCTTGATAGTGGCATCGGTGCCCTCAATAGCCTCCACCGCCAGCACGGTGCGGTCGCGTACCACCACGCACTGGCCGATGTCAAAAGCGCCCAGGGCGCGGGCGGTGCGCCAGCCAAAGGCCACATCCTCCATCTGTTCCGCTGTTGGTTTCTTTTTGGACAACAACCCCTTGGGAAAAAGGAGATGCTTGAGATAAAGGGTGGATTCCACCACCCGGATCCCCTCGTGTTCCAAGGCCTCGGCCACGGCCCGCAGGATGGCGTCGTCCTGCCGGGACTTGATCTTGTTCCAGAGACTCAAACCCTTGAGGTCCGGCAGGACATCGCGGAAGATACGGGTCTTGGTGATGGTGCCGAGCAAAACGGTTTCCTCAACCTGCTCGTCCTGAAAATGACGAATGATCTTGCCAAGCTGACCGAGCTTGACCCAGAAGAAGCGGTCGGCCACCGTCTCCAGGTCGGGCCACGCCTCGCCCTCATGGGCCACGATCACCACCTGTCGGCCGGCCTGGCGCGCCGCCTTGGCGAACAGCAACGGGAACTGACCGCCGCCGGCAATGATGCCGATTTTGTCATTCATCTTCCCAGGCCCGCACCACGCCTCTTTGCGAGGCCTGAATGAATTGCACAAGATGGGTCACCGGGTCGCAGTCAGGTATTTCTGCCATGGTCTTTGCCAGGGCGTCCTTAAGCAGCAGACCTGGGGTACGGAAAATAATTTTAAAGGCCTGCTCCAGCTTGTTGATGGTAGTCACGTCCATCCCGTTGCGCTTCAGACCGATCTTGTTGATGCCGCTGATCCGCATTTGGTTACGAGTGCCGGCCAGGATGACATAAGGCGGCACGTCCCGGCTGATGCCGGAAAGCCCGCCGATATAGGAAAAAACACCAATCCTGGAAAATTGATGCACCGCCACCAGACCGCCCAGGGTAACCCGGTCCGCCACCTCGACATGACCGCCCAGGGTGGCGGCATTGGCCATGATGACGTGGTTACCAACCACGCAGTCGTGGGCTATATGGCAGTAGGCCATGATCAGGTTGTTGTCGCCCACCGTGGTCAGACCGTGGCCCGTTGGCGTGCCGCGGTGGATGGAGACGTATTCCCGGATGTCATTGTTTTCGCCAATCACCAGCCGGGTGTCCTCGTTGTGATACTTGAGATCCTGCGGCGGGCCACCGATATGGGCAAAAGGACCGATCTTGGTATTGCGGCCGATGGTGGTGTGCCCGGTAATCACGGTGTGGGAACCGATCTGCACGCCAGGGCTCAGGGTCACGTTGCGGTCTATCACCGCAAAAGGACCGACAGTGATGCCAGGCGCAAGGTCAACGCCAGGATCGATCACCGCTGAAGAATGAATGCTCATAAGGACCGCCAGAAAAAAAGGGGTAACAAGGCAGGAAGACGAAACAGCGAATGCATCAGGACAAGGTGGCCATCAGTACGGCCTCGGCCACCAGCTTGTCGTTTACGTAAGCCTGCCCGGCCAGTTTGTAAAGCTTTGTTTTGCGCTTGAGTACGGCCAGGCGAAAGATAAGTTGGTCGCCAGGCACCACCTTCTGCCGGAAGCGGACCTCATCCAACCCGGCGAAGTAAACCAGACTTTTGCCCACCTTTTCAGGTTCGGTAAGGTAGGCAAGCAGGGCGCCGGACTGGGCCATGCCCTCCAGAATTAAAACGCCGGGCATCACTGGCTCAACCGGAAAATGGCCTTGAAAAAACTGCTCGTTCATGGAGACGTTCTTAAGCGCCACTATCCTCTGTCCCAATTCCACCTCGAGAACCCGATCCACCAACAGGAAGGGATAGCGGTGCGGCAGCAAATCCAGAATCTTGGTAATGTCGAGCTCCATAACCCCTTTTCCTTCCATAATCACTTGGAATCCCCGTCTGAGTCTGAAATATGCCTCTCCAGTTCCGCCACCCTTTGCGTAAGCTGCGTGATCTCCCGGAGCAGGCCGGGTAGCTCCGCAAAAACCACACTCGCCTTGAGCCACTGGCGATGCGGGATGGCTGGCATGCCTGAAACTACGCTGCCCGGCGCCAGGTCGGCGATTACACCAGCCTGGGCGGCGACCATGCTTTTATCGCCAAGCCGCACATGATCCTTGATGCCCGCCTGACCACCCATAACCACGTTGTTGCCAAGGGTAACGGAACCTGCCAGGCCGCACTGCCCCGCCACCAGGCAGTTCTCACCAAGATCGTTGTTGTGCGCCACATGCGCGAGGTTGTCGAGCTTCGTCCCCTGCCTGATCCGTGTCGTGCCCATGGTGGCGCGATCCACGCAGGTGTTGGCGCCAATCTCCACGTCGTCATCGATCCGCACCGCGCCCACATGCGGGCGCTTTACATGACGCCCGGTAGCCGCATCCGTAACATAGCCAAAGCCATCGGCACCGATTACCGCGCCGCTGTGGATGATCACCCTGGCACCGATGCGGCACTCCGCATAAACTGTCACATTGGCATGGAGCACGGTGTCGTCACCAATGGTTACATCATCGCCAACCACGGTGCCGGCACCAAGGCTCACCCGCTCCCCCAGGGTCACCCGGTCGCCTATGACTACACCCGGCGCCACGGCAACCGCCTCTGGAATCAGGCAGTCGGCCCCGACCTGGGCACGCGGGTGCAGGCCGCTGGCCAGAAAAGGTTTATGCAGGAAAGCGGTATGGATAATCGCCAGGGCCAGGGCAGGATTGACGATCCTGATTACCGGTCGGTCCGCGTCAGTCATACCGAGCGGCACAATGAAGGCCTCGGCCTTGGAGGAGGAGGCCGCCATTTGCCTGGCCTTGCCGACAAAGGCAACTTGCCCTGCGTCGGCATTATCCAGGTCGCCTACCCCGTAAATAAGCGGGTCACAATCGCCTGCAAACTCACCGCCGACCATGCGGGCCAATTCGGACAGTCTCTTGGGTTCCATGGCCACAACTCATGTTGCCGGCAATAAAATCACCCCGGCCGAGGTGGTGCGACCGGACGACCAGCCGCACGAAAAAAAAAGACGAGCCGTTTCCCGGGGGAACGCCAACCCGTCTTCAAAAGTTGTAAAGTCCGATCATCCGCCAAGGGGTGCGGTCGAGGCCGACCAAAGGTCGGCTGCAATTTACTTGCCGGTGTTGATCCGGTTCCTAAGAATGCCGGAGGGTTTAAAGGTGATCACCTTGCGGGCCGACAGGATGAGTTCCTCGCCAGTCTGGGGGTTTCTGCCCCGCCGAGCCCGTTTTTCCTTGACATTGAATTTGCCAAAACCGCTTATCAGGAGGTCTTCCCCGCTTTCCAGGCAATTCTTGCACACTTTGAGAAAGGCCCGCACCGCTTCGGTTGCCTGCAGCTTAGTCAGGTTATGGTCTTGATATACCTTCTGGACCAGATCGGCTTTTGTTAGAGTCATCCCGTACCTTCCTTGCAAAGTATAGAACCAATTATTCTATAACTAACAAGAATCACTAGCATTTGTCAAGAGATATATTTCAGCGCCGCCTTGCCGGCAAAACGTCCGGCCGCACCCAGTTCCTCCTCTATCCTTAACAATTGGTTGTACTTGGCGACCCGGTCGGTGCGCGACGGCGCCCCGGTCTTGATCTGCCCGGTATTAAGGGCCACGGAAAGATCGGCAATGGTGGTGTCCTCGGTTTCGCCGGAACGATGGGAAATAACCGCCGTATAAGAGGCCCGGTGGGCCATGGCGACCGCATCAAGGGTTTCGGTCATGGTGCCGATCTGGTTCAGTTTGATCAGGATGGAGTTGGCAATGGCCTCGGCAATGCCCTTTCTGAAAATCGCGGTGTTGGTCACGAAGATATCGTCCCCAACCAGTTGCACTTTGCCCCCCAGTTCCTCGGTGAGCTTCTTCCAACCCTGCCAGTCACCCTCGTCCAGGCCGTCCTCAATGGAGACCAGAGGATATTTCTTCACCCAGTCGGCATAAAAGCGGATAAGTTCGTCAACACTCTTGGCCGGTTTCTTCTCGGCTGCCAGCACATATTTTTTCTTTTTAGCATCATAAAGTTCGCTGGCCGCCACATCCACGGCTATAAAGATGTCCTTGCCCGGCTGATAGCCCGCCTTGACAATGGCCTCCAGCAGCGACTCCATGGCCTCCTCGTTGGAGCGCAGATTGGGGGCAAAGCCTCCTTCGTCGCCCACCGCGGTCTGGTGTCCAGCTTTTTTCAGCACCGCCTTAAGGTTGTGGAAGGTTTCCACCCCCATGCGCAGCGCCTCGGCAAAGGAAGGGGCGCCGGCGGGCATGATCATAAATTCCTGGATATCGACATTGTTGTCGGCGTGGGCCCCGCCGTTCAGGACATTCATCATGGGAACGGGCAACACCTTGGCGTTGACCCCGCCAAGGTAATTGTAAAGCGGCAGGCCAAGTTCCAGGGCCGAGGCGCGGGCCACGGCCATCGATACCCCCAACATGGCGTTGGCGCCCAGCTTCTTCTTGTTCTCGGTGTTATCGAGTTCAAGCAGGGCCTGATCCACCACAACCTGCTGAACGGAATCATAACCGAACAGGGCGGGTCCGATCAGGTCGTTAACATTGGCCACTGCCTTCTGTACCCCCTTGCCCATATAGCGCTTGTTACCCTTATCGCGCAATTCCAGAGCCTCACGCTTACCGGTTGAGGCGCCGGATGGCACCATGGCCCGACCCGTGGCACCGCTGTCGAGGAACACCTCCACCTCCACGGTGGGATTGCCCCTTGAATCCAAAACCTCTCTACCGGTCACCCCGATGATCTCTCCCATATATCCCCCTAATCCAAATCGTTATACTTCTACTTGATAGCCTCGCCGATCTTGAAGATCGGCATATAAAGGGCAACGACCAGACCGCCTATCATGCCGCCCAGGAAAACCATCATAAAAGGTTCGATCATTGACGTGAGGTTTTCCACAGCCTGATCAACCTCCTCGTCATAAAAGTCCGCGATTTTTTCCAGCATGATATCCAGGGCGCCGGTGGACTCGCCGACATTGATCATCTGTACCACCATGCCGGGGAAGACCCCGGTCTCCTCCAGGGGCTCGGCAATGGCGCGGCCCTCGCTGATGGCGTCCACCACCCGATAAACCGCCTGCTCTATCACCTTGTTGCCGGAGGTCCGGGCCACCACGTTCAAAGCCTCAAGAATTGGAACGCCGGACTGCAGCATGGTGCCCATGGTCCTGCTGAAACGGGCCACCGCCACCTTACGGATCAGCAGACCAATGACAGGCAGCCGCAAAAGGGTGGCATCTATGCGCAGCCGCCCCTTTTCAGTCTTGTAGACTTTTTTAAAGGCCACAACAACAAGCACCACAAAGAGAATAAAAAAATGAAATTTTGTTTTGACAAAATTGCTTAAATCCACCACTGCCTGGGTGGCGGCGGGCAAGGCAGCCCCGAACTCGGCGAACATCTTCTCGAACACCGGCACCACGAACACCAGCATGACAACAAAAACAATAATGGAAATGGCCAGACAGATGGCCGGATAGGTCATGGCGCCCTTCACCTTTTTCTTCAGGGCCATGGCCTTTTCCATAAAAGCGGCCAACCGGTTCAGGATGGTATCAAGGATACCCCCCACCTCACCAGCCTCCACCATGTTGCAGAACAGGTTGTCGAAAACGTCCGGATGCTTCTTCATGGCGTCGGCCAGGGTGGAACCCGATTCCACGTCGAGGCGCACCTCGATAAGCAGTTTCTTGAAAGTCGGGTTGTCCTGCTGCCGACCAAGAATCTCAAGGCTCTGCACCAGGGGCAGGCCGGCATCGATCATGGTAGAGAGCTGTCGGACGAAAATCACCACGTCCTTGCCGGTGATCTTGGGCCGGAACAATGGAATGTTCGCCAACAGATCCTTGGGGGCCTCCTTGATGGAGTCCGGTGTGATGCGCAATTTCTTGAGGTGAGAACGAGCCGCCTGTTCGTCGTGGGCTTCCAGTCTGCCCTTGCGCTTCTCACCATAGGAGTTCGTGCCTTTCCAGATATATACGGGCATACAGTATACTCCTCTAGTTGACAGGAAAACTAAGTGCTCAGAATATATATAGCAAGAAATTCCCAAACACAATAGCAATTTATGAATAAAACCAGCTAAGTTATGGGTCGGAAAGCTGTCATGACCCAAGCGTGAAAACGGTCCCGTACCAGCCTGTGCAAAATTTTTCAGATCAATGTTGTGCAAGTTTTTGTTGACAGAGCACCCTTAATTCTTTATGTAATTATGCTTTTCTCCGGTCAGAGCATGATGCCATTAATGCCTGGCGCATCCTTGACCGGAACGGAATTTTTATTACGACAAAGCCGGTTTACATAGACCGTACCGCCCGAAGGAGGTTTGTACCATGAGCAAAACCGTATCCCAGAACAATTATGCCAGCGGCCTTTTCAATCCGATCATCGAAAAATGCGAAGGTTGCGAAAGAGTCGTTGAGGTCGCCGCGGCGAAATACTGTAGCGCCTACACCGATCCCTCGGCCAAATGGAGGCTGGGCATCTGCAATTTCGCCACCCACCAAAAGCCCGAGACCCTCGTGGTCAAGATCAAGGTCAATCCGCTGAAGGCCTCCAAACGGGCCATGTCTGGCAAGTAAAACTTCCCCGAATGGGCCAAGGCCTGACACCTTGTCAGGCCTTGGCCTTGGGAAAGAGCGAACTCAAGATCTCCTTATCCATCTGCATCTCCCTGAACCTCCCATAGGCCGGCTCAAAGTGTGCGGGCGTGGCGCCGCCTGCACGCATAAGGTGAACCGCTTCTTCCATGAGGGTCGGAGCCTGCTGGTGTACGGCATGGAAGAGTTTGTCCGTCACCATCTGGGGCGATTTTTCATAGGGCGGCGGCGATTTGCCGAGTGCCACCATGACCTGTCCGACCGTGGGACCTCCGATAAGGTCGAATATACTGATAACATCGTAAATATCAGCCGCCCGCAGCAACTGGACGACAATCTCTTCATCCAGCCCGGCCAAAAGGTCGGCCAGTTGCCGTCGTCTCTCCGCCTCCTCGTCCTCCAGCAACAACCTTACGTATGGATGTATCTCGTCCAGAGACAGGGTTCGTCCTCCCGCCGGACTGGCCAACGTCATGCACAAGGCACCCCGCAGCCACTCCATCTGCTTTTCCAGGCTGCGGGCCACAAAAGGCAGATATCTCTCATACCATGTCGGCATTTTTATTCCTTGCACCTCATCGAGTCATTCTGGCGGCAAAAAGCGGTTCGCCGATATAGGTGGATCGGCACTGCGGACACTTGCCTGGTTTGGAGCGACAGCGCCGTTCAGCAAAAAGAAAGCCGCAACTCTTGCAGGCGGCTGGAATAAAAACCAGACGTCCGCCTGCCTGTTTCAAGGTTTTCTCGATATGGACAAGATGGAAAGCCACCTCTTTTTCCCGAATCCCAACGACGCCGGAAATCTTCAGGGCCGACACCGGCCCCTCGACCAGCATGTCCAGTATTCTCTGACGAATTGTCTGCCCCATGTCTGCTGTTGACCCTGATTTACGCAACCGGGAAAACCGGAACGCCTACCGCAATCCTATGCCTCGGAACAACACAGTTAATTGCTTACCATAGGCAGGGAATCCTTGCACGAGCATCATGATAATTTCCATTTTCAGTTGCTGGGAATGGCTGTTGCAACCAAACCAAGCGCAGACAAAATTTTCCGCAAAGACATTATTCCGGCAGTCCGGACATTATACGAAAAACCTTCCGTATTACCGGAAACAATAGCATCGCAGGCCCCGCTTTTTTTACCACTTTGCATCTTCCCGACATGCTTGCCCTGGCAAAAACACATCAATATCATTACCAAATATTTAGAGACTAAAATTGTTATATCAAGCAGTTATGTTGAAACTTCAAAAAACATTGCTGCTAAATCTAAAAAAAATGCCGCCATCCTTCCCCAATGGCACAACAATTGAATACACAGTATGCAGAGCCTAAATGCAAAACCGCAACAACCTTATTTGTTGGGAGGACTGTGATGAGAAAAAGATTTAGACAAACCGTTCTGCTGGCTGCGACCGGCTGCTTACTCCTGGCCGGAAGCGCCATGGCCGCGACAGTCACATTCCCGGATATCTACAAAGATTTTCCAGGATACGCAACCGCCTATGGCGATCAGATCATCAACCCTGCCGTTGGCGACATGACCGTTACCTATGACGACGCCTCCCGTCAACTGCTGAGCGTCAGCCTGCAGCTTACCAACCGCCTCGTCTGGGACACCCTGTTCATCAACGCCGGTTACACCTCGGCCGATGATCAAGAAAAATGGGATTATATCGTATTGGACACCAGCGGCCTTGCCTCCGGTTCTTTGACCAGGACGCCTCTTGCCGGCTATCCTGTTGCAGCGGCCACCGGTATTTACGAGGTCAACAACGGTTACGACTACACCCTGGCCACCGAAGGCCGGATCGGTCATCCCAACGGCATCGCCTATGACGACCTAAGCCTGTTATCCCCGTTAAATTCGGGTGGGTACGGGAACAGCATATCGTATTTCAATCAAGCTGAAAAATACTCTGGCAGAAACTGGGACACCCTGACCTATGACTTTAGAGGGCTGGAAATCACCCTGGGTCAGGATTTTGTCATTGCCTACGCTCCATGGTGCGCCAATGACGTAACCACCTCCGCCGTGCCGGAGCCAGCCGCCGGGCTGCTTATTGGCGCCGGCCTGCTCAGCCTGCTTGGCCTGAATCGGAGGAAAGCCGTCAAGGCATAAATTATTGCCATTGCGATCTTTATCAAAAAAAGGGTTGCCCACCATCAATGGCTGGGCAACCCTTTTTTTTGCAAACAACTTTTCACCGTTCTCTCAGCGCCGATCCCCCATAAAACGAAGCAGGCTCAGGAACAGGTTGATGAAGTCGAGGTAGAGAGCCAGCGCACCCATGATTGCGCCCTTTCTGATGGCCACCTCACCCTGCTCCATGATGCCCTGAGTGCCCATCTGGGTGATCTTCTGCACATCATAGGCGGTAAGACCGGTAAAGACGAGCACCCCTATTCCGGAGATCAGCCATGAAAGCATACTGCTGTTGAGAAATATGTTCACCACCGAGGCGATGATCATACCCACCAGCCCCATGAACATGAAGGAGCCGAAGGACGACAAATCCTTCTTGGTCACCAGACCATAAACCGCCATGGCCCCGAACATGCCGGCGGTCACAAAAAAGGTGGCAGCCACCGAGGTGGCGGTATAGAGCAGCAGTATGGACGACAGGGTGGCGCCGTTCAACGCCGAATAGAGCAAAAAAAGCGCGGTGGCGGCCTGGGCGGAGATGCGCTGGATCCGGGCGGAGAGGTAAAAGACCAGCCCCAGTTCACCGATGACCATAGCGAAAAATACCAGCCGGTTGCCGAAAATCATCTGCTGCGCCACGGCCGAATTGGCCACCAGCAAGGCTACCAGACCAGTCAGCCCGAGACCCATCGCCATCCAGTTGAAGACCTTGGCAAGAAAAATCGTCGAGGCCTGAGCCCGGGCCTGGGCCACGGTCAAAGTGCTATTGCTGTACTGAGTCATAAGTCCTGTCCTCCGTATTGCGGTGACATTAATGAAAAGCCGGTGTTATCAAAACATACTGGTAAGACATCCACGCTGGAAAGCCAAGGCAAAACTATCTGCCTCAGAGTTGCAAACAGTCGCCCACCCAGGGCAACACGATCCGGAGAGGACTTGCGCTGCC
>DYDL01000129.1 GCA_020717925.1 Desulfocapsa sp.
AAGATCGAGCCAGAAATTTGCGGCAAGTTCCGCAAGGGCGACGTGCGGCATTGCTTCCCGGACATTGGCAAAGCGGGCAAGCTGCTCGGCTACGAGCCACGGGTGGGTTTCGACGACGGCATGCGCGAGTTGATCAAATGGTCCCGAGAGGCGGAGGCGAAGGACAAGTTCGAGCAGGCTGCCCGCGAGTTAAAGAAACGAGGATTGGCATGAACAGTGGATTGTCTCGGCGCGAAACGAGCATGAAGCCGGAGATTGCGGTGGCTGGTGGCCGTCGGTGGCCGGCTTGGGTTTTCTGGGGGCTGGCGGCGTTGCCGTTGTTGTTCTTGGCGACGTTTGTTTACCGCTACTACGTGGACGTTCCTTACTGGGACGACTGGATACTGGTTCCGTTTTTCGAGAAGTATTACCAGGGCCGGCTGACGTGGCAGGATTTCTGGGGGTTCAACCAGTGTCTGCATCGGGTGCCATTTGCCTACGCCTTGAACGTGGCCATGGCGCTTGCGAGCGGTTGGCGGATGTCGTGGGAACTGACCTCGCAGTTGATCGGCGGGATCGCTCTGTTCGCCATCGTGCTTTACCAAGTGCGCCGGAGTTTCGAGTCGTGGGGGCTGGACTACCGGAGCTGGATGTTGCCGGTGATCTCGCTGATGATCTTTTCGATGTCGCAACGGACTGCTTGGATGATCGGCTTTCACGTGCATTATTTCATGAATGCCGCGTTTGCCACCATGGCCATCGTGTTGCTCTGTCAGCCGGTGTTAAGTTGGCTGCGGCTGTTTTTGGCGGCGGCATTCAGCATGGTGGCGACCTGCTCGGTCTCCAACGGGCTGGCTTGCTGGCCGATCGGGCTTTGCATTCTTTTGCTGCACGAGGACAAGCGAGGTAAGATGGCGGCGGTTTGGGGTGTCATTGCAGTCATCGCTTGTGCCGTCTATCTGCACAGCTTTGACCCGGCGGAATTCACCCCGCCCGGAGGCGAGATTCCAAAAACCAGGTTGGCGTTGGTTGTGAGTCGGTTTCTTTACGGCTGCATCTTTCTGGGTTCGCCGATGGTGCCTTACAGCCGAAAGGGAGCGTTCGTGATGGGCTTGGTTGGTTTTGCGGGCAGTCTGTGGCTTGTCTGGCGGCTGCTTCGTTATCGCGGCTATCGGCTGCAGGAACTGATGCCATTTCTGGCGATCGGCAGCTATGTGCTTTCGAGCATGGCGTTGAACGTCCTGGGGCGCGGCGCTTACGGCACCTATTTCGCGTTGCACGCCCGCTACATCGTCATCACGACCTTGTTTTGGATCTCGGTGATGGCGTTGGCGTATCTATGGGTCTATGGCAGAAACAGCGACATCAGCTCTTCGCGGCGACGATGGGTCACAGCGGGGGCTGCGGCTTTTGTCGGGTTGCTGTTGCTCGGGTCGGTGCATGGTTGTGTGGATTGGATGAAGTGGCGGCCCGAACTGATTGCTGCGCAGAAAGAACTCAAGGCCGGCGTGGAAGGTCCGGCTTGGGCGAGTCTGTTTCCGTGGAAGGAAATGCTGAGGGAACGGACCGAGGTGATTAAACGCCATCGCTTGTCAGTGTTCAGAACCGAGGCATCTGGCCCACCGGCGGTGGAGACCCAACGTTAGGAGCCGGCAAGCGAGAGGGTTTTATTTTTTCCTGCCAGGTCATTAACCCTGTGCCCCTTTTGAAATACCGCTAAAATGTCAATAGTCCCTCTTTCGGGAATATGCTCGATGTAGTTCGCTGAGTTGATTGTTTCAAAGTTGACGCTGTTATATAGCGAATACCCTAAGGACCCGAAAAAGTCGCTGTAATGCTTAAACTCGATGTTCTTCTCTTTCATCGCATACAGACCGATTTCAAAAATGATTGTCGGCTTGAACTCGGAGATCACACGCCGGGCGCCTTTGAGAACTTCATATTCGTATCCGTCGGTATCTATCTTGATAAAATCCAGCCGGCTGATTGCGTTTTTGCTGCAAAAATCGTCCAGCGATACCACACCGACCCCCTCGGCTGTTTTGACCGTGCCCCCGTGAAGGCTGTGCTTTTGGTCTTTGGGCTCTCCCGCGACCTTCCAGCTCGAATAAGCCTTGATGTCGGTTTCCCTGCTCGATGACGATGAAACAAACGATTGAATCGCGATTATACGCCCTGCAAGCTCAGCATTAAGCTCGATGTTTCTCTTTAGTCGGCAGATCGCGTAATGAGTCGGCTCGAACGCATAAACCATCCCCGCAGACGCGACTTTCGCGTAGTGCAGCGACATAATCCCGAAATTGGCACCGACGTCGAAAATCACGGCGTCTTTCAGCAAATTGACGTATTTATTGCTGGAGACGTGCCTCTGAAACTTGCCGAACAGGAAAATCGACAAATCCGCCGCCTCCGACAAATCGACCTCGTATGTAATGCCGTCCCGGACAATAACATATTTGTCTTTGCGCAGAAAAAGATGGAGCACACGGTAAATGATCGCGGCCACAAAAAGCTTAATCCGAGTAGTGGGGAGCCGATTAATTAATCTTCTCATAAATCTCTACCTCTGCAAAAGCAAGTCGACCGAGGTGACGGTTCTGAAGTGGTAAGAAACGCGCCTTTATGCCAGGCGCACGAACACGCCAGCAATTTTCCGTGTTGTCTGCGGCAACCGTGTCAACGCCGGACCAGTTGACGCTATTCTGTGAAAACATGACATCGAACGGAATACCGAAGACGACCGCCTGCTCAAGGTCGAGGTTCATCAGCTCATTGCGCTTGCGGTTTGCCTGTGAAGCATCCTCCGGTAGGAGAAGGCAGAGCCCACTATACATGCCACTTGCGATTTGCATGATGTTCGTCCCGTAGACGGGCACGCTGGCGCGCCGTGCAATAGCTTTGCCCTCCTCGATCAAAACCGAGATTCGCCCGTAACTCCCCAAGTCGCCGTGACGTGTCTCGTGAAACGGACTTCCAACTCGAAAACCGACGCTTACCATTGCATTCGTTTCAGCCGCTTCGGGGGTTCGGAATTTGCCCTTGAAGACATTCGCATCTATGGGAGAGTCGCATCGTGCGATGTATGTCTGCGTGACCTGTCCATTTGCGGTATTATCCCCAAGGCTGGTTACCAGCGCATGACGGCCGTCTAAGAGAGATGATGCTACCGCCCGCTCCAACTCGGTTCGTTTCATGATTCGAGAATCTTGCTTTGACCCGTGCGCGAGCTTGATGGGTGCCATTTCAGCGTGTGAGTCTCGACCGGGTTTCGGTTCGCTTGATCCACTGGATTCTTTCTCGGTGATAGGTCGCGAGTCGTAATTGCCCGCCTTAACTTTATGCAGACTGATGGTTATGGCTGAGGCCGTTGTCGCCGTTTCCTTCACCTCGAATTCCTGACCTTTTGAGTAGCGGTATCGGCCGGGCGTTCCGTAGCGGACTTTAATCGTGTAGCAGCCAGCAAATGCCTCGACGTTTTGTTTCGTCGCGTTCGGCACCTCGACCTTCTTGGAAGTCGGCCCGATCAACTTCACGAGCGCGGTTTCGCCAGATTGGTTATCGAATGTGACGGTGTTCTGCGCCTGCACAGACGTGACGGCGTTTAAGGCAACGACCATGACGACAGCGATGATGGCTCGCTTCATGGTTGCTCCTCCTTGCGTCGCAACCGGACCACGGATAGGAAAAGGGGCGCGAACTCAACGCACCCAATCTCGATGCACCGTGAAGCGCCTTGCAGAGAAGCACGAAGAGCCGCGCCCGCGTGGGCGCGGCCTCGATCGGTTCTCTGTTGAAAATTCCCGATTTTCGAGATGGCCCGTAGCCGATGGCTACGCAGAATTGTTTTTGGTTTCGATTTCTGCATCGTCTGAATGAGCCCTTGCTAACGGGGCCGTTTATACATCTGTGAGTAACGACAGGCAAGGAGGCTTTTGGTCATCGCATGTCGAGGTTCTTCCTCAGCATCTCCATCATCTCGCGCTGGCGTTGCTGGACGAACGGGAGGCGTTCTTGCTCGGCTCGGTGCCGAGGACGGCAAACATCATGTGGGCGATAGGGCCATGTTGGGTGGCACGCTCCACTTTCAGGCCCACTTTGGAGGCGATTTCCAAGAGCTCCTCGCGGGTGTAGTAGTGAACGCCACCGTCCACGATTCGATACCAGAGCAGCAGCAGCCGGCGAAACAGACCTTTTGGCGGCACGACGCCTTCCATGAAGACCACCCGCTTGCTGCTTACGCGGGCCAGTTCCGCCAGCACATCGGCGGCGTTGGCCGGGATGTGATGCAGCGCGGAGTAAATCACGGTGACATCGAATTCGCCGTCCGCGTAAGGCAGGTGCAGAACGTCGGCCTGCCTGACCTTCCAAGTTGGCCTGTTCCTCTGGCAGGCCTGCACAACCTCCGTCGAAATATCAAATGCGCTGATCTCCGCTGCAGCATCCACGGAGGGACCAGTGGTCACGTCGCCCGGCCCGCAGGCGGCCACCAAGACACGTTGGCCGACGAAAAGGCCGTCGGTGTCGCTGAGCACGCGGGGGTTCATCCGGAACAGTCCCGAGAGGATCCACTTCCAAATGACCGTCTGAATGAGAAAGCATTTGAGTTTGTAGAACACGGGCTTGCTGAACAGGAATCGCTCGGCGAATGAAGCGGTGGTTTTTGCCATAGAAATTGATGGTTTGGTTTGAGGCCTCGGCTGGCTACAACAGGCTGGGATGTTGGCTGGCGATGCGATGGGCGTTGGCCATCGCGGTATGGACAATGGTGGTGGCCGTCAGGCTCGGCAACACCGTTGCGTCCACCGCGTGAACGCGGCGCAGCCCCGCCGGCCGGCCCCATCGGTCGCTCTCGAAACGAGCCGGATTCTCGCGCATCGGAAAACTGCTGCCGTAGTGATAACTGTTGCCTGGCGGGAAAACCTGCAGCATCGGCTTCATCGGCACCGCCCGGAACAGGCCGCGGTGCCGCCAGAGTTTGCGGACGACACCTTCAATGACGCGGCGCGGCGTCTCCGAGATTCGACCGTCCATTTTCAGCCGGTTGCCGTTTGCGTCGCGCAGGAGGCGGACTTCGATGGCGCTGGAATCGTTGCTGTGGAGGTAGGCCAGGATGACGCTCATGCGGCCCAACAACGATGGCAGCATCCATTTCATCAGCGGGAACAACAGGCCGAACCGGTTGCGCAGCGCGGCTTGGTAAAGCTCGTTGTAGGTGTAGAACTGGAGCTGGATGATGTTTCGGCTCAGCGAATCGTCGAGCAACTCGATATAGACCTGGGCCAGCGTGTGCAAGGCTTCCTGCATGACGCCGGGCGTGCTCCGGTAGCGCAGCATCGGCAGCAGGAAATACTGGCTGTCCTTGATCAAAACCGGCGTGTCGTAGGCCTGCAACGATTCCATCAGGATGCGCGTGGTGGAAACCACGCCACTGCCCAGATAGACCCGTTCGGCCCGGTAGCTCAACGGCTCACCGCTGTCGCGTGAGCGCGCGATGATCTCGACCGAGTCGCCCGACTCGACGAGCTTCTCAACGATCACGCCGGGCACGTAGCGGAAATGACGGTTGCGCTGGAGTTGGCGGACGCTGCTGGCGCTGCTGTAGATGAGCCGGTAGGGGCAACCATACATGCAGAGGCCGCAATAGACACAGCCGTGCGGGTTCGTTTCGGTGGGCTGAACCTGGACGGCGAGCCGCGAGAAACCCGCCGTGAAACCCGCAGCACGCAGGGCAGCCTTGTTGCGGTGCAAATCCGCCAGTAGGGCGGTCGCTTGGCGGCTCGGCTGGAGCATCGAGGGGGTCTTGCCGTAGAGGGTGAAGAATTCGTCCAGGTCGTCGTGGCTGGCCGACACCGGAACAAACTCGGCCACCGCGGCGAGGTGCGGCGCCAGTTCCACGGCGCTGACACACCAGTCGGCGATGTCGTGGCGGGCGCAAGGCATGAAGTTGGCGCCCCAAGCATTGCTGAGTCCGCCGCGCGCGCCAGACACGAGCGTCTCGATGGCATTCATCTCGATGGCGCGGCCTTGGCCGGCGTCGCGAAAGGGGAAGTTCGAGCCGTAACAGAGTTTTTGGGGGATCCCGCCTACAGTGGCCAACATGCCTTCCTTGAGTTTGGCAACCGTCTCTGGCTTCCAACCATCGGGCGAGGTGGCGGCCATCTCGTCCACCTGGCGTTGACGCTCAGGCTCCAGTTCGAGGCCGACATCGAGCATGGTCACGTCCACTTCCTGTTTGACCAACGCATGGGCCGCGGCCACTCCTGCGGGTCCTGAACCGATAACAAAAACCATCTTTCGAGTTCCTTTTCTAAAACGAGGGCTTTCCTACATCTGCTGCGCGCTGAATTTCCTGAATCGCGCCGCCCATTGCGCGGTCAGCCCGAAATCCGGACTGGGATTGGGGTGAACGAGGCTGACGATGCTGTCACTGCGCAAACCGATGCGCAGGCCGATGGCCTCGACGCTGCGCAACGCCGCGATCAGCAGACTGCTCGGCACCGGCACAAACAGGGGCTTTTTCCCCGCGGCGGCGGCCAGTTCGTTGAGGAGTTGACGGAATAGAATCGGGGTCGGCTCGGCGGCGTTGATGGGTTTGCCTCGAAATCCTTCGGCGGGCTTGCTGCAGAGGTCGAAGAACAGCGCGCAGAGGTCTTCTTCGTGGACCATGTAAAGCGGATAGTTGCCGCTGCCGATCAAGGGCACCACCGGCAGCTTGGCGACGACGTTGCGCATGCTGCCGAGGATGCCGCCGGCTTTCTTGCCGTAGATGGTGCCCGGCCGCACGATGAAGGCGCCCAGCTTGGCCGCTTCCTGCTCGATGGCGAGTTTGGCGCGGCCGTAGAGCGAACGGCAGCCTTCGAAGGCCGACATGCTCGAGACGAACACCAACGTCCCGACACCAGCTTGGTGGGCCGCCCGCAGCAGCCGGCAGGAGCCTTCGACGTTGACCCGCTGCATTTGCTCGGCGCTAATGGCTGTAAAGTCGTGCGCGCAGTGGATGAGCGCGTTGTTGCCGGCCAGGGGGTCGGGGACGATGTTATCACTGAGGCAATAGGGCAGGGTGGAGTCGCTTTGGGCGATGCCGCGCGACATCTGCAACACCGCCCAGCCTTGTTTCTGGAAATAGCGGGTCAGCCGGCTGCCGAGATAACCTCTCGCCCCGGTAATGGCGCAGCGTTTCCCCTGGCTCATTGTGATTTCCATCCGATCGAGCCGCGAATCACCATGCCCAAAGGCGCGCCGCCACTGCTTTCCCAGATCAACGGCAGCCGCACCGTTTTGTCCGGAACCTCCGTCGCTGTGCTCTGGTTCATCAGAGCCAGAACGCTCTGGATGACCGGCTCGGGCAGCAACCGCTGCATGCAGATGTTGTTGCCCAGACAGGGCGGCTCATCCACCTCGTGAACGCACGGGCTGCACGGCACCGGCGCGTAGAAGCTGACGATGTTGGGCGATTCGACGACGTAGTGGGTTGGATCCACCGGCCCAAAGAGACAAACCGTCGGTTTTCCCAGGGCGAAAGCCATGTGCATCGGGCCGGTGTCATTGGTCAACACGCAAGCGGCGCCTTCGATGAGCGCGAACGCCTCGGTGAGGGAGAGTTTGCCGGCGCTGTTAAAGACCCGTTGGCGGGCCGCAGCCGGGACGCTTTCGCAGAGCGATTGCACAAACTCCGCTTCCGCGGGCGACCCCATCAGCACCAGCGTGTGACCCAACTCCGAGAGCTGCGTGATGGCCTCGACCATGTGGCTGGCCGGCCAGCGCCGGCCGATGAGCAGGTCGGAAGCGTTGGGGTTGACCAGGATGTAGGGCGTGGCCGGTGGCAGGCCGATGGCAGCGAGTTTTTTCTGCATCGCCTCCCGGTCGGCGGCTTCGATGCGGATGGGGCCAAGCTTGTCGTCGGCGCCGGCTGGCACGCCCGTGAGCCGGCCCAGATGGAGGTAGCTGTGGCGCACCGGCAGGCGGGTGTTGAAATAGATCAGGTGCGTGTAGATGCCTTTTTTGAACCGGTTGGAATGCCGGTATAAACCGAGCCGGTTGCGGGTGAGACTGAACAACGTCAGCAGGCAGGAAAACGCCGAATAGACTTCCAGGTCGAAATAGTGGTCCACCCGCCGGCGCATCAAGCGGACGATAGTAAGAAGCGTGGTGCGCGCCATCGGCCAGATGCCGCGGTCATCCAAGCACAACACTTCATCCACCGCTTGCAGCCGTTCCACCAGCCGGCGGTTGGCCTCGAGGGTGACGAAAGTCAGCCGCGCGGCGGGAAACCTCTGCTTGAGCGAACGCAACAGCGGGGTTGCCTGCAAGATGCTGCCCATGCCCACCAGTTTGCTGACCACGATCTGCCGGGTGCTGGCGGGGTCCATCGAGTGGTCCCGACGCAGGAGTTGGCCCAACAGCCTGGCCAGAGCGTTGAAAAACACCGCTACCGGGGCCGCCAACAGCCGGTCTAGCATGATGCGCTGGCGAAAAGTCATTTCGTGTCTCCGCTGAGCATGTGGCCCGGATTTGTATCACAGAGCCAGCCCTGTTGGCCACTGTTGTTGTTTGCCAGCTACCGTGAAACAGCGGAACGATAACTTGCCTTTTGTGGCTCAAGAACATTTAATGGATACAGTTAGTGACTGACAGACACATGGAAAACCGCACGAGAACCGAAGTTCAGGAGCAGAGATGAAGTATCTGCTGGTTCCCCTGTATTTCTTGGGAGCGCTTGCGGTCGTGGTCTTGGTGCTGCGGTTGTTCATGCCCTTCGGCGAGATTTGGGAACGATGGAAGAAGATCGCGCACCGGCTGGGCGTCTGGCAGACCAATCTGATCCTGACGCTGCTCTATTTCCTGCCCGCGAGCCAGTAGCCAACGCAACACTTGCGG
>DYDL01000397.1 GCA_020717925.1 Desulfocapsa sp.
GCGGTGTGGGACGCGGCGTGGTTCTCCCCACGCGCGTGGGGATGGTCCGAGGGCGGGCCGATATTTACGGCTAGCAATGCGGTTCTCCCCACGCGCGTGGGGATGGTCCGGACATAGAGAGAAATGAACACACGGATTGAAAGTTCTCCCCACGCGCGTGGGGATGGTCCGACGCGGCGCACTCGTATGAGGATGACGGCACAGTTCTCCCCACGCGCGTGGGGATGGTCCGGGAATTGCCGGTGGCTTAACACCCGCCGCCGAGTTCTCCCCACGCGCGTGGGGATGGTCCGCGTGTCGTCGGATAGACCGGGCGATGGATGTTGTTCTCCCCACGCGCGTGGGGATGGTCCGGCGGAGTTTTTCGCAGGGATTTTCGCCGCCGAGTTCTCCCCACGCGCGTGGGGATGGTCCGCTCGCGCGGCATGGACGATTGCGCGCGTGTGCGTTCTCCCCACGCGCGTGGGGATGGTCCGCGTTCCCGGAGGCGACGACGTTCCCGTGGCAGGTTCTCCCCACGCGCGTGGGGATGGTCCGCGTCATCCGAGATGTAGGTTGTGCGCGTTTCGGTTCTCCCCACGCGCGTGGGGATGGTCCGGGCGACACGACCCTTACGTGGGGTATGGCCGCGTTCTCCCCACGCGCGTGGGGATGGTCCGATGCATGGCACGATTTCATGCAGTCGTATTCCGTTCTCCCCACGCGCGTGGGGATGGTCCGATTTCTGAACGAGAACGGTGCTCGCTTCTTCGGTTCTCCCCACGCGCGTGGGGATGGTCCGATTTCTGAACGATAACGGAGCTGGCCTCTTCGGTTCTCCCCACGCGCGTGGGGATGGTCCGAGCGATGCATTCTCTGGCCTGAACGTGCCGACGTTCTCCCCACGCGCGTGGGGATGGTCCGCCGTGCATGTGGACACCCACGTGGTGCTGACCGTTCTCCCCACGCGCGTGGGGATGGTCCGCCGCTGGCGGCGACAATACGGCGGCCAGTGTCGTTCTCCCCACGCGCGTGGGGATGGTCCGGACACGGGAAAATGAAAACGAGGATTGAATTTGTTCTCCCCACGCGCGTGGGGATGGTCCGACATTGCCGCCACCACCCTGTGATGTCAGGGAGTTCTCCCCACGCGCGTGGGGATGGTCCGCCTTCAACTCCGCGCTGTGGGCCGCCGCGAAAGTTCTCCCCACGCGCGTGGGGATGGTCCGCCGGGCGGCTTGCTCTCAGGCCACGACTACGGGTTCTCCCCACGCGCGTGGGGATGGTCCGCGCGGAGTTCAAAAAGCTGTGCGAACTGGCAAGTTCTCCCCACGCGCGTGGGGATGGTCCGCTATACGGATAGCGTATAGACACTTGACGGATGTTCTCCCCACGCGCGTGGGGATGGTCCAGCTAGAATGAGAACGGATGCGCGCGGCACGTCGTTCTCCCCACGCGCGTGGGGATGGTCCGGTTTTTTTGATTCGCGCGAATCACTCATCGCTGTTCTCCCCACGCGCGTGGGGATGGTCCGACCCGTTTCGCGGAAAACTCTCCTGGGAAGCGGTTCTCCCCACGCGCGTGGGGATGATGGTCCGCG
>DYDL01000130.1 GCA_020717925.1 Desulfocapsa sp.
CTTCGCGGCCCAGATGATCAACTTCTCCATCCCGGCCACCGGCTCCAGCGGTCACCTCGGCGGCGGGCTGATTCTGGCCGTTCTGCTGGGGCCGGAGGCGGCCTTCCTGGTTATCGCCTCGGTGCTGACCGTGCAGGCCCTGTTTTTTGCCGATGGCGGGCTGCTGGCCTTGGGCTGCAACATCTGGAACCTTGGTTTTTACCCGGCCTTCATCGCCTATCCCTTTATCTACCGACCGTTAGCCGGTGGTGCCCGCAACCGCAAGCGGGCCTGGTTCGCGGCCCTGGTCGCGGCCGTGCTCGGCCTGCAGCTTGGCGCCGCAAGCGTAGTCCTGGAGACCACCTGGTCCAACATCTCCGAACTGCCGTTTGCCACCTTTGTGCTGCTTATGCAACCTATCCATCTTGCCATCGGCGTGGTGGAGGGGTTGGCCACCGCGGCCGTGGTCGCCTTTGTCGCCCGGGCCCGGCCCGAGGCCCTGGAGATGAGGGGCGGCGCGGTTGCGAAATCCGTCTCTCTGCGCCCGCTGCTGACCGGTTTGCTAGTGGCCACGGTGCTGGTGGGCGGTGTGCTGAGTTGGTTCGCCTCGACCAATCCGGATGGCCTGGAGTGGTCCATTGCCAAGGTAACCGGCCAGGGTGAGGTCGTTGCCGGATCTGGCGTGCATAAAGAATTGGCCAGGATTCAGGGGGAGACAACCTTGCTGCCGGACTACGGTTTCAAGGCCGCTGCCCCGGCGGAGGAAGCTGCGCCCGCTGGGCGCCTCGGCAGAACGGTGTCCGGCCTGGTGGGCGGTGTGCTGGTGTTGGCCCTGGCCGGTCTAGTCGGCTATTTGCTGCGAAGAGAGCGCCGGCCGGCCTGAGAACAGGTAAGGGAAGAAGGCATGGGCGTTCCACAAAGCGCGGCAGTGCATCGCATGGAGTTCTTCAGCGGCCTGGATTCGCCGGTGCACCGGCTGGATGCCAGGACCAAGGCCTTGGTCACCTTCGCCTTCATCGCCACGGTTATGTCCTTTCCCCGTTATGAACTTTCCGCCCTGACCCCGTTTTTCCTCTTCCCCTTTGCCCTTATTGCCCTAAGTGGTATCCCGTTTAGCTTTATTCTGAAAAAGGTATTGCTCGCCGCGCCCTTTGCGCTTTGCATCGGCCTGTTCAATCCGCTGCTTGATCGCCACCCAGTCATGTTGGCAGGCGGCTGGGCGGTGGCGGGCGGCTGGCTTTCCTTTGGCTCCATTTTCTTCCGCTTTGCCCTGACGGTATCAGCGGCCCTGACGCTTTTGGCCTGCACCGGCATGCATCGTCTGTGCGCCGGGTTGGAGCGGTTAGGGCTGCCCCGTGTCTTTGCCGGGCAACTGCTCTTTCTTTACCGCTATATCTTCGTCATCGCCGACGAGGGGCAACGGATGCGGCGCGGCTTGGAACTCCGCTCCACGGGCGGCCGTTCTCCGTCCCTGCGGGTCTATGGCTCCCTGGTCGGCCATCTGCTGCTGCGCGCCATGGATCGCGCCCAGCGCATTTACGGCGCCATGCTGGCGCGCGGGTTCAACGGCGACATGCCGACCCTGCAACCGGCGCGCCTGCGGGGTGCGGATATCGTCTTTGCCTGCGGCTGGCTCGCCTTCTTTGCCCTGGCCCGAGGCGTGAATCTCGCCGAGCAACTGGGCCGGCTGTTTACTGGAGGTCGTTTGTGAGCCACCATATCGTTGAGGCACGCGATCTGAGTTTCGTTTATCCCGGCGGCCATGAGGCGCTTAGCGGCGTCAATTTTCGTATCACCCATGGCGAGGCCGTGGCGATTATCGGGCCCAACGGCGCCGGCAAATCGACCTTGCTCATGCACCTGAACGGCTATCTTCTGCCGGCCCGGGGCGAGGTGCGTATCGGCGACATCCCGGTCACTCGGCAGTCCGCCCCCCAGATCCGCCGCGCCGTGGGCATGGTCTTTCAGGATCCGGACGACCAGTTGTTCATGCCCACCGTGATTGAGGACGTGGCCTTTGGCCCGTTGAACTACGGCCTGGCGCCGGCCGAGGCGGAAGCACTTGCCCTGGCCGCGCTGGAACGGGTCGGCATGACGCGATTGCGCAATCAGCCGCCCTATACCCTGTCGGCCGGGGAAAAGCGGGGTGTAGCCATTGCCACGGTGCTGGCCATGTCTCCCGATGTGCTGGTCATGGACGAGCCCTCCACCAACCTCGATCCTCGCGGCCGCCGCCGTCTGATCGAACTGCTTAAATCTTTTGAGCACACCCGGATTATCGCCACCCACGACCTGGAACTGGTGGTGGAGGTCTGCCCACGGGTGCTGCTCATCGACAATGGCACCGTGGTCGCCCAGGGCTCCACCCGCGAACTGCTTAACAACGAAGAGCTCATGCTGCAACACGGCCTGGAGCGGCCGCACAGCCTCCGCCATCACCACCCGCATTGACAAGAGGGGCGGAGAGAGCTGGATGGATACGAATTAGATTTTTTTCCGCTTGGCCTTGATTGCTATGGATCTGGAGAATTCCCATTCGCTCAGAAAGCCGCGAGTGTACTTGTCAGGCAAGTTGACCTCCAGCAAGAAATCCTTGTCGCCGCTGTAAACTTCTGGCAGGGTCCGGTTGATTTCCTCAAGTATCTTTTCACGCAACGAAAGTTTCAGCACCGTCGTGCCCAGCACGCTCATGACCATTTCCTTGGCCGACGAGTAAAGCTGGCCTCGTAGAAACTGCATCTTTAAGTCATGGTCTCGATAGCGCACTCGTTCCTTTGTGTCTTGTGCAATCACTTCGCGGACAATGACCGGCTTCAGAATGACCTCTTTTGCCCCGATCATCCTGAGGCGTATATAAAGTTCCAGATCCTCTCCCTCATACCCTCCCAGTAATTCATCATAGCCGCCGATATTCTTGAAATCCTGCCGTCGCACCACGCAACTGCCGCGCAGGGAGTTTTTCGCTGGCGGGCCAAAGCGGGCAAAGGATCGATCAACCATATGGGGATCGATCCTTTGCACAAAATCCTCGGCGATAACCACGTCGGCATCGAGAAAGATCAAAAACTCGCCCTTGGCCGCTGTGGCTCCCAGATTTCTCGCATGCGAGGTATTGAACCTGGGCTTGTCCCGCACCGCAACCACCCGAACGGTCGGATGAACCCGGGCCACATAATCCGCGGTGCCATCAGGGCAATCGTAGTCAACCACAATCACTTCCGTGTTTTCCTGTTTCAGGAACTCGGGAAGGGTTTGTTTAAGATTGTGCAACCTGCCCTTGCAGGTAGTGATGATGGAATATTTGGGGGCCATGGCTCGCCTTTTGCTGACAAGGTAGGTTGAAAGGGGAGTGGTTAGGATGCGAGCGTGGCACTCTCTCCGCGGACACTATGACTGATCCCGCAGTAGGCGTTGCATTTTTTCATTTGGGCACGAAGCATGTCGCTTGTTTCCCAGAAATGTTGCAGATCACCAGGTTTTGCCAGCTTGTACGCGGGAAATTTTGGGGAAAAACAGAGGCGGGCATATCCATAAAGATTCACCATGATGTTTCTCTCATAGCTGTTGCATATGTGTTGTTCCGTGCCCTTGCCGCCTCTCCAGCCAAGCAGGGCATTGTTGTTGCCATGCACGGAACAATGGTACATCCTGACCGCTGCAAGCCAGGATGGATTCAGATTAAGTCTATATTTCAAGTTGCATTTATTGAGAATAATCTCCAATTCGTCAGGTTCCTTGATGATGTTATCCGCATAAAAATGATCAATAAAATTTGGATTTTCTGGACCAAACGTCGGTTGCAGAAAATTCAATTTTAATTTATCGGCCTTGATGTCGTTTAAGACAAAATCATAGAATTCTTCCAGGGTTCGATAGTTCTGCTCGCATATTACCGCCATGGCATATATTTTCTTTGTCGATGCCATTCGCGCCCTCGCGGCCAGCAGGAGCCGCAAGGCATTAACCGCCATCCTGTGGGATCCTTTTACCCCGCGCGTCCTGTCGTGTATCTCCTCGTTGTGGCTGTTGAGAGAAACCGTGATCGCCGTGGGGCCCTCCATGATCATAAGTTCAGCCATTTCCTCACGCTGCACGTTGGAACCGTTGATTACCGAATAGCATCCCAGTTTGTGCCTTGCGCAATGTTTGGCTACGGCAAAGTATTGCTCTCTGTCCAGCATGCTTTCTCCGCCGCAGATTACCACCGTGCCCTTGCCGTGGCTGATTGCGGAAAACTCGGCAATGATCCCGTTTCGTTGCTCTATTGAAAGATAATTTTTCCTGTCACTGTCATCTTTTTTCCAATACAGGCAATGCTGGCATTGCAGGTTGCAGCGCCTGTTGATGTCAATGAATAAAAATCTTGGAGGAGTATTCATGGCTGGTCCATATTTATTTGCTCCGCCTTTTGCCTGCTTGTTGCAGTTGTTGACGGTTGATCTCTTTGAGAAGTTTAAAAATTTCCGCTCCTGACTTTGTTCCTGCTGGTGGATCTTCACCAAACTGACGGTAATGGTTGGCAAAGGCGGTCCGGTATGCCACGGTTGCCTTGGCGCTATGTGCCCTGCTTAAATTCCTGTTCTTGATATTGGCCCAAACCACCCGATCGTCAATGGGGTGATATTTGTGGGCCATCATCCACCATACTGGAATGATCTTGAATGCGGCCCGGGTCAGTAATAAACAGTTTGTATCCACGAATCGCTCGCCATCAACCTCAAGACATTTGCCCAGCAGCGTGCCGTTTAGTCGATGCAAATTTCTAGCCGATGTTACCACCGCGGCCCCGGTTGCCTTGTGCAATTCCGCTAAGGTGAAAATATGTTCCGGTTCGTACCAGTTGTCCGCATCCAGATAGGCGATGGCATCAAACCCCTGGCCAATTGCCGCAACGGAACCTATGGCGCGCGGGGTGTCGCCATAATCCGCTGAATTAACCGGTAGTTTTATGTGCTGAACTCCCCAGGAATCGATCACATCATAGGGTTGTCCATCAGCAACGATGAAATGGGTGCAGGGATATGTCTGTGCCCTGATGCTTAGGTGGCACTCATAAAGCCATTCCAGGGGGGTATTAAAATATGGTGTTATGACGGCAATCTTCATCGCAATTTATAATTTTAGCATGAAAACATTATGTTGACACACCTAATTTAGGCAACTGTGTCAATTGTCATGGTTGCGCGTGTTTCCCTAATAAAGAAGGGGGGCGCCGATGGCGCCCCCCTTCTTTGTCTGAATTTTAGTAGTTATGGCTGAGGAGTTATCTTCTCATGCCTCTCGGGCGCACCTTCTTTTTCTCTGGTTTGTCTGGAGTACTTTTGTCCTCATGGTCGTCATCGTCGCCATCGTCATCGTCCTTGGGAGCCCCGATGACGGTCACGTCCCGGTACGTGGAGCAGCCGGCGCCATTTATGACCTCAACACGCGTGGGGGCCTTGTCGGCATCAATGCTGAGCACTTTCATCCACTTGCCGCCCTTGACCTTGATATTCTTGGCCAGTACGCTTCCGGTCACACCATTTCGCAAGGTGATGGTGGTATGGATCTGGGAAATACCAGACACTGACAGCATATGGCCGGCGGTTTTATAGGTGGCTGTCTTGATTTCCAGCACCCCGCCATCTTGACAGGAGTTGCAGGTGTCATCGGCGGTGCCGTTGCAGTTTTCATCCACGCCATTGCCACAGACTTCGGCCGTGCCGGAATTGATCCCGGAGTTTTGGTCATCGCAGTCGGTGCCGCCGCAGGCCGCATCCGTGTAGCCGTCGCCATCGCCATCCGGGCAGATTACGTTGCACCCCTCATCAATGGCGCCGTCGCAATCGTTATCCACGCTGTCGCCGCAGACCTCCTGGGCGCCGGGATTGATCGTGGCGCTGGCATCGTTGCAGTCAACCGCGCCGCAGGCGCCACCTTGGATGGAGAAATTGTCGTTGTCAGCGTCGGTACAAACGGGCGAGCAACCAGTGGCGGCGGGATCCTGGGTGTCGATCAGGCCGTTGCAGTTGTTGTCGATGGTGTCGGTGCAGATTTCCTGGGCACCGGGATGCACGGTCGCGTCGGTATCATCGCAGTCGACCGGACCGCATGCGCCGCCTTCAGTGGCAATGCCGTCGCCGTCCAGATCGGTACAGACCGGGCCGCACCCCTCATCGATCCTGCCATCGCAGTTGTTGTCGATGCCATCGTTGCAGACTTCCGTCACTGCCGGGTTGACCGCACCGTTGGCATCATTGCAATCAACAGGTCCGCAAGCACCGCCCTGGGTGGCAAAATTATCGTTGTCCGCGTCGGTGCAAACGGGCGGGCAACCAACGGCAGCGGGATCTTGAGCGTCGATCAGGCCGTTGCAGTTGTTGTCGACCCCATCGGTACAGTTTTCGGTGGCGCCGGGATGAACGGCCGCGTTGTTGTCATTACAGTCGACCGGGCCGCAGGCTCCGCCCTGGGTGGCAAAGCTATCGCCATCCGCGTCGGTGCAGGTCGGCCCGGCCGGGCAGAAATAAGCGTAGTTTCCTGCCGAAAACTCGTCCTTTTGCGTGGTTGGTGTGGCTCTACCGGAGGCGGCGTGACAGAGCAGGCAATCGCCGGTGTACGGTTGCACCCCGGCATTGGCCTGACAATAGGTGTTGACCGTACTGCCATAGCTCCCGAAGGCCAGGCAGGTCGCGGCGCTGAGGAGAACTCCAGCAAATACGCTGAAGCCTGCCAGAGAGTAATTTCTTATGTCCATGTTAAGCTCCTGTGTATAAAATTGATTATTAAAGAAAAACAATGCGGTGCTTTCTTTCTACATTTGCATCTTTCTTAACAGATCTCGGCGCTGGAACCCGATCTGCGCTCGCCATGCGGTCCAGCCCCTGGCCGCCGCCTCCTTGTTGCTGCATGATCTTTACCTCCTTTCCACGATTTGTTGGCGTCACTTCCCCTGGGAGAGCGGTTCGAGCCTGATTCCATTATAAATAAAAAATATAGTCCCAGCCCCACAGCCAATACTACAATGTGTCATTGCAACCGGCGTGCCAAGCCGGCAATGGCCATGTCAGAAAAGGCTGAACATATTGATTTGAACGGTAATTTCTTTTGTTTCGCGAAGAATCAGCCCTGGCATGCCAGTTTTTGCTGGGGAAAAAAATGATACGACGCAATGGTCGTTATTGAGAAAAGTTATTATTTATTCCATGATTCAGATGGGTTGGGCGGATTTTATTTTTTTTATACCACTACAAAAAATTGTACTACTCTGTAGCAGTTACTTGTAGGGGCGAGCTGCTGTCGGCAATTTCCCCTGCCGCGATCTATTTCTTCTTCAGCAGCAGATCGTCATAGGCCGCGGTCAACTCCACAAAAAAATCGTGCTCGCCGCCCTTGTCCGGGTGGTGCTGGTGGGCCTTTTCCCGGAAAAGTCTGGTCAGTTCGCGCCGGCTCATCTTTCGTAGCTCCCGGGCTTCGACCCCGAAAAGTTCGACCAGGCGGGCGTCGTCCGCCCCTGCCTTGGGTTCCGGCCAGCGGAATTGCCGGTGGCTGTCCATGAAGCGCCGGATATACTCCTGCTCGCCCCTATGGCTATCGAACCCGGAATCGAAGTAGAGCCAGACGTAGCGGGCGAGGTACCAGGGCAGCGCCCCGCCGCGCGCAAACCCGGACCAGAAGGCCTGGTCATCATTGAGGCGGCATAGTTCGTTGAGGAAGGCCTCGTCCATTTGCCCGGGATCCAACCCCTCGGGCAGAGTGCGTGCGATCATCTCCGTGAAGTGTTGCTGCAGGTTGAAGATGACGTAGAGGTAGAGCTTGATCTGGTCGGCCGGCAGCGTCCGCTCCGCGTGCAGGAAAAATTGCTCCAGTTCGTCGCGGCTCTTGCCCGGCAGATCCCGGAACAACCTGGGCGTTACGCCGAAGATGCTGGTCTGGTTGATGTTGCCGCAGCGCAGGAAATAGTGGCGGCGCTTGTCAAAGAGGTGGGCCTGGTTGATGGCCTCTTCCTCTATCTGGCTCAAGGGTTTACGGCCCTTCCCGCCACCCCGGCCGGCGAAGGACGCCAGCGTGCGGCGCAGATCGGGGCGCAGAAAGGGCAGGAAGAGGTGCTCCACTTCCTGGCTGGTGAAGAGCGCGTCTTGTGCCCGCAGGCTCTCCTCCACCGCTTCGTTCACATAGAAACTGTTGCCGCCGGGATAGACGAGAAACTGGCCAGGGTTCGAGCCCAGGTCAAAGAGGTCGCGGTTGCGCAGCAGGTTGCCGTCGCGGCAGGACTCCCGCAGCATGTAACGGCCGGTGGGCAGATGGGCAAGATACACGCTCTCTCCTCGGGCAAGACTACCCTTTGTCTTGGGCGAGCGCCGCCTGGTAGGCAACGGCCAGCTCCCTGGGCCGGGTGATGCAGATATTGAGATCGCGCAGCAGGCCGTCCTGCACCTTGTAGATCCAACCGTGCACGGCCAGCTCCTGGCCGCGCTCCCAGGAATCCTGCACCACGGTGGTCTGGCAGACGTTGATCACCTGCTCGATGACGTTCAGCTCGCAGAGCCGCTCCCAGCGCTGTCCCTCGTCGCTAATGGCGGCAAGCCGCGCCTCATGCTTCTGCCGTACGTCCTGCACATGGCGCAGCCAGTTGTCGCTCAGGCCGAAGCGCTCCCCGCGCAGGGCCGCCTCCACGCCACTGCAACCATAATGGCCGCAGACGATGATGTGTTTGACCTTCAGGACATCAATGGCAAACTGGATGGTGGATAAACAGTTCAGGTCGGTATGCACCACCACATTGGCCACGTTACGGTGCACGAACAGCTCACCCGGCAGCAGCCCGACGATCTGGTTCGC
>DYDL01000398.1 GCA_020717925.1 Desulfocapsa sp.
GGTCTGCTGGGCAATATAGGCACCCATGCCGTCGTTGATGCGGCGGCCGGCCAGGATTACCTGCGGGTGATAGCCGAGCATGTCGGCCTTGTGGGTCAGGTAATAGGGATCAACGCCGATACAGTGGCCGCCGACCAAACCGGGGCGGAATGGCAGGAAATTCCATTTGGTGCCGGCGGCTTGCAGAACTTCCACAGTATCAATCCCGATTTTATTAAATATGATTGCCAACTCGTTCAGCAGAGCGATGTTCAAATCACGCTGGGTGTTTTCAATCACTTTGGCGGCCTCGGCAACCTTGATGCTGGAAGCGCGGTGAACGCCGGCGGTGATTATCGATTCATAAAGCCGGGCGACAGCCTCCAAGGTATCGGCGTCATCGCCGGACACCACCTTGATGATTTTGGTGAGGGTATGCTCCTTGTCGCCCGGGTTAATGCGTTCTGGTGAATAGCCGACATGGAAGTCTTTTTTCCATTTCAGACCGGAGGTCTTTTCAAGAATGGGAACACAGACTTCTTCCGTGGCCCCCGGATAAACAGTGGACTCGTAAATTACAATGGATCCCTCTTTCATGTGTTGCCCGACATAAGTGCTTGAACTGATGAGAAAGGAAAAATCAGGTTGATGGGCTTGGTCCACCGGCGTGGGAACGGCAATGATAATGAATTTGGCCGTGGCAATGTCGGATGGGTCGTTTGTTACAGATAGTTTTGTAGAGGAGCGTAAGGCTTCGCTGGAAACTTCCCCGGTCGGATCAAGGTATTGCTTGTAACTATTGACCTTGTGAACCGACATGTCGAAGCCGATGGTTGCAATTTTTTTGCCGAACTCCACCGCCAACGGCAAACCGACATATCCCAAGCCAACTATAGCAACTTTATTCATGGGTTGCCTCTACCGATAATCTTTTCGCCATGGTATTCAATGTGATACCCTCCGGAAAAATAATTGCAGTCCTTGCTGACGATTATTCAAGTCTAACTGGTGTCCATTACGGAAACTATATTTCCGGCTGTATGCTGGCAGCCCTTAGTGTGCAGCCAACTTATTCATTGTGGTCAAAGGTTTTAAAACCTTTTCGCCGGCAGAGATCATCGCGCTCCGCGTCTTTCAGGTCTTCTCGAACCATCTCGCTGACCAGTGCTTTAAAGGTTATCTTGGGAACCCAGCCTAATTTTTCTTTTGCCTTCGAAGGGTCGCCAAGCAGGGTCTCTACCTCCGTAGGCCGGAAGTAACGGGGATCGACCGCCACGATGCAGCGATCCGTGGCCTGATTGATGCCCTTTTCCTCTAAACCTTCTCCTTCCCAACGCATCGCAATGCCCAGCTCCAGGGCCGCGGCATTGACAAAGTCTCGCACGCTATGCTGTTCACCGGTGGCAATGACAAAATCCTCCGGATGATCCTGCTGGAGCATGAGCCACTGCATCTCTACGTAATCCTTGGCATGACCCCAATCACGTTTTGCCGATAAATTCCCGAGATACATGCACTCCTGCAAGCCGAGTTTGATCCTGGCCAGGGCGCGGGTGATTTTTCTGGTAACAAAG
>DYDL01000131.1:0-729 GCA_020717925.1 Desulfocapsa sp.
GACGCCCTCAAGGCCAACCTGCTGGAAACCGCGGTGGGGGAGATTACCATCGACCCGGCCTTCGGGGTGCTCTTTGAGGTGGTGGCGGGTTTCCGCGGCATCAACGCCAGCCTGGAGGAGCTGCTCTACGAGATCAGCCACCCGTTTCGCAATTGGAAACTGATCCTGCCGCGTCTCCGGGCCTTTGTCCTGAAGAATGGTGATCTCTTTCGCCGCCACCCCAAGGGGCCCGAGGCCCTGGAGCGGTTGCTGGATATCTTTTTCGCGGTGATTGGTGACACGGCCAAAAACGAGCCCCTGCAAGGCGCGGCCGTGGAGGCGCTGCTGGCCTTTATCGAGCGCATGCTTCCAGTTGACGCGGCGGAGCTCGCCCGCTACGATCAGCGGCTGTCCGCCTGCTTCGCCCGGCTGCGCGACCTGGACGATGCCACCCTCATGCACATTGTGCAGGGCCATCACCCGGTAAGGAAGATAGCCGAGCGTCTGCAGGCACTGGTTGGGCAGGGGGCTGCCTGCGATCTGCGCCCCATCGCTAGACTGTTGCAACGCATCCTGGAGCTGAACTACGGCTACTGGCTGGCCGAGGAAGATCCTCTGCCCTGGTTCCTGGCGCGGTGCAGCAGCATGTGCGAGGCGGGCTGGGAGGCCGGCAAGCTCCTGCAGGCCATCTCCCATGACCGCATCCGCGAGCACCAACAGACCCTGGCGGCTATTGACGTCGAGACCTCG
>DYDL01000131.1:741-8733 GCA_020717925.1 Desulfocapsa sp.
ACCAACCTGCTGGAACTGCCGGCCCATATCGATTTCGTCCGCCTCTACCGCAAGGTGCCCGCTGAACTGGAGGCGACGGGCGCGGCGGCCGGGGCGCCGCCGGACCGCTTCACCGAGAATCGCAAGCTCCTTTTTCTCTTCCGCGGCATGGAGACGCCCGGGCTGTCGCTCATCCACGAGGAGACCCTGCGCGAGATCAATCGCAGTCTGGTGCAACTCATCCGCCAGCAGACCTTTGAGGAGATCGAGGGCTTCCTGCTCACTACCCTGCATCTCTTGAAGGCCAATGTCCGTAAGTACCCGCACACCTCGCTGCAATGCATCCAGGTGCTAGGTAGCGAGGTCTTCAAGCGCGAGAACAGCCGGCTGGTCGAGACCTTTCTCTGGGAGGTGGTGCGCTTCGGTTTTCAGTACGCCGGGGTCATGGGGGTGGACGAGAACTGGCAGCCCATCGCCAACCCCGCCCACCTGGCCAATATCCGCGTCTGGCTCAGCCTCATCATGCAGGAGCCCAAGTGGTGCGCCACCCTTTTTTCGGCGCTGATCATCAACCTGCACCTCTCCGGCACCTGCATCAAGGACACCGATCTCTTCCAACGCGACATAACGCAACTCATGAACAACCCGGTGGGCCCGGTCTACAACCTGGTGAAGCAGTTCACCAAGCTCATGCCGGTGTTCTATAACGAGATCGGCGCCGAGGGGTTGCTGCGCGACGTCTCCACCGAGTTGGACGAAACCCATCGCCGCAAGGATCACCTGATCCACTTTCTGCGCAAGCAGAGCCACGTCGAGTCCAGCAACCTGATCGTCGACTTTATCGAGGCCATCTTCCGTTTCTGGCACACCGGCGACCGTCAGGGGCTCGCCTCGTATCTGCCCGAGGAGGTGCTGACCACGGTCGCGGCCAGCGGCCCCATGGTCGACGACCTTCGCCTCCTCATGGAGAGGCTGCTGGCCAGGCACGACTGCCACAACGAAAAAGAGCTGCTCGGCCTGGACGAGGCCCGGCTTGGTGCTTTTCTGGCCGAGCAGCACGATCTGCAGGCGAGCGAGGTCCGCCGCTTTGCCCTGCTGGTGAAGATGTACAAGCTGGTGTTCCAGAAGTACAATCTGGGCTTCCAGGAACTGAAGCTGCAACTGGAACAGGCTGCCTCGGCGGGTTTTCCCGAGATGGAGGGGTTGCTCGCGGTGCTGGAGCAGCACGACACCTTCGCTTGTCTGGAGGCGTTGCTCACCCGGCTGGAGGATCTGAAGGGGGTGATTCTTTCGGCCGAGGTTTTTCCGGCCAAGGAGGACATCTACTACAAACGCCACATCGCGGTGGACATCCCCTCGGTCTACGGCCGTTATCGCGAACGGAAGTTCGACGCCCTGGGCCTCACCCTGCGGCTGGAGAACCTGGCCAACGTCTACCTGGAGCGGCTGCCCAAGACCGTCACCCTCTCCTTTATCACCCGGGCCACCTTTGTCGGCATCATCCGCTGCCTGCGGCTCTATCTCAGGGCCATGGCCATCGACGGCATCGTCAGCCGCAAACTGGAAACCTACCTCTCCCTGCTCTCGGACTCGCTGGAGGTGAAACGCTTTTCCTACACCCAGTACCTCGATATCTTCCGCGGCCTGTCCGAAGGGGTGAAAGACGTCATCTACGCCTATTACACCAACATCCACCAGAACAACCTGACCATCATCATCCCGCAGATCGGCAAGGGCAACCTGCTCCCCAAGTACCAGGGCCTCTGGGCCGACGAGGACCAGGCCGCCAGCAGCCTGCGCCTCTCCGAGACCTTTCTGCGCGATTTGATTGCAGGCACCTTCGGCCTGCAGCACCTGGACAACTTCATCACCCGCATCCGCCAGACCCTGGAGGTCCAGCGGGAGTTGCTCGACAAGGGCAGTCTCGACCTGCTCATGACCTACGCGCCCGGCAAGGCCATCAGCTTTCTGTGCGCCAGCAACCCGAGCACCAACGACCTCATCCACCTGGGCAACAAGGGCTACAACCTTACCCAGCTCTGCAGCGAGGGCCAGCAGGTGCCGGAGGGCTTTGTCATCACCACCGAGATCTTTCGCTGCTGGCCGGTGATCAAGACCTTTGCCAAGGCGCGCGAGGAGTTGCTGGCCCAGGTGCGGCAGTCCCTCTCCGGCCTGGAGGAGAAGACCGGCCGCGCCTACGGTGACCCGGGCAACCCCCTGCTGCTGTCGGTGCGCAGCGGCGCAGCCATCTCCATGCCCGGCATGATGGCCACCATCCACAACGTCGGTCTGAACCAGGAGATCGTCGAAGGCTTTGCCGCTGCCTCTGGCCACGCCACCCTGGCCTGGGACAATTACCGCCGCTTCTTGCAGTCTTGGGCCATGGCGGCGGGCATGGAGCGCGACACCTTCCAGACCCTGATGAACGAGGCCAAGGCGCGGCACGGGGTGCAGGTGAAAAAGGAGTTCACCCCGGCCCAGATGCGGGAACTTGCCCTGGAGTACGAGAAGAACATTCGTCGTCAGGGCATCGGCATCCCCGAGGATCCCTGGCTGCAACTCACCGGCGCCATCGAGATGGTGCTCGATTCCTGGAACGCCCCCAAGACCGTGGAATACCGCACCCTGATGGATGTCTCCGAGGCATGGGGCACGGCGGTCATTGTCCAGGCCATGGTCTTCGGCAACCTGGGCCCGGAATCCGGCTCCGGCGTGGTGTTCACCGCCCATCCCTACCGCCAGGTGCGGCGGGTGGCCCTGTGGGGCGATTATGCCCCGGGCGACCAGGGCGAGGACATCGTTTCCGGTCTGGTAACCACCTATCCCGTGTCGGTGGAGCAGGCCGAGCTTGACGGCCGTCCCCGGGAGTTCAGCCTGGAGGCGAAGTTTCCGGCGGTCTACGGCGCCTTGCTCACCATGTCCCGCGAGCTGGTCTACGAAAAGGGCTGGAACCCGCAGGAGATCGAGTTCACCTTCGAGGGGCCGGCGGCCGGCGACCTCTATATCCTGCAGACCCGCGATATGATCACCATTGAGAAGAAGGGGCGCTTTTCCATCTTTGCCATCAGCCCGAGCCGGCTGGAGAAAAACTTGCTGGGCAAGGGTATTGGCGTGGCGGGCAGCGCCCTGTCCGGCCGGGCGGTGTTCACTGGTGCCAATGTCGCCGAACTCCGCGAGCTTGACCCGGAGACGCCTCTCATCCTCATCCGCCAGGACACGGTGCCCGAGGACATCAAGGAGATCTCTCTGGCCGACGGCCTGCTTACCGCCCGCGGCGGCCAGACCTCGCACGCCTCGGTGGTGGCGGTGCGCCTCGACAAGACCTGCGTGGTGGGCTGCAATGCCCTCAAGGTCTATGAGATTGAGGAGCGCGCCGAGATCAACGGCCACACCATCCGCTATGGCGACCCGATCAGCATCGACGGCCGCATGGGACTGCTCCTGAAGGGCAGCCACCCGCTGCAGGAGGAACTGCAGATCCTGCCGATTTAGCCTCGGCCAGCGGGCCGGTTTTCCATTGACAAATGGCACGATTTCCTTTTTTCATAGGCTATGAAAAAATCACGTCCCTGTAAGGTAACGGTCGGGCAGGCCCGGCTTTATGTGGTCGCCATTTTCCTGGCCGTGCTGGGTTGCGAGGCGATCTTCTTGCTGCAAGCCTTGCTGCTATATGGTGAGTCGGCCGCCCGCGACCCTCTCGCCTTGCCGCTGCCGGCCTTGGTCGGCCTGCTGCTGGGCCTGGCAATCGCCAGGGTCAAGGTGCTGGGCCGGGATCTTGCCGTGCGCGGGGTTACCGACTCGCTCACCGGCATCCACAACCGGCTGTGGTTCACCGAGCGGCTGGAGGCCGAGACTTACCGCAGCAAACGCTACGACGAGGAGCTGGCCGCTATTGTCTTTGATATCGATCACTTCAAGAATACCAACAACGTGTACGGGCATCAGGCGGCCGACGTGGTGCTGGTGGAGTTGGCCGCGCTTATGCAGGGCATGGATCGGGATTCAGATATTCTGGCACGCTGGGGCGGGGAGGAGTTTGCGCGGCTTTTGCCCAACACCAGCCTGGAGGGGGCCACGGCCGTGGCCACCCGCATGCGCAAGGCCATTGAGGAGCACGATTTTTCCAGCGCCGAGGTGGTGACCTGCAGCTTTGGCGTCACCGTGTTGCGGGCCAAGACCGACAGCAACGAGAACTTCATGGCCCGCGCCGACGAAGCCCTGCGCCAGGCCAAGGAGCAGGGCCGCAATCGGGTGGTGGCGTTGCCGTGATAAGAGCGTAAAAGCTGAAAGCTCAAAGCTGAAAGCTGAAAGCTAAACGATACTTACTCGGGACATCATGGCCTGCGACCTGTTAATCCGGAACGGCGCCCTCTTGACCATGGCCGGGGGCGACAGTGAGATTTGCCCGGCCGGCTTTGTCGCCATCACCGGAGGCGAGATCGCGGCCGTCGGCCCCATGGGTGCGGCCCCGGACCCTGGTACGGCCACCACGGTCATTGACGCCGGTGGCCAGTTGGTCATGCCCGGCCTGGTGAACGGCCACTGTCATGCGGCCATGACCCTGTTCCGCGGCCTGGCAGACGACCTGCCGCTCATGACCTGGCTTCACGAGCACATCTTCCCGGCCGAGTCGCGCTGGGTGACCCCGGACATGGTTTACTGGTGCAGCAAGCTGGCCGCGGCCGAGATGCTTATGTCCGGCATCACCACGGTGGCGGACGGTTATTTTTACGAACATGAGGCCGCGCGCGCCTTCCACGACGCCGGCCTGCGGGGTGTGGCCGCGCAGGGGGTCATTGATTTTCCCGCCCCGGGCGTGCCTGACCCAACCGAGAATGTGGCAACGGCCGCCAGCTTCCTTGCCGCCTGGCAGGGACGAACGCCGTGCATCACCCCGGCGGTCTTCTGCCACTCCCCTTATACCTGCACCCCCGCCACCCTGCGTCAGGCCAAGGAATTGGCCCGCGACCAGGGCGCATCCTTTTTCATCCACGTGGCCGAAACCGAGGCCGAGGTGGCACAGTGTCGCGTACAGCACGCCACCACGCCGATCCGCTATCTGCACGATTTGGGGGTGCTGGATGCGGCCACTGTCCTTATTCACTGCGTCTGGCTTGAGCCAGCGGAGATCGACCTGATAGCGGCCAGCGGCGCCGCGGTGGTGAGCTGTCCGTCCAGCAACATGAAACTCGCTTCCGGGATCGCGCCGCTTACGGAACTGTTGGCCGCCGGGGTGGTGGTCGGCCTGGGTACCGATGGCGTTGCCTCCAACAACCGGCTCGACCTGTTCCGCGAGATGGATCTGGTTGCCAAGCTGCACAAGGTCCGCCATTTTGATCCTGCCGCCCTGCCGGCCCGGCAGGTGCTGACCATGGCCACCCTGGGCACCGCCCGCGCCCTGGGGCTCGCCTCCCGTATCGGCAGCCTGGAGCCTGGCAAGGGTGCTGACCTCATCATCCTGGACCTGCAACAGCCGCACCTGACGCCCTGTTATGACGTCGCCGCGCTCCTGGTCTATGCGGCCCAAGGGGCGGACGTGCGCACGGTGATCGTGGACGGCAAGATCGTGATGCGTGACCGGCGACTGCGGAACTTTGACCTGGACGAGGTGGTGGCGCGGGTCAATGGGATGGCGGCCCGGGTGCGGGCCGGCTGACGTGGAGAGGGGCCGGGACTACGGCTGCCATCCGTGGTTGCCGATAAGGCTGACAAAGCGGACCTGCTCAATGACCCGCTCGCTGGTCTGGCCCTGCTCCTTGGTGATCAACACCAGCTCCTGGCTCCAGCGTTCCATGCCAATGGGTATGACCATCACCCCGGGGTCGGCCAATTGCGTGAGCAGGGGCTCCGGCACCTTGGGGCCGGCCGCGGTTACCATGATGGCGTCGTAAGGGCTGTGCTCCTGCCACCCCAGGGTGCCGTCGTCGATCCGGCAGAGGATGTTGAAGTACTGGAGCTGGTCAAAGAGCTTGCGCGCCCCGATGTGGAGGCTTTTCAAGCGTTCCACGGTGTAGACCTTGTCGCAGAGCTGGGCGAGCACGGCCGCCTGGTAGCCGCTGCCAGTGCCTATCTCCAGCACCTTTTCATGACCTTTGAGGTTCAGGGCCTGGGTCATGAGGGCAACGATGTAGGGCTGGGAGATGGTCTGCCCCTCGCCGATGGGCAGGGGGTGGTCGCCGTATGCCTGGGCCTCGAAGGCGTCTTCCACGAAAAGATGCCGGGGCACGGTGTTCATGGCCGCCAGCACCCGTGGATCAGTGATGCCCCGGGGCATCAGTTGCTCCCGGACCATCCGTTCCCTCGCCTTTTCGTAGTTGTGGCGCATCGGTTCACTCGCTCGTCGGCAAGCCCAGGGAGCGGAACTCCTCCTCTTCCATGGCCCTGAAAACACAGGCATGCACCGTGTTGCCGGTGAAGGTGACGGTCACCACCTCGTAATCCTTTTGGCCTAGGCGCTTGCCAGCCCAAGGGATACGCTTGGTAAAGCTTTTTTTCTCTTGAAAATAGACCCAGGTTTCTCCCTCATCGTTGTGGCGCTTTATTTGCGGTGAGCCGAGCTGTCGCACCACATCGAGCTTGGTGGTCTGCTCGGGCATAAGCAGGCAGACTTCGGACGACAGGTGCCGGGCCGAACCCGGCGGAAAGCAGCCGGAGTTAAGCAGGCATAGGCCAAGAAGCAGGAGTCGGGCGGTTGTTTTCAAGGGTTTATCCATTGGTAAAGACTGGGTAAGGGGTGGCTAAATATTGTGTCGGCCGATCTTATCCCAGCCAAGGTGAAAATACAAACAGAAAGAGCCCGTTCTTCCTCCTGACATCTGGCCGTTGCCGGCCAGGGAAGGGCCAGATGCGGATTTTTATTGCTTTGCGGGCAGCACCTTTTATAATGAAACAATTAGAGGGTTCAGTGGCCAACACCAACACACGGGAAGGAAGGGCTCATGCGTTGCAGCAAATGCGGGTATATTTCCTTTGACAATCTTGATTCCTGTCCCAAGTGTGCTGTCAGTCTCACCGAGACGGCGGCCCAGCTCCAGGGGGCCGTCTTCCGGGCGGAGGCCCCATTTTTCCTGGGTTCCGTGGTGAGCAGCGGGGTGGCCTTGGCCGCTGGAGGGCAGGCCGCAATGGACATGGACCTTTCCATGTCCCAGGAGGAGTTCCAGCAGCTTGACGCCTCGCTGGAGGATAATATGCCCCTGGATGCCGACGACATGGGCGGCCTTGATCTGGCCGGACTGTCGGATATGCCCGACGAGCCGCGGGCTGCCACGGCCGCCCCTGCCCCCCCCGAGCTGGAAGACGAGGTCTTCGACCTCTCGGACCTCATGGAGGACGACGACCTCTAGGGTGGGTTTTTGCGCATGACGGTTACAGTTGCCACGTCTGGCCTGGAAGGTGAGCACGCCGTGGCCGGTTCGTGCGAGCCGGCCGGCTTCGCCGCCCGCGCCATGGCCTATCTCATCGACCTCTCCCTGCTGCTGATCTTCGCCTTTGTCCTGTTGCTCGGGGCGGGACTGCGGCTCTGGCATAGCTTTCCCAGCGACCTGACCGGGCTGATCGGGGCGTCCCTGGTCGTGCTAACGGTGCTGATCGTGGTGGTTCCCCTGCTCTTTTTTAGTTACTTTGTCCTGCTGCATGCCGGTTGCGGCCAGACCGTGGGCAAGATGGTCATGGGATTGCGCCTGGTGGCCGACGACGGCGGCCCGGTCGGCCTGGGCCAGGCCTTCCTACGGGCCAGCGCCGCCCTGCTCTCGGCCCTGCCCCTTGGGGCCGGCTTCCTGTGGGCCGTGCTCGACCGGAAGCAGCGCACCTGGCACGACCTCATCGCCGCCACCCGGGTGATTTGCGTGTAGTTTAGCCTTGACAAGGGTGAGCACTTTCAATAGTATCTCACCTTCGTTGCCGAGATAGCTCAGTTGGTAGAGCATCGGACTGAAAATCCGAGTGTCCCTGGTTCGATTCCTGGTCTCGGCACCAGTAAAAATTAAAGGCGCTTCCCGCAAGGGTTGCGCCTTT
>DYDL01000399.1 GCA_020717925.1 Desulfocapsa sp.
AACTGCTCAGGCTGGTAAAATGAGCCGAGCCTGGAGAATTGGAGGAAGAAAAGGCGATCCTTTCAAAGCCATTTGCAGCGCATCCAAGACTCGCTGTTCATTTTTGCGGGCTGTCGAGATATAACTGCGAATGCGGCAAAAGACTTCAGCGCCGCCTTCTGAGCGAAAACATCCGGAGATTTTTTGCTTCAGTTTGGCCATGCGGAGATCGCGTTCCGCCTGGTTGTTATCAAACGGCACCTTAAAATCATACATAAAAGCCAGCGTTTCGTTTTTGCGAGCCTTGAGATGATCCAACAGGTTCTTGGCAGGATGCTGTTTCGGTCTGCCACGTTTCTTCGGCAGGGGTTCCGCAGGTTCCAGTGCCGGATTTGCCTGAAGGCCAGCGTCAATGATTGCATCGTAGCGGGTTTCAAAGTCAGCAATCTGGGTGAGCGAGAGGCTTTCCTGTTCCGGTCGAGCCTCTTCAACAGCAGTTTTGATCTCAAGCAGCAGCTTGATCATCTCGGAAGCCCAGGGTTGCTGGTATTGGTCTCGAATGAAGATCAAATCCCGCAAATGATGGGCATTACAGAGTGCATTGAGGATATCTTCATACTGGAAGTACGAGCAGTAGTTATCATGCACCGCCTTCCCTTTGAACACCGGAAAGATACCGATTGCGTCCAGCGCCTTGCTCCCACGTTTCCGGTGAACTGCATAATACGTCAGCAGGGTTGTGCAAACCACATGCAACCACCACAACTTGCCGCTAATGCGACTGCCGGTTTCATCGAAATGTCCCGTATCTTCTGTTTGGGTCAGTTCGGTTTTTGTAAGCTGATAAACCGATTCTACTTGCCGGGCTGTCTCATTGCAGGCTTCCACAATGGTCCCTTCACTCACAGGCTGATCATACAAATCTTCGAGGATCTCTGCCGTCCGCTCCAAGGGTACAAAGTGACCTTGGTTGAAGTACACCATTTGCGCCTTGATCCGTTCGCCATATTGCACCGGCTGACCAACCCCGGCAGGAAATTCGCCGACTGTGGTTCGATGACACTCTGGACAGGTTTTGATCTCCACCTGATGCTCGGTTATTGCCACCTTCACCGGCGGTATATCAAATACCTGGCGCTTCTCATAGCTTTGCGCTTCCACTTTCTCCAAGTCTGCCAGACAGTGATCGCAACGCTTCACACGATGTACTTGCACATGATCCGGGTTCGCCACCGCCTTAAGCGTTTTGCCAGGATGTCCCGCTTGCCCACCACTTTTCTTGCCACTTTTCTGCCGCAGGCTCTTGGGCTTCTTTTTCAGCCCATCGCTCGATGGCGGTTTACTGCTATTTCCGCTGTTCTTGGCTATCTGATCTTCCAGCCGCTGAATGTGCTCGGCCAATTTCCCAAGCGTTTGGTGGAAAAGCTTGATGACGGCTTCTTTGCCATCATCGTACGCAGCACCAATTTCTTCATCGCTTGGCAATCGGAGTGCTTCCATAACCTATATTGTGCTCGACTTTTATGTTCTTGACAATGCCAAAGTTCGCTCAACTCAGGCTTGCTATGCCTGAG
>DYDL01000132.1 GCA_020717925.1 Desulfocapsa sp.
GAAAAGGGAACTTCGCTGCAACAGGCTATTTCCTTCTCCGAATATGGAGGGGAACGTCCGACCATTCTTCGCGATGTGGAGGACAGCAGCAACCTTGCGCCCATGGACCTGGTGATTCCGATAAGTTCCAGCACCATCGGGGTGGTGGGCTATCTGCGCCTTGGAATTTCCGTCGACCCCTTGATCAAGACCATTGCCGCCTCCCGGAAAAAGGTCTGGGCCGTGACCATGACCATAGCCCTGTTCGGCAGCCTGGCCGGTCTCTGGATGGCCAGAACCCTCTTTTATCCGGTGTTGTTGCTCAATCAGGCCGCCCATGAGGTCGGCAAGGGGAAGCTGGGCATGCGCATCCCGGAAACCGGGATCGGTGAGATCCGGGAACTCTCCGTGACCTTCAACACCATGTCCTCCCGGTTGAAGGAACTGGTGGACGCTATTACAACGGCCCAGGAAAACCTGGTGCGCACCGAAAAGCTTTATGCCCTGGGAGAATTCTCCACCGGGCTCGCCCATGAGATCAAAAACCCGCTGACCTCCATCAAGATGCTGATCCAGCGGGCGAACGAACAGAACGAAGCCTTGCAGGGACAAGACTTGGAGGTCATCATTGATGAGATCGACCGGATCGACAACACCGTCTCGCAGTTTCTCCGTTCCGCCCGCCAGACCGAGCTTACCGTCAGCCCAACCGACATCAACCGGCTGATCGAGGATGTCCTGGCCATCACCCGGCCCAAAATTGAAAAAGCGGGCATCCTGATTACCAAGGATCTGGCCGAACAACTCAAACCAGTCCCCATCGATGCCTCGGGAATCAAGCAGATCCTCATCAACGGCCTGCTCAACGCCCTCCAGGCCATGGATGGCGGCGGACGGCTGGCCATTGCCTCCACAGTCGGCGACAACGAGCTCCACTGCACCATCACCGATACCGGATGCGGCATCGGCGAGGAAGACCTCAAGCATATATTCGACCCCTTTTTCACCACCAAGGCGGAAGGCACCGGCATGGGCCTGGCCGTGGCCTGGAACATCGCCCGGCAACATGGCGGACGCCTTGAAATTTCCTCCGTAAAAAACGAAGGAACAACCTTTACCCTGACCCTGCCCTATGACAACCCTCCTGCTTGTTGACGACGAAAAATCGGTGCGTTACGCCTTTGAACGGACTTTCAGCAGTGAATACACCATCAAGACCGCCGAAAACGGTGAGCAGGCCATCGCAGCCGTGGTCGAAATAAACCCGGCCGTGGTCCTCATGGATATCCGCATGCCCGGCATGGATGGGCTGACCGCTCTCAAGATCCTCAAGCAATCCCATCCGCACCTGCCGATCATCATGGTCACCGCCTTCGCTGATTCAGCCTCTGCCATGCAGGCCATGAAGGACGGGGCCTTTGATTATGTGGCCAAGCCCTTCGACAACGACGAACTGCGCGATATCATCGGCAAGGCCCTGAAGGCCGGAGAGATCCAGGCCGGCCTGCGCTGCGGCTGCGGCAATTCAGCGGGGGAGACGAGTGATACCAAGGAGTGCATCGTCGGCTCCAGCCCGGAGGTTTTGGAGATGTGCAAAAAAATCGGCCAGGTCGCCGGCTCCGATCTGCCGGTGCTCATCACCGGGGAGACCGGGGTGGGCAAGGAGCTGACGGCCCGGGCCATTTACCAGCACAGCAACCGCCGGGAGGCCCCGTTCATGGTGGTCAACTGTGCCGCCATGCCCGCTGATCTGGTGGAAAGCGAGCTCTTCGGCTACGAAACCGGGGCCTTTACCGGGGCAAACAAACAACGGATCGGCAGGTTTGAACAATGCGATGGCGGCACCCTCTTTCTCGATGAAATCGGGGAGCTGCCGCTGACGGCTCAGGCCAAGGTCCTGCGCATTCTCCAGGACGGCACCTTTGAACGGCTGGGCAGCAACACGCAACTACGCACCGATGTGCGGCTCATCACCGCCACCAACAGGAATCTGGAGCAGATGGCAGGCCAGCGCCTTTTCCGCCTGGACCTGCTGCACCGGATCAATGTCCTGACCATTCCTATCCCCCCCTTGCGCCAACGGCTCAAGGACATCCCCAACCTGATCCTCTATTTTCTGGCCCGCTATGGCCGCCAGGTCTCTCCCCCGGTGGAAGGCATCAGCAATGATGCCCTGGCAAAACTCGCCCGCCATTCCTGGCCGGGCAATATCCGGGAGCTGGAAAACACCATCCGCCGGGCCGTTGTTCTGGCGCGCTCGCCAATCCTGACAGCAGGAGACTGCCTCGTGCAGCAGTTAGAGGCTGCCAATGAAGATTCTTTTCAAGAGGTGGTCGGCAAACAGATCGACCACCTGATCCGGACAGATGAATCCCAACCCTATCACCACCTGATTTCCGAGGTGGAGCAGATGCTGATCAAAAAGGCCCTGGAACTCTGCGACGGCAATCAAGTCCAGGCCGCCTCTCTCCTGGGCATCAACCGTATGACCCTGCGCAAAAAGCTGGCCTCTGCTTAAGGAATAGACAGCAACCTGCCTATTCCTTAAGCAGCACTTCTTCGTCCTTCCTCGCTGTCCCCCTGTTTCCGCCCTTCTCCCCTTGGCATGATTTCTGCATCAACCCGTGTAGAGAAAAACACTGCTGGTTTCACCTCGCACCCCCCGCAGGTAAAACCAGTAGTGTTCTCTGCAAATCCACCCCGTTATCAGACGAGCCTGCAATCAGGTTCAGTCCGCTTGTATTCCTGATACCATCTCGGGAATGCTCAGTTTTTCATCTCACAAGGAGGAAGAGTACCATGCCAAATGAAGCGGCTTTGTTAGACAAAAATGCTTCCGGAGCCAGTGGTGTTACGACGGCCCCAAAGCCAACCGGAGCCCCGGCCGCCAAAGAGGACGTCCTGTTCCGTATGCGGACGGAACTGGCCAGGGCCCTGAAAAAAAATCCAAGAGAACGGCGCTGGGTCATGGTGATCGATCAGCGGCGCTGTATCGGTTGTCATGCCTGCACCGTGGCCTGCATGGCCGAGAACAAACTGCCGCCCGGAGTCGTGTATCGGCCGGTGGTGATCAAGGAAGTGGGAATGTATCCCAAGGTCACCATGACCTTCCTGCCCCGGCCCTGCATGCAGTGCGAAAACCCTCCCTGCACGGAGGTCTGCCCGGTCCATGCCACCTACACCAACAAGGAAGGCATTGTGGTCATGGATTATGACCAGTGCATCGGCTGCCGCGCCTGTATCGCCGCCTGTCCTTACGGTGCACGGACCTTCGACTACGGCCACGCCCACACCGACAACACCCCGGAGGTGGGCGGCATGATCTTGGGCCGCAATACCGCCGACAACTATGAGCGTGACGCCAACGTCGAGTACGGCAAGAAACGTGAACGCAAGGGTCACAGCTCGCCGGTGGGCAATGTCCGCAAGTGTCATTTCTGTCTGCACCGGTTGATGGCTGGAATCCTGCCGGCCTGCACCACCACCTGCATCGGGCGCGCCACCTATTTCGGTGACGCCGCCGACCCTGATTCCCTGGTCAGCGAACTCATCAACCATCCCAATATCGTCCGGCTGAAAGAAGAACTGGGAACCGCGCCGCGCGTTTACTACATCGCATAGGAGAAGAAGATGAATAAAAAAAGTGCATACATTGTTGGAATCATAACCCTGCTGATTGGCCTGTGGGGTTTTTATGACCGCTTTGCCTATGGCCATGACCATGCGGCCTACGGATCGGTTGTCGTCTGGGGGCTGTGGGTGGCCCTCTATTTTCTTTTCGGCGGACTCGCCGTCGGCTGCTTTCTCTGGGCCAGCCTGGATCTGCTGTTTGAAATCCCCGCCTGTAAAGGCACAGGAGTCAAAGCTCTGTGGGCGGCCCTCATTACCCTCACCGCGGCCCTTATCGCCATTGCCTTTGATCTTGGGCACATGGAGCGCTTCTGGAAGGTTCTGCTCCAGCCGAACCTGCACGCAGGCGTGGCCGAGGATGCCTGGGGCTACACGATTTTCGGCGGCCTGACCGCAATTGCCCTGTTCCGGGCAGTCAATCAAAAAGGCAAGGATGGAGTCTTAAAGGTGATCATGGTACTGGGCCTGGTGGTCTCCCTCTATGTGGCCGGCGCTCCCGGTAAACTGATGGGCGTCAACGCCGCGCGCTCCTTCTGGCATGCGGGCATGCTGCCGGTTCAGTTTCTCTTTTTCGCCCTTGCCACCGGCGCGGCGCTTTTGATGGTTATTCTCACCTTTGCTGACAAAAAAGAAAAACTGGAATCGTCACTCTCCATTCTGCATCCTGCAGCTATCATTCTGCTGGGCATCAATCTCTATTTCACCTGGTCCTATTTTTCTCAAGGAATTGCCGGAGGTATGCCGGGGATCATGCTGCCCGCACAGGAGATCGTCTCCGGTCAATACAGCGGACTGTTCTGGGGCGTGCAAATCATGCTGGGCGGCATCGTGCCGATCGTAGTCCTGGCCTTGAACGGCAAAAACAATAACATCCCGCTCTCAGGCCTGATGGGCCTCTGTATCCTGCTCGGCAACGGCGTCTCCCGCTATCTGATCCTGGTGGCCGGCCAAAAGGTTGAAATGCTGCCCGGCATGTCGCAGGCAGTGCACGGCCCCGGACTCACCCTTACCTATTCGCCCAGTACTTCGGAATGGGCAGTGGCCTCGGGTCTGGTCGGGCTGGTCATCCTCGGCCTGCTCATCGGAGCGGATCTGCTTCTTCCCATGTTTACAAAATCTCGCCAGGAGGCATAACACCATGACAAAACAGATGAAACCAAAAGGCTGCGCCCTGAATCGGCGCGACTTCCTGAAAGTTACCTGCGCCGCCGGGGTCTCTGCCGCATTTCTCAGCCAGATTCCCGAGGCCTGCGCCGCGATCCAGGAGGCCATGGCTGGCGGCGATGCCGCCCAATTCATGGCCAACCCGGAAAACCAGATTTACACCGTCTGCCTCCAATGCAACACCGGCTGTGCCGTCAAGGTCAGGCTGTTGAACGGCCTGGCGACAATAATCGACGGCAACCCTTACAGTCCCTGGACCATGTGGCCCCATCCCCCCTACAAGACCCCGGTCAAGGACATGGCCACCGTGGAAGGCGCCATCTGTCCCAAAGGGCAGGCGGGCCTGCAAACGGCCTACGACCCTTATCGCATTGTCAGCGTCCTCAAACGCAAACCCGGCACCAAACGGGGAGACGGGCAGTGGCAGGCCATCCCTTTTGACCAAGCCATTGACGAGGTGGTCAAGGGCGGAGACCTATTTGGTGAAGGGCATGTGGATGGGCTGAAGGCCGTCCGCGCCCTGACCGATGCAGAACTGGCCAAGGATATGGAAAAGGCGGTGAAAAAAATCTGGGATGAAAAAGATGCGACCGTCAAAAAAGAGCTGGTGGCCCATTTCCAGGAAGAGTTCAAGGATCATTTGCACACCCTGATTGACCCCGCACATCCTGATCTCGGGCCAAAGAACAACCAGTTCATGATGGTCTGGGGCCGGATGAAAGGAGGGCGCGAAGACGTGGTGCACCGCTTTGTCCAAGAAGCCTTCGGCTCCATCAACATGAACGGTCACACCACAGTCTGCCAGGGTTCGCTCTACTTCACCGGCAAGTCCATGAGTTCCAAGTGGAATCCGCTGAAAGGCGAATTTGACAGCGGCGACAAATTCTACTGGCAGGGCGACACCGGCAACAGTGAATTCGTCATCTACGCCGGCAACAACCTCTGTGATGCCAACTATGGCCCGCCACAGCGGGTGCCCAAGGCCACCAACGCCCTGATCAGCGGCAAAAAATTCGCGGTCATCGATCCCCGTCTGAGCAAGCTGGCCGCCAGGGCCTGGAAATGGGTGCCGCTCAAACCGGGCACCGACGCCGCCTTTGCCATGGGCATGATGCGTTGGATGTTTGACAATGAAAAGTACAACAAGGCCTATCTGGCGGTCGCCAACAAGGCTGCGGCAAAGGCAGCTGACGAGCCCAACTACAGCAATGCCGCCTGGCTGGTGAACATCGACGACAAAGGAAAGCCCACCAAATTTCTGCGGGCAAGCGAGATCGGCCTGCTCAAGAAAACCGACATTAAGGAAAAAGACAAGGACGACAAGGAGTACACCGTCTATCTGGCCCCGGATGGGACAAAATTCACCTCCGATCTGCCGGTGGCGCTGGTGGCGGGTCAACCCGTCGCCTTTGATCCCGTCGATGAAAAGGCCCTGGCCGTGACCGGTGATCTTCTGGTGGATGGTGAAGTAGGCGGGAAAAAGGTCAAAACCAGCCTGCAACTGCTCAAGGAAGAGTCGGAAAAACACAGTATCGAGGAATGGGCTGCCATTGCCGGGATTGACGCAACTGACATCGTGGAGATTGCCCACGAGTTCACCTCCCATGGCCGTAAGGCAGTGGTCGATATTCACCGGGGGCCGTCACAGCATACCAACGGTTTTTACAACAATAACGCCTACAATGCCCTCAACCTGCTCATCGGCAACTTCGATTATGCCGGTGGTTTCATCAAGGCCAGCACCTATGACCGTAAGGGCGGCAAGAAGGGACAACCCTTCCCGGTGACCAAGATGTTCGGCGAGCACCATTTCACCCCTTTTGGTGTGGACATGCTGCGCACCAAGACCACTTACGAGAAGAGCACCTTGTTCGACGGCAGCTACCCGACCAAGCGACCCTGGTTCCCCGTGGCCACCGACATCTATCAGGAGGATATCCCTTCCATCGGCGACGCCTATCCCTACCCGGTCAAGGTGCTGATGACCTACATGAACGGCAGCGTGTACAGTCTGCCCGCCGGTCATACCGCCATCGAGATCCTGGCCGACACCAAAAAGATCCCACTGCATATCGCCAGCGACATCCTTATCGGCGAGACCTCCAGCTATGCCGACTATATCTTCCCCGACCTCTCCTATCTGGAACGCTGGGAATTCCACGGCTCCCATCCGTCAGTGCCCTGGACGGTGGAAAATGTGCGCAATCCAGCCATCAGCCTGCCCGGCTGGCCAACGGTAAAGGTCTATGGCGAAGAGATCCCCATGTGCTTTGAGGCGGTCTATCTCGCCATCGCCGAACGACTCAAGCTGCCTGGATTCGGGCCCAACGGTTTTGGCGAAGGGAAGCCCTATATCCGGCCGGAAGATATGTATCTCAAGCAGGTGGCGGATATCGCCTTCGGGCACAAGGAAGATGGTTCAGATGCCGTGCCCGAGGCCGACAATGATGAGATGCGCCTCTTCCTTCAGGCCCGTAAACATCTGCCCAAAAGCGTCTTTGACGTCGACAGGTGGAAGGTGGCGGTGGGTAATGATGAAAGTCACTGGCGTCGGGTGGTCTATGTCATGAACCGTGGCGGACGGTATCAGGATTTCGCCAAGGCCTACAAAGACGGTCAAGTGACCAATAAATACGGCCGCCTCATCAGTCTGTTCCAGGAGAAAACCGCTAAATCCGTCAACACCATGACGGGTAAAAAAATGATCGGACTGCCCACCTACATCCCTGCCTGTACCGATTACACCGGCAAGGAGATCAAGGACGAGGGCTACGACCTCCATATGATCACCCACAAAACGATCACCATGACCAAGGCCCGATCCATTACCAACTACTGGCTGCTATCCATCATGAACGAAGGCCATCTGTTGATGAACACCGAAGACGCAAACAAGCTGGGCATCCGTGATGGAGACCTGGTGCGGGTCTCTTCGGCCAGCAACCCCGAAGGCGTAATTGATGTCAAAGGGGGCCGCAAGGTGCCCATGGTGGGCAAGGCTGTGGTCAGCGAAGGAATCCGGCCGGGGGTGGTGTCCTTTCCTCATGGCTTTGGCCACTGGGCCAGCGGTGCTGCCGATGTCACCATCGACGGCAAACTGATCAAGGGAGATGCGCGCCGGGCCGCGCCACTGTGCCTGAACGGCGCCATGCGGGTAGATCCAGTGACCAAGAACGTGACCCTCTCCGACCTGGTGGGCGGTTCGGCGGTCTTTTACGACACCAAGGTCAAGGTGACAAAGGCATAATGTAACGTTATACTTGTTTCAAGCGACCATCAGCCGGTGGAAGACATTCTCACCGGCTGATGGCTTCCAATAACCTTATGGAGAGAACACCATGTTTGGATTAGGAACCCCGGAGTTGATGATCATCCTGGCCATCGCCTTCCTGGTCTTCGGCGGCAAAAAGCTGCCGGAGTTGGGGGCAGGCCTGGGCAAGGGCATCAGTTCCTTTAAAAAGGGACTACAGGAACCCGCTCTTTCCGACAAGAAAGAGGCACAAAAAACAGAGTGATGCCGCAACAGGAGGAGGCCCAATGAACGAGGCACGAGTTGAAGCGATCTGTATCAGTGGGAAAAAAGGCGTGGTCAAACGGGAAACCCCCGAGGCCGTAGTCGATCTCAACTGGGGAATCCGGGAGGATGCCCATGCCGGCGAGTGGCACCGTCAAATCTCTCTGCTGGCCGGAGAGTCCATTGACAGGGTCAAAGAACAACTCCCCACCCTAAAGAACGGGGCCTTTGCCGAGAATATCATCACCCACGGGCTTGATCTGACAACGGTGCGGATCGGCGAGCAGTTGCAGTTAGGGGATTCTGTGCTGCTGGAGATCACCCAGATCGGCAAACAGTGTCACAACGATGGCTGCGCCATCAAGCGGGCCACCGGAAGCTGCATCATGCCCAAGGAGGGGCTGTTCGCCAAGGTGCTCCACG
>DYDL01000133.1 GCA_020717925.1 Desulfocapsa sp.
GCATTGTCCTTCTTGTAGAGGTCGAAGGCAAAGCCGCCAAAGTCCACATCGTTGACCCCCTCGCCGCTGATGGTGGGTCCAGATTCAAAGCCGCGGCCCATGCATAAGCGACCCCGACCCGGCCAGGGATTGCGCCAGGCATAGCCGATGGTCATGCCGTCAAAGGGATAGTCCATGAAGGCCATGGGGGTGGCCATGCGTTGGTCGGCGCCAAGTTTGAACTGGGTGGGCGGCCCGTCGGTGGTGGGACGACGGCCCATCGAAAACCAGAACGGCATGTCAAAGACGTTGTTCCAATTGGCGAACATCCGGTCCACCTTGAGCAGATTGTTGGTGGGGGTGCGGGTGTTGTTGCCGTCAAAGTTAACGGTGGAATAGAGGAAGGGGCCAGTGGTGGAGGTAATTTTGCCGCCGACGCCGCCGGTTTGCTGGTTTTCCATGGGATCAGAAATGTCGCGCATGGTGTTATAGTAGTCAACCGGGTTGTTTTCCATGCCCCACGCCTTGTACACCACAAAGGTCGCCTTGATCTCCATGTTCTCGGCGGCCTTGGCGCGCATGTTGAGGCGGAAGCGGTTCAGCAGCATGGAGTCGTTGACATAGGTGGCCGCTGGCCGTGACGTGTATCCGAGACCTGCCATGATCCGAAGGCGTTCAGTTAGACTCATGCCGACATCGGCAACACCGTTGCGATCATAAGCAGTGCTGGGCTGATATACGCCGCTAAAATAATTAGCAAGGTTCTGGGCGTTCAGGAAAAGGGCGACCTGACCGGTTATGTCACGTGCGAAGTGGTTGTGCAAAAGATCGTAAAGGGTGGTTTGCGGGTCTGCGTCAGTTATGTCCAGCATCTTGTTAAAAGTTTTTAACTCCTTGTTAGTCATGCCGCTGGGCCGTTTATCGGGATTTTCCGATTGCGCTTTGCCGATCCAGGTTCCCGGATCGTAGACCCCGTCCGACTCGTAGACGCCCTGATTCTTGTAGGCATTCATATCCAGTTCAAAATCATTGAAGAAATCGTTCATGGTGAGGTTGGAAGAACCGTTTTGTTTCACCGCCCACCAGTTGTTCATGGCTTCGCCGGCTGACAGGAACCAGGCAAAGGGCTCGGCCACGTCACCGGCGAACCAGAAATCCGGGGTATCGGCGTTCACCCACCACACGGAACAACGATAGTCGCCGTTCCACTGGATGCGGGAGGCCAGATCCCATTTCTCGGCGCTTTCCTCCATGGTCGCGATGGTGCCTTCCAACTCCTCGATTCTCTCTTCCAGGTCTGCAACGTCGGTGTCGGCCTTGCCAACTGCCGGCAGGCAGAGCATGCCGGCAAACACCACTGTCAAGAGTTTTTTAAGCATTTCCCCTTTCTCCTTTATGATGAGTACTGACTAATCACAGATTGCGGTCCACAATCTTGGCCTCATTCATGGGGCAGGTCTCCCCTGCCATCCCAAATAACCTGATGGTGCAAGTTATCACGGACCAGGAAATTACCTTAGATGGAGTGCTTTGTCAAAAAAAAAAACATGCATAACGCTTTGGCCGCGCGCCAGCGAAAAGAGGCGAAATTTGGTGTAATTATAGTGAGAGGAAATTGGTGCCGGACGCGTATAAAATAATAGAGTTATGCCGGCGGTGGTCTGAACCGACAACAAAAAAATATTGCCACGTCCGGTCGCTGTGGTATGTATGTCGGGTGATTTTGTGCCGGACCGTTGCCGGCGTGCAAGGCGGATAGCGCGGGGGAGTGATCACCCATGTATTTTCAGGACATCATTTTGACACTGAGCCGTTACTGGGGAGACCAGGGTTGCGTGCTGCAACAGCCTTACGACATGGAGGTTGGCGCCGGCACCTTTCATCCCGCCACCCTGCTGCGTTCCCTCGGGCCGGAACCTTGGAAGGCCGCTTATGTGCAGCCCTCGCGGCGGCCAACCGATGGCCGGTACGGAGAAAATCCAAACCGCCTGCAACATTATTACCAGTTTCAGGTGGTGCTCAAGCCCTCGCCCGCCGATGTGCAGGACTTATATCTGGAGAGCCTCAGGCGTTTCAAGCTGGATCTGTTGGAGCACGACATCCGTTTTGTGGAGGATGACTGGGAGTCCCCGACCCTCGGAGCCTGGGGCCTTGGCTGGGAGGTATGGCTGGACGGCATGGAGATCACCCAGTTCACCTATTTTCAGCAGGCCGGCGGACTTGACCTGCATCCGGTGACCGTGGAGATCACCTACGGGCTGGAGCGGATCGCCATGTACCTGCAGGGGGTGGAGAGCGTTTATGATATCGCCTGGAATCGGGAGGTGACATACGGGGAGATATTCCATCAGGCCGAGGTAGAGTTTTCCGCCTTTAATTTTGAGGCGGCCAATGTCCCGGCCCTCTCCGCCAGTTTCGACACCCTGGAAAAAGAGGCCTTCGTGCTCCTGGAAAAGGGGCTGATCCTGCCGGCCTATGACTACTGCCTGAAGTGCTCGCACCTCTTCAACCTGCTGGATGCCCGCAAGGCTATTTCCGTGGCCGAGCGCACCCGCTATATCGGCAGAATCCGGAATATCGCCCGCCAGGTGGCCCAACAGTTCGCGGCGCAGCGGGAGCGGATGGGCTATCCTCTGTTGAAAACGGCGGGCCAGGAGAATCGGCGGGCATAATGGCGGAGGTGCATGGGAATCGAACCCACCCACCAGGCTGTTAACCCGGTGCACCGGATTTGAAGTCCGGGAGGGCCACCAGAGCCCTTTCCACCTCCGTGGTGCTGTGCGGTCTTGGCCGTAGTGAAGCACCAACATAATGGGCTGGCCCGTTTATGGCAACTTTTTTCGGTTGTTGCGCGCAGGTCCGCTAAAATGAGAGAATTGGCAGGGGTCCTTCCTGTGACCAGTCTGGCGTTCCAGGTGGCATGAAGGATACAAACCGTTAATCGGGGAGGCGACAACACGGTTGTCGCGCAACCCAATGCTGCCGCTTACAGGGTTTTCCCGACAGCGGCGTTTGCGAGGCCGGCATGGATTGCGGACGCTTGGAAAAGTTGATCAAAACATGGTATGGGCAGGTTCAGGATGAGGCCTTGGCGCCGGCGCGCATGCTTGACTTTATGGAAAAGCACCTCACCGAATGCGAGGTGTGTCAGGCTGACGAGGATGTGCGGCACGAGGTGAAACGCATCTCCGAGATCGTCCTGCCGCCCGCCAAGATGCGGAAGGATGTCGCCGCGGACGAGGATGAGTCGGCCGCTGCGGAAACAGACGACGTCGGTGGCGCCGACCAAATGGAGGCGGCGGATTCGTCGTCTGATGAGTACGGGTATGAGGAGGCGGAATTCGACGACTAGGCGGTCTGGTTTTGGAAAAAGAAAAAGCGCTCCCTGCGAAGGGAGCGCTTTTTTTATGTCTTGGTGGCGATGCAGGGACTTGAACCCCGGACACTGCGGATATGAGCCGCATGCTCTAACCAACTGAGCTACATCGCCGGTATTTTGAGACCCTTATATGGTAAATTTTCACCGAGTTGTCAATACAAAAGAAGGGTGACCGCGTTAGTCGCATCGCTGTTAAAGTTGACGGCCAGCCAAGCAAAAAGGGCCTTCCCGGGTGGGGAAGGCCCTTGGTTGTTCGTGTGGAGGGGCTCGACGTTACATCATGCCGCCCATGCCGCCCATGCCACCCATTCCACCCATGCCGCCCATGCCGGCGGGGGCGCCGCCGCCGCTGGCCTTGTTTTCCTCGGGCTTCTCCGCCACCATGCACTCGGTGGTCAGCAGTAGTCCGGCAACGCTGGCCGCGTTCTGCAGGGCAAAGCGGGTCACCTTGGCCGGGTCGATGACGCCAGCCTCAATGAGGTCTTCAAACTTTTCGGTCTCGGCATTGAAGCCCTTAGCGCCCTTCATCCCCTTGACGTGCTCAACGATGACCGAGCCTTCCAGGCCGGCGTTGTTGGCAATCTGCCGCACCGGCTCTTCCAGGGCGCGGGCGATGATCTGGATGCCAAGCTTCTGCTCGCCTTCCAGTTTGAGGGCCAGCAACGCTTTGAGGCAACGCAGGTAGGCGACGCCGCCGCCAGGGACGATGCCCTCTTCCACCGCGGCGCGGGTGGCGTTCAGGGCATCTTCAACCCTGGCCTTTTTCTCCTTCATCTCGGTTTCCGTGGCCGCGCCCACATTGATCACGGCCACGCCGCCGATGAGCTTGGCCAGACGTTCCTGGAGTTTTTCCTTGTCGTAATCCGAGGTGGTTTCATCGATCTGGGCGCGGATCTGCTTGACGCGGCCTTCCAGCTTGGACTTGTCGCCAGCGCCATCGACGATGGTGGTGTTGTCCTTGTTGATGACGATGCGTTTGGCTGAACCCAGGTCATTCAGCGTGACGTTCTCGAGCTTGATTCCCAGGTCTTCGGTAATCACCTGGCCGCCGGTGAGAATGGCCAGGTCTTCCATCATCGCCTTACGGCGGTCCCCGAAGCCGGGGGCCTTGACCGCGGCGACATTGAGGGTGCCGCGCAGCTTGTTGACCACCAGGGTGGCCAGGGCCTCGCCGTCAATATCCTCGGCCACGATGCACAGCGGCTTGCCCTGCTTGGCGATCTGCTCGAGGATGGGCAGCAGGTCTTTCATGCTGCTGATTTTTTTCTCGTTGATCAGAATGTAGGCGTCTTCAAGCTTGGCCTCCATCTTCTCCGGATCGGTGACAAAGTAGGGAGAGAGGTAGCCGCGGTCGAACTGCATGCCCTCGACCACGTCCAGAGTGGTTTCCATGCTCTTGGCCTCTTCCACCGTGATCACGCCTTCCTTGCCCACCTTGTCCATGGCCTCGGCAATGATGTTGCCGATGGTGGCGTCGTTGTTGGCGGAGATGGTACCGACCTGGGCGATCTCCTTTTGTTCCTTGGTGGGTTTGGCGATTGTCTTCAGCTCGGCCACCACGCACTCCACGCTCTTTTCGATGCCGCGCTTGAGTTCCATGGGGTTGGTGCCGGCGGCCACCAGTTTGGAGCCCTCCCGGAAGATGGCCTGGGCCAGGATAGTGGCGGTGGTAGTGCCGTCACCAGCCACGTCGCTGGTCTTGGAGGCCACTTCCTTCACCATCTGGGCGCCCATGTTCTCGAACTTGTCCGCCAGTTCAATCTCCTTGGCAACGCTGACGCCGTCCTTGGTGATGGTGGGCGCGCCGTAGGATTTCTCCAGCAGGACGTTCCGACCCTTGGGGCCGAGGGTTATCTTGACGGCATTGGCCAGGGTGTTGACCCCGTTCAGGATGGATTCCCGGGCCTTGGTTCCGTATCTGAGTTCTTTTGCTGCCATGGTGCGCTTCTCCTTATTTCTATAGTTGTAGCTATGATCAGGTTAGACTGGGGGCTGAAGTCCTTATTTCTCGACAATACCCAGGATGTCGTCCTCGCGCATGATGAGGAAATCATCGCCATCGAGCTTGACCTCGGTGCCGCCATATTTGCTGAACAGCACATGGTCGCCTTTTTTGACCTCAAGCGCGATGCGCTCGCCCTTGTCATTCACCTTGCCCTTGCCCACGGCCATGATGACGCCCTCGGCCGGCTTTTCCTTGGCGCTGTCCGGGATGATGATGCCGCCCTTGCTCTTCTTTTCCTCTTCCAATCGCTTGACCACCACACGATCATTCAACGGTCTGATTTTCATGCACTTCCTCCATATCCTGCTGGTATTTGTAAAAATAGCTTCCCCAGGGAGCCAGCCGCTAAAGCTGCCCCCGCCTTCTAAACGTCGTGCAGAAATTTGCTTTAATATCAAACAGAAAGGAAAGATTTTCCAAGTTGCGCTAAAATATAGACACGGCTTTTTTAAAAATCAAGGCGCGTTCCTAAAAAAAAGAAGCGGAACGCGGCCCGGAGTAAACCGACTACAGCCTGACTATCCAATTGTGGGGGTCGGGCTGGCGTCCGTACTGGATGCCCTGCAGTTCGTCAAAAAGGCGTTGGCTTAAGGGGCCGGTGCGGCCGTGATTCACCTCGCAGCTCTGACCCTGGTAATACAGGGAGCCCACCGGCGAAATGACCGCCGCCGTGCCGGTGCCGAAGACCTCCTGCAGGCGACCGGTCTGACTGGCGGTCAGGATCTCGTCAATGGCGATGGGGCGCTCGGCCACAGTTCTTCCCCAGTCCCGCACCAGTTGCAGCACCGAATCCCGGGTGATGCCGGCCAGGATGCTGCCCGACAGGGGAGGGGTGATGACCTCGTTGTCCAGCACGAAGAAGATGTTCATGGTGCCCACCTCTTCGACGTACTTGCGGTGCACGGCGTCGAGCCACAGCACCTGGGTGTAGCCCTGCCGCTGAGCCTCCACCGCCGCCCTGATGCTGGCCGCGTAGTTGCCGGCCGTCTTGGCGTTGCCCACCCCGCCGGGCACTGCGCGCACATGGGTGTCGGTCACGAAGATGCTCACCGGGTTGAAACCTTCCGGATAGTAGGCCCCCACCGGGCTTAATATGATGAAGAAGAGATAGCGCTTGGCGGGCCGGACGCCCAGGCCGGCCTCGGTGGCGATCATGGTGGGACGGATGTAGAGGGTCGCCCCCTGGGCCCGGGGCACCCACTCCTGTTCAATATTCACCAGAGTCTTCAAGGCCTCGCAGACCTCTTGCTCAGGAATCCGCGGCATGCACATGCGTTCGGCCGAGAGGCTCATGCGCCTGAGGTTGTCCATGGGACGGAAGAGGAAGATGGCATCATCCTTGCCCCGGTATGCCTTGAGCCCTTCGAAAATCGCCTGGCCGTAATGCAGTACCATGGCGGCGGGATCCAGCGCGAAGTCCTGGTATGGCATGATTGCCGCGTCATGCCAGCCCTGGCCCTCGTCGTAGGTCATGACAAACATATGGTCGGTCCGATGCCGGCCAAAGCCCAGGGCGCTTTCATCCGGCTTCGCCTTCAGGTTGCCGGGGGCCACTTTTTCAATCCGTATATCCATGTCCGTTCCTTTTTTCAGGGGAATAAAACGGTGACCACTATAGCTGAAACTCCGGCGCTTTAAAACAACTTATTTGGCTCCCCGGCCGGAAGGAGTGCTAAGCGTTGCCGATAATCCGCATGGCGGTCTTGATGCCATTGCTGCCGCTGGAGATGATGCCGCCGGCATAGCCGCTGCCCTCGCCGACCAGGTAGAGATTGGTGAAACCGGTGCAGCGGTTGTCGTTTTCCCGCAGCACTTGGAGTGGGGAGGAGGTCTTGCTCTCCAATCCCAGGATAATGCCGGTTTCAAACCCCTTCAGCTTGCGGCTGAAATCAGCCAGGCCGGCCCGGATGGCCCGGCTCACCTCCAGGGGCAGCATCTCCCAGAGCGGCGCCGGCACCAGGCCCAGGGGATAGGATGATGCCACCGGGCCTGTTGGCTCCTGCTGGTTGATGAAATCCGTGATGGTGCAGAACGGCGCCTGAAAACCGTTGGCATATTGGTGAAATTTTTCCTCCAGACCACCCAGCCAGTCCAGGGCCTCGATGGCGGTAGTTGCCCGCCCAAGCAACCGGTCGAGATTGACCCCGGCCACGCAGGCGGCATTGGCAAAGCGGCCATCCCGGTTGTAGAGGCTCATGCCATTGACGATGTTGGTGTGAGCGTAGGGGGTGGCCGGCACCACCACGCCGCCGGGGCACATGCAGAAGGTGTAGACCGGCAGTTCGCCGTCGCCCTTGGAGGTGAGGCGGTACTCGGCACCCTTGACCCCGGCCAGCCTCTCCCGCCCCCATTGCGCCAGGTTGATGATTTCCTGGGGATGCTCGACCCGGCAGCCGATGGCGAAATTCTTGGTGCGGAACCCTACCCCGCAACGGATCAGCATGCGCAAGGTTTCGTGGGCGGAGTGGCCCGGAGCAAGGATGAAATGGTCCGCTTCCAGCTCGCCCCTTGAGGTGAGCGCACCTCGTACCGTGCCGTTGTCAATCGCCAGATCCTCCAGCATGGTTTCAAACAGCATGGCGCCGCCGAGACGGATAAACTCCTGGCGCAGTTTCTTGACCATGTGCTGCAGGTTGTCACTGCCCAGGTGAGGGTGGGCCAGGTAGTTGATCTCCGGCGGGGCCCCAGCGGCGATATAGCTTTCGAGGATGAACTGTTTTTCCAGGGAGATGTGCTTGGTGCGCGAGGTGAGTTTGCCATCGGAAAAGGTGCCGGCCCCGCCCTCGCCAAAGGCATAGTTGCTGACTGGATTGAAGACCCCGGTGGTTTCAAATATCTGGATGCCGGCGGCGCGTTTGCGTACCTCGGCACCCCGTTCAATAAGCGTGGTGGGGAAGCCGGCCTGCTGCAGAACCAGGGCGGCAAAGAAACCGGCCGGCCCGCTGCCCACCACCACCACTTTTTCCTTACGCAAGCGATAGGGCACTGTCAAGGCCGGGGTTTTGGCCAGGACTTGCCCCTTGATTTCCGGCGACAGCACGGTGACCCGCACCAGCCAGTGGATGTTGGCCTTTTTGCGGGCGTCGAGGCTCTGATTATCGATTTGAAAGGAAAATTCTTGCAGGCGCAGTTGCTTGGCGATGCCTTGTCGCAGTTCCGCCGCTGAGTAATCCGGCGGCAGCTTCAAGGTGAGTTCCTGGTAGCCCATGCCATTGCATAGCAGAAATGAACGGCAAAGACAAGGGGCGGCAGGTGCGCCCTCTGTGACATCTGGTGCTCATGAAATGGTCGGGGCGAGAGGATTCGAACCTCCGGCCTCCTGCTCCCAAGGCA
>DYDL01000134.1 GCA_020717925.1 Desulfocapsa sp.
GCCGTAGAAGCAGATGGACAACCAGCGCGGGTCGTCTTCAATAACATCAATCATGACGAAAAGTTGTTTCTTCTTCTGGGCCGCATGCCTGGCCCTGAGAGAGTAGGTGACCCCAGGTCGGGGGATAAAGTCGAAGCTGACACCCTCATTGTCGGCCAGATACTCCTTGAAATGGAGAAACATTGCTTTGTTCTTTTCGGGGGATTCAGCCCATCCGGCAATGAATGTGTCGAGTGCGTTTTCTGTTTCGTTGTTCATGGATTGAGTACCTTCTGTGTTAATTTCAGGTGGTTGGTAATGTCTGTAGGCTACGGGTGCTTTTATTTGGCACGGGGAGGTCTTTTATGGGCGGCATGATACCTGTTTCCACTTTCGGCTGTCAATAGTTCCCTGAATTTGCGTTGCGGGTTACAGCAATCCTGAGATCAGGCCCAGAGAAATCAAGACTAAAAGGGTCGCTACCACGACCTGAATGGATCTGATAGTGAGTTTCTTGAGCAGCTTTTTGCCAAGGTACGCCCCGGCGAATGCTGAGAGCGTGGCCGTAATTACCAGGGGCCAGTTAATGATCTGCTGCTGACCGGACATCCCCCAACCGTAGATCAACATTCGCGACAGGTCCACCATGATCGCCAGCATGACCCCGGTGGCGACAAATTCTTCCTTGCCAAGTCCTATTTTCAGCAGGAACATGCTTCGGAATGCCCCTTGGTTGCCGGACAGTCCTCCGAAAAAACCACTGATCAGGCCTCCATATGGTAAATATTTCCTGTCGAGCGCCAAGTCTGACAACCCGGATGAGAACTCAAGAATCACAAAACCCAGAATGAGCAGGCCAACGGTGAGGTTTACCGGAGAGACCTGCATGTGCCGGTCAAGGACGACATATTCCAGAACGGAAGGAAGCTTTGCTAACCAGCCAAGGGCCAGCGAACCGGCAAGAGCAGCAAGCATAGCGGGGATCCCAAAGTGTAAGAGTACAGCCTTGTTTGCGGATTTTCCGAGCAGGACGACTTTGAACAGATTGTTGGCCAAATGAACCATTGCGGTAATGGCGATAGCGATCTCAACCGGGAAAAAGATTGCGACCACCGGCATCAGCAAGGTGCCAAGACCAAAACCGGAAAAGAGGGTCAGTGTTGACGCCATCAGTGCGGCCAGTGAAACTACAATAAAATCCATGTCATTCTCCAATATGCTCGGCGGCTGTTACAATGTTTTGGCGCGCTGTGGATGGAGGATTATGAACACTGAATCGAGATCCACCCTTCTCTTCCAGGTATGCGTTGTTCCTGAATGGAGGCAATGGCGACATCTTCTTTTTTGGTTTCTTTGACGATCTTGCCGAGGGGGACGAAAGAGCAGCCTCTTGTTGTGCTCATCTTTATAAAATCCGCAAAGAGGTTCTTATGGACAATTCCTTCTACTTCCGCATGAATGGTGAGAATATTAAGCCGGGAGGAATGGAGATAGGAGAAAAGATGTTCGTTGTACTTTGCGATGGTGATCCCTTGCTGCCCGATTAGTTCATCGAAGGTCGGCAGAGTTGTCGGTACTTGCGGGGTTTGTAGGGCCTTTCCCGCAACTTGCGGATAAAAAATGGATTCTCCTCGACAATCCGAATTATAGAGAAATGCGAATTTTTCTTTTTCCACCAGAGACGCATCGGTGCTGCGCCATGCAGGGGCCGCAGAACAGATTGGCCTGCTGCCGATTAAAGACAGAAGCGCCTCGCTTCCTTGACTCAACAATGATTGAATACGGGGTGCCGACATTTGTTGAAGTCTCGCCTGCCATCCATGGTGATCCCAAGCATGCAGGCCGATTTCATGTCCATCGTCGGAGGCTTGCCTGATTGCTTGTCCGGCATGTTTGCCAATGGATGGCCCCGGCCAGAATGTGCCTTTCAGAAGGATGTCCCAGCCATAGAGGCTGGTAGCCTTGGTGCGCATCATCTTCAGAAAAAAGGCGGGGCGCAGCAGCCGCCATAAATGTCGCCCCATATTGTCAGGCCCGACAGAGAAGAAAAATGACGCATGGATGCCATTTTCCCTCAAGATCCGGCACAGCTCCGGGACACCCTGTCGGGTTCCGCGCAGGGTGTCCACATCAATACGCAATCCTATTTGCATATCTTGATCTCTATGATTGATGGCGTCGGAAAAAGTCGCCAACTGCTGCGTTGCTGCGAATTCATCATGATTTGATTTTAGCAAAAGTCGTCTTGATGGTGGATCTCGAATTCCCCGGTTTCCACTGCCTGTTTCAGAAAAAAATCCAGGGTTTCTTCCACGGATTGCTCCAGGGACACTTGCGGCTTCCAGCCCAGGAATTTTTCTGCCTTTTGAATACTTGGTTTGCGGAAATTCACGTCTTCATAGCCCTTGCCATAAAAAGCGCGACTCTCTACGTCCCGCATCCCGGCAAAGGGTGGGAACTTTTTCGCTAAGGGATGCTGTTGAAATTTTGTGACCAGGATCTCAGCCAGCTCACGAATGGAGGCCTCGTTGTAAGGATTACCAATGTTGAAGATCTTGGAATCACAGACATTGTCCTTATTCTCAATGATACGGAACAGGCAATCAACTCCGTCTTTGACATCGGTAAAGCATCGTTTCTGATAGCCGCCATCCACCAGTTGGATGGGAGTACCTTCAGCCAGGTTGAGAATCAACTGAGTGATGGCCCTTGAAGAACCGATTCGTGCCGAGGCCAGGCTGTCAAGTCGTGATCCCACCCAGTTGAATGGACGGAACAGGGTGAAACGTAACCCCTTGGTCGCGCCATAGGCCCAAATCACCCGATCAAGCAACTGCTTGGAACAGGAATAGATCCATCGTTGTTTGTGAATGGGACCAAGGACCAGTTGCGAGGTGTCTTCATCAAAATTGGTATCCTGACACATGCCATAAACTTCGGAGGTGGATGGGAAAAGAATACGTTTTCCGTATTTGGCGCAATAGCGGACTACCCGAAGATTTTCCTCAAAATCAAGTTCAAAGACCCGTAGCGGATTGCGGGTATATTCGGCGGGGGTGGCTATGGCAACGAGAGGCAGGATGATGTCACACCGACGGACATGGTATTCAATCCATTCCCGTTGGATGGAGATATCACCTTCCGCGAAATGAAAGTTGGGATGATCGGAGAGATGCTTAATATAACGGGACCCCAGATCCATACCGTGTACTTCATAGCGCCCTGTGTCCAGGAGATGCTCGGATAAATGGCTGCCGATAAAGCCGTCAGCCCCGAGGATAAGGACGGATTTTTTGCGTCTCTGGGCGATGACCTTTTTCACATCGGGGCCAAAATGCATCCCCTGTACCAGCGCCAGTTCGGCAACTAATTGACTGGCACTGAGAAAAAGGCCTTTTTCTGTCTGGCCGGTCTTGATCTCAATGGCCCCCTGGCCGCAACTGATAAGAAAGGGATTCTCCGAGATAACTGTGCCTGGCCGTGCGCCTCTGTTTTCCGCCATCGTCTCGACCTGCCAGAAGAGCACCTTGCGATTCCCCAGAAAACTGAAGGCTCCAGGATAAGGGCGTGTGACTGCCCGGACAAGGTTGCGGACCTCGCCTGCGCTTTTATTCCAGTCAATCTCGCCATCCGCCGGTTTTCTGCCGCCATAATAGGAGGCCAGGGTTTTGTCCTGGGCGATGCGTGGGGCAGTGCCTTGCGCCAGTTGGGGAAGAAATTCATCAAGAAGGGTGGCGCTTGCTGCTGCCATTTTTGTGTGCAGGGACAGGGCGATATCCTGATCGTCAATAGTCACCTTGGCCTGACCGACAAGATCGCCGTCATCCGGCCGAGGGGTCATATAATGCAGGCTGACCCCGGTTTCCAGCTCTCCATTGAGCAGTGCCCAATTTATCGGGCATCGTCCACGGTAACGGGGCAGGAGTGAGCCATGCAGGTTGAGGCAGCCGGCGGCGGGAATGTTGAGGATTTCTTCCCGAATCAGATGACGATAATAAAAGGAGAAGAGAATGTCGGGCTGCATGGCCTGGATCTTTTCAATCCACAGTGGATGATTGATGTTGTCCGGGGCATAGATGGGAAGATTATGGATGGCGGCAAGCTCGGCCACGGAGCGGAACCAGATGTTTTCGGCAGGATCGTCCGGGTGGGTGAAGATGGCGGAGATCTCGTAACCGGATTCGAGAAGTTTTTCAATACCAACACAGCCAATCGTATGATAGGCAAGGACAATAGCTTTCATGTTTGTTCCTGTAATAGAATTTTAAGAAAAAGGATTTAGGAAATAATGGTCATCATGGGGCCACAGGGTTAACGTCGACCTTCTGTTGTCCCGTTACTTCCTGAATGAAATATCGGGGTCTGTCGCGTACGTCGTGGTAAATGCGGCCTATGTATTCGCCCAGCAGTCCCATGGCGATAAACTGGGCGCCGATAAAAAAATAAACCAGGGCGAACAGGGTAAAGACCCCACCCACAGCCCATTCAGCGCCATGGATAAGCCGCAGGATCAGGATCAAAATCCCGAATCCGAAGCCGGTGGCGGAGATGATTCCGCCGACAATGGACAACAGTCGCAAGGGGTAGGTGGTCATGGTGGTGAGCAGATCAAACATCAGGGAGATCAGCTTACCAAGGCTGTACTTGGATTCCCCCAGGGTGCGGGCGGCATGTTCCACTTCCAACTCGGTGGTGGTTCGGGCGAAACTGTTGGCCAGAACCGGAATAAATGTGGAGCGTTCATGACACATGAGCATGGCCTCCACAATATGCCGTTTATAGACGCGAAGCATACAGCCATAATCGTGCATCATGACCCCGGTCGCTTTTTGCACAGCGCGGTTGATGACGGCAGAGGAGATTTTACGAAAGAAGGAATCGTTGCGTCGGGCGCGGATCGTGCCCACCACATCATAATCCATGGCCATGGCGACCAGACGGGGGATCTCCTCCGGTGGATTCTGCAGATCAGCATCCAGGGTGACGACCCAGTCGCCGCGGACATGGGTGAATCCGGCCATGATCGCGTTGTGCTGGCCATAGTTTCGATTGAGCAGAACGCCGATAACTTCCTCGAGGTTGCGGGTGGCCGCGTCACGGATTATCTCGGATGAATGATCGCGGGAACCGTCATCAATGAGGATGATCTCAAAGGTGCGGCGCATTCGCCGACAACTGGCCAGGGTTCGGCTGATCAGTTCGGCCAGGCAGGCCTCTTCATTGTAAACGGGGATGACAATAGATATTTGCGGGTTTTGACTCACAGTAATGTCCTGTTTTTTTGAAGAGCTTATCCTTGTTGCAGGCATGCCTTGATTGCCTCGACGACATCTGTTACATCATTTTCCGTCATGTCGGGAAAAAGCGGCAGTGAACAGATCCGCTCCGAGTTCCACTCGGTGTTGGGCAGCATCCCTTCCCGCATCCCCATCTGTTCCCGATAATATTTCTGGAGATGGACAGCGCGAAAGTGCAGTCCGGTTCCGATATTTCTCTGCTTCAGGCCTTCCATGAACTGATCCCGATTGAATCCGTGCTTCTTGCCCATAACCCGGACAATAAAGAGATGCCAGCTATGGAGATGGGGATACTCAGGCAGAGCCAGCGGCTTTATTTCCTCAATGTCCTGTAGCGCTTGATGATACAGGGCCGCCAGTTCGCTGCGGCGCCTGTTGAAAGCATCCACCCGTTCCAGTTGTTTGACCCCAAGAACCGCCAGCATATCGGGAAGATTATATTTATAACCCGGTTCAAAAACCTGGGCCTGGGGAGAGCGGCCCTGGCCGGAGCGGTCATAGGCATCCACTCCCAGGCCATGAAATTTCAGACTGCGAACCCTGGCCAGCAGCGCGGGATCATCGGAACAGACCATGCCTCCCTCGCCGCTGGTGATGTTTTTGATGGGATGGAAAGAAAAGATGGCAGTTCCGGTCTTACCGATGGGATCGTTGCAATAAGAGGTGCCGATGGCATGGGCCGCGTCTTCAATGAGCGGGACACCGTGTTGAACGGCAATTTTTCGCAAGGGGTCAAGATCCGCCGGGGCTCCAGCGTAATGGACCGGGATGATGGCCTTCGTCCGGGAGTTAATTTTTTCCTGGACGGCGGCGGTGCTGATCATCAGGGTGTCGCGGTCAATATCGACAAAGACAGGAGTCGCCCCGGCAAGGACAATGAGGTTGACGGTGGAAACCCAGGTCATGGCCGGGGTGATGACCTCATCTCCCGGCCCGATGCCCAGCACTTTCAGCATTACATGCATGCCGGCGGTGGCTGATGAGAGGGCCACCGCTCCCTGGCAGCCGGTATATTCGCAGATGCGCTGCTCGAAGAGGGCGTTCCACTTGCCAGTGGTGATCCAGCCTGAACGCATGACATCGGCCACCGCGGCAACGTCTTCTTCGGAAATCGAGGGCTTGGAAAAGGGTAGGAAATCAGGGCGCATGCTTGTAGGTTCCTTTTAGTATGTGGCAATAATAAAGCCGTTTCGACCGTTGTCATAAATAGCGCTGGGGTTGGGGAGAAAAGGCACCCACTGGCGATAGGTTCTGGCCTTGGCGATCAGGATGATCTTCCCTCGATTGATGATGATCTTGTCCTTGACATCGGTCAGGGGGAGCAGCCGTCCTTTCGCCTCGGGGTAGCCAAGGCCGTAGGTGCTTTCACCGGCATCATGCACCAGGAGAATATCGGATCGCTTGAGATACCAGCAGGCGGCCCGCAGAACGGACTCGTCGGAGAGAATAATGGTGTCGGCGTGTATCTCATTTTTATGTCCGAGCAGCAGGTCGCCAGGCGATTTTCTCTCATTGGTCTGATCCGGGATGAGAAAGGGGGCCAGGAAGAGGAGAATTACCGGGCTGAGGCCAAAGAGGATGACCTTTTTGTTGAGATCTTGGGCCTGACTGGCCAGCAGCGGCAACAAGGTGAAGGCGGCAAGGCCGATCAGGGCGGGCAGCCATTGCCGGATTCTGGCGTAGGGGGCCTCGATTCCGTTTATGCCGACAAACTGGATGAGGAGAAAGGCGATGCTCGCCAGTCCAAAGAAGAAAAAGGTGGTTTGGGCTCCTCTCTGGAATGAGCGAATCCGCTCCGAGCGCATCAGTGAGCGGAGGCCAAGGCCAATCAGAATGGCGAAGGGCGGAAAACACGGAAGAACATAGGTCAGGAGTTTGCCCGACGAGAGCGAAAAGAAAAGAAAGGGCAGGGCAAACCAGGCCAGACAGAAGCGGATAAGTTTTCTGGCCTCGTCGTTTTGCGTGTTTGAGCGTAAGCCGATTCCTGCGGCAGGAATCATGAAAGTCCAGGGCAGGAACATTGCCGGGGCGGTTATAAAGAAGTACCAGAATGATTCGGGATGCTGGGCGTTTTCTCCGCCCAGGAAGCGGCGGACATGCTCATGCCAGAAGAAGAAATTCCAGAAATCCGGTTCCTGGCGGTGGATGGCAAGCCCCCAGGGTAGAACGGTCAGGGTGGCAATAATGAGCGGCAACCAGGCAAGGCCCAGGAGATCGCGCCAGCGCCGCTGCCAGACAAGATAGCCGCCCATGGTCAATGCCGGGATAACCAAAGCCAGAAATCCCTTGATGAGAAAGGCCAGCCCGCATCCGATCCCTGCCGCGACCAGGAGCCATCGTTGACCTGAAGAACCTCGTTTGGCCTGACTGGCCAGAAAAAAACAGACCATAGTCAAGGTAAGGGCGGCCGCAAGCATGGAATCGAGGACGCCAAAGGTGCCGACTACCACTACTTCCAGGCTGGAGAGGAAGACCAGTACACCAATCAACCCGGCCCAGGAGTCGTCTCGGGGGCTGATCCTGCGTACAAGGAGCAGGATGAGGATGGCGCTGAGGCCAACGCTCAGGGCCTGCGGCAGGCGAATGGCAAACTCGTTTTCGCCAAAGGCCATAATCGAGGCGGCTGTCAGCCAGTAGCCCAGCAGCGGTTTTTCAAAGTAGCGCAGGCCGTTAAGGTGGGGGCTGATCCAGTTGCCGGAGGCGATCATCTCCCGGGGAATTTCGCCGTAGCGGGTCTCATCCGGCTCCATGAGCGGACGAACCCCTAAAGGCAGCAGGTAGATACCGACAAAGAGGACTATCAGCAGAAGAGAGAGTTTGGCTTGCGTGGTCATGAACACGTTTCTTTTTGTGGTTTGGGTAGGTAGATGCGGAAAGCGCTGCCTTGTCCAACCGTACTTGTAAGGTCGATGTGCCCGCCGTGAATTTCCACTGCCCACCTGGCAAGGGCCAGTCCCAAACCCGAGCCGCCGGTATTGCGGGAACGGACCTTGTCCACCCGGTAAAAGCGGTCAAAGATCTGTTCCTGGTGCTCGGGTGCAATGCCTGGCCCTGAATCGGAAATTTCGACCATACAGCCATCTGGGGTCGTGTCAATCTGGATATTGATGGTTGTTTTCTCCGGTGAGTATTGAATGGCATTGTGCAGGATGTTGGCAAAGGCTTGACGGAAGATGCTGCGGTCAAGGCACACAGGACAGGGATGTGTGGTCGTGACCGTCAGGGTTTGATTTTTTTCTTCGGCCAGGATTTCAAGCCTTGCGGTTTCTTCAGTGATGACTTCGCCTAAGTCGAGATGGGCAAATGTGGGGGTGGCCAAGTCGCCATCAGATCGGGCCAGGGCCAGAAGGTCGGTCACCAGACAGCCCATCTTGTCCACCTCTTCGAGCATGCTGGCGATGGTCTCC
>DYDL01000400.1 GCA_020717925.1 Desulfocapsa sp.
TCGAGGACATCTACGAGCTGACCTATATCCGCAAGGACGGCAGCCGCTTCCCGGCGGTGGTCTCGGTCACGGCCCTGCGCGACGAGCAGGAGGCCATCATCGGCTATCTGCTGATCGGCACCGACAACACCGCGCGCAAGCAGATCGAGGCTGAGCAAAAGCGTCTGCTTGATATTCAAGAGGAGACGCATAAACAACTGCTGCAGACCAACGTCACCTTGCAGGCCAGCGAGGAAAAGCTCACGGTTACGCTCAACTCCATCGGCGATGCTGTGATAGCCACTGATGCCGAAGGGCGGGTCACGCTTTTGAATCCCCTGGGCGAAAGGCTTACCGGGTGGACGCAGGCGGAAGCCTTTGGTCGTCCGGTGGGCGAGATTTTTCACATCATCAACCAGGAGACCCGGCAACCTGCCACTATTCCGGTAATGGAAACCCTGGAACATGGCACGATACAGGGGTTGGCCAACCACACCGTCCTGATTGCCCGCGATGAAAGCGAGTCTGCAATCGCCGACAGTTGCGCCCCGATTCGCGACCGCGACGGCCAGGTGGTCGGCGCCGTGCTGGTGTTCCGCGATGTTACCGAGGAATATGCGGCGCAGCAGTCATTGCGCGACAATGCCGCGCTGATTCAGACGATTCTCAATACCGTGGCGGACGGCATCATCACGCTCCATGCCCGTGGCGGCATTGTCGAGACGGTCAACCCGGCCGCTGAGCGCATGTTTGGCTATACTGCCATGGACCTGGTCGGACACAATTTCAGCCTGTTGATACCAGAGCTTGATCAAGACCAACGCAATGGTTCCCTGGAGTATTACACTGCAAGTGTTGAGGCGCGCGCCATCGGCCTCGGTCGTGAGGTGGTAGGCCGGCGCAAGGATGGCACCCTTTTCCCGTTAGAGATGGCGGTAAGCGAAATGTGGCTGGGCGGCCAGCGTTACTTTACCGGTATTTTACGTGATATCACCGCGCGCAAACAGGCGGAAGATGCCTTGCTTAAGGCCGGGGCCTTGCAGGACGCGATTTTCAACAGCGCCAACTTTTCGAGCATCGCCACCGACGCCAAGGGCGTCATCCAGATCTTCAACGTCGGCGCCGAGCGCATGCTGGGCTACACGGCTGCTGAAGTGATGAATAAGATCACCCCGGCCGACATCTCTGATCCGCGGGAAGTGATCGCCCGCGCGGAAGCGCTCAGCGCCGAACTTGGAACCCCGATCACCCCAGGCTTTGAGGCCTTGGTGTTCAAAGCCTCGCGCGGCATCGAGGACATCTACGAGCTGACCTATATCCGCAAGGATGGCAGCCGTTTTCCGGCGGTAGTCTCGGTCACGGCCCTGCGCGACGAGCAGGAGGCCATCATCGGCTATCTGCTGATCGGCACCGACAACACCGCGCGCAAACAGGCGGAAGAGGAGTTGCTCAAGGCGGGGGCGTTACAACGCGCGATTTTCAACAGCGCCAACTTTTCGAGCATCGCCACCGACGCCAAGGGCGTCATTCAGATCTTCAACGT
>DYDL01000401.1:0-122 GCA_020717925.1 Desulfocapsa sp.
GTGCCGGAGGCACGGCCCACGCTTTCGAAGCCATGAGCACCACTACCGCGAACATCACCGCCAACGGCAAACCGAAGGTAACTGCTCAGGTAGCCACCCAAAAGCGGGCGGCTACCTGAGCA
>DYDL01000401.1:207-1513 GCA_020717925.1 Desulfocapsa sp.
AGCCACCCAAAAGCGGGCGGCTACCTGAGCAGTTACCGATTTGGAGTATATCTGCCATCAGTTCACCATGTATCCTCGGACTTGGGTCACGCCCGCGATCCAGTTTCTCGTCCGCCATGCGGGTGAACGCTTGCGGCACTTCCCGCTATCCTTTTCGCTTGGGGAGATGCTGATGGTCGGCATCAAAGAGGCTCAAACGCCGGCCGTATGAATCAAGCCCAAGAGGTCAAGGCAGGCGGGTCGGTGCGGGCCTCCGCAGGCGCGCCGGGTGATAGCCGCTGTCTTTCTTGTTCTGGCTCTGACCCAATTGGTTTCCATGGTCCGACATGGGAATGGACCCCGGTTTCCAGATCAATACTCGGAAGCCAATGCCATGCGGGCGGCGGAAGGTTTCTTGAACGATGAACTCGCCTCAGGCCACGGTCTGCCGCGCATCCTGTTTGGAACCCGGTTTCGCGGGCAGGGGACCGACATCGAACCGTTCGTGCGGTCGATGTCCCAAGCCGAGCGTGATGCGTGGTCCTACCCTGATGGCCAAGTTCGGAGTGATCTTACCGCTGGCCCGGCTGGACCACAATGTCCTCTTGATGGGCGCGGAACCGGAAGCGGCAGTTGACGCTGATGGTTCAGTGCCTGAACTGATAAACGGTCCACTCGATCAGCGAGCGTTCCCGCTGCAACAATCCGCGCCGTTGTCCGGTGTGCATGCCAAGGTAGGACGGCAACTTTATGCCCGAAGCAGCCACGGTGTTGAACACAAACGCATCCGGACAGGAATTCAGAAGCCACCGGTCGTAACGGATACGTCGTATCAACTGTAGCCGGTCCACATCGCGTCGCAAGGTGGCGTGGTGAAAGGAGGCATCCAGCGCGTATTCAGGGCTGCGTCCGGGCGGTTCGCGCACAAATAACAGCAGGTAATCACCGGGTCTCGGCGGCGGACAGTCCGGGGCGTTGTAGTTGAATTGCTCGAAGTCGTTCCGACTGTGGAGCAGCGCCAACAGTCGTCGAATGTCATTGAACATGTAGAGGGAGTCCGCCGGTATGTTCATGAACAGGCGCGCGCCGCGCGGTGCCTGTTGGGCCAGGGTTTCCACCACGGCGAAGGCCGACCGGTCGTAGTCGTGGTGAAAGATCAGGCAGTTGTAATTCCGAACCAATGTGATGACCGGCAGAACAGCCAGGTTGGCCAGCACGGTCCAGCGCAGGACCGTTTGCGACCGGGACCGGGCCTTCTGTAGCGCGCGGGCGGTGTCGCTGAGAAACCGCCAAACATCCCGCCAACTGCAGACCCGAATTCAACAAC
>DYDL01000135.1:0-3174 GCA_020717925.1 Desulfocapsa sp.
GGCCTGGCGGATAGCATGCAGCACCGGACTGCTGCGCCAGACCTGCTCCAACCCGTCACTGAGATGACCGCAGCGCAGCTCCGGAATGTCGACCAAGGCCGGCGAGGGAAAGATGGCGCCGTCCGGACCCACGGCCAGCGACTCCCAGGCCGCGCCCGAAAGGTCGTGACGGGTGCCGGGGGTGCTGAAGACCTGACTCTTCATGGTCTCGACGTTGTCGATCGTCACCTTGAGCCGCTCGGCCCGCTCCTGCGCGGCGATGAGAGTGGGCAAAATCTCGGCGGGCGTGACAAACTGCTCGACCGTGCCCTTGCCACGGACAAAATGCCAGAGCAGGTGGAGGTTATGAATTCCCTTGGCCGCGGCCAGGTCGACCAGGGCGGGCAGGTCAGCGAGGTTGGCCCGGTTGATGGCCACCGACAGGGTGACGGCCAGACCGGCCGCGCGCAGGGTGTCCAGTATGGCCATGAGTCGGCCGAAGCTGCCAGGCCCGCGCAAATGGTCATGGTTTTCCTCCAGGCCATCCAGACTTACCTGAAGATGGAGGCGGCCCTGGGGCATGGCTTGCAAGGCATCGCGATACTGGTCGAGCAACAGGCCATTGGTAAGCACCACGGCGTGGACTGCGGGATCGGCCAGCAGCTCGCCCAAAACGCCCATAAAATCCGGATACAGGAAGGGCTCGCCACCGGTGAAGCAGAACAGGGTACAGCCGAGCTGCCGAGCCTGGCCAAGCCCCTGTCGCAACAGGGTGGTTGGCATGGTTGCCTGACTATTTTTCGAGGCGCCAAACAGGCAGTGGCCACAGGCCAGGTTGCAGCGGTTGGTGAGATGAAACCAACACTCCTTGAGACCAACGAGTTGCAGATGGCTGGCGCGACCCGTGTAGGGTGGGGCTGGCGCATCGCTGACCTGGGCGCGCAGCCTTTCGGTGGTCAACAGGGCGCACCCCAGGGGCAGGGAACGGGCCGCGGCCAACCGCACGGCGGCCTCATCCGTATCCCGGCTGTCGGCCAGCAGTTGCAAGACCTCGTCCGCCTCCGGGCTGGGGACGAACCAGTCCGGTTTCTCGGGGTCAACATAAACCGGGCCAGCGTCGGTCGCCAGTCGTATCCAATTCTGCAAAGTAGCCATTTTTCCCTTGTCACGTAAGCCTTGCCAACGAACCTCGGCAACATACCGCTCGCCGCCGCACTGGTCAAGACGGAAACGGCAAGTGGTCAAGCAGCGTTTGGCGTCCCCTGTTTTGGCGCAAACGCCGACACTTTACCTGGTGACCTGAAAAGGTCAGCATAGTCTGCACTGCGAATGCGCCCGCAACCAGGCCCGTTTTGCACAATTTGTAAATTAAATTGACAAATTGTGCAGAATGAGTATTGTCGTCTCATGATCAGACGAACCGCACACGACACCCTCATGCGTCTGGCCAAGGGGTTTCCGGTGCTTGCCATTACCGGCCCGCGCCAGTCAGGCAAGACGACCCTCGCCAAGAGCGCCTTCCCCGCTAAACCCTATCTGACCCTGGAAGATCCAGACACACGCTTGCTTGCCGAGAATGATCCGCGCGGCCTGCTTGCCAGTTATCCAGACGGTCTGATCCTGGACGAGGCCCAGCGGGCGCCACAGATCTTCTCATATCTGCAGGGAGTTGTAGACAACCACCTGGTGCCGGGAAAATATATCCTGACCGGTTCCCAGCAGTTTGGCCTGCTGTCCGGCATCACGCAATCGCTGGCTGGTCGGGTGGGGATGGTGCAACTGCTCCCCTTTGCCATGGACGAATTGCTCGCCGCCGGTATCCTGCCCAAGGATGCCGACCGCCTTATGTCGTATGGGATGTACCCACCCTTGTACGACCGTGATCTCGCCCCGGCCGACTGGTTTCCCGCCTACATCAACACCTACATCGAAAGAGACGTCCGCCAGCTTGTCAACGTCCGCGATCTTTCCGCCTTCCAACGGTTCCTCAAAATGTGCGCGGCCCGTTGCGGGCAGCTCCTCAATCTTTCGTCCCTGGCTAGTGACTGCGGCATCAGTCACAACACCGCCACGGCCTGGATCTCGGTGCTTGAGGCAAGCTACATCATCTTTTTGCTACGCCCCCATTTCAGTAATTTCAACAAGCGGCTGGTCAAGACCCCAAAGCTCTATTTTTTTGATACGGGCCTGGCCGCCTGGCTTTTGGGCATAAAGGAGCAGGGACAAATAGCCTTCCATGCCCAACGGGGGGCGTTGTTCGAGAACCTGGTGATAACGGAATTTCTCAAGGGTAGATATAACCGCGGGCAACAGCCCGACCTTTATTTCTGGCGCGACAGCCGAGGCCTGGAGGTGGATCTGTTGCTCGATGATGGCAGCAGCCTGACGCCGGTCGAAATCAAGTCCGGCCAGACCATTGCCGCCGATTCCCTGACATCATTAAAAAAATGGTGTGAGCTCTCCGGCTCCACTGACCGACCGGCAATGCTTGTCTATGGCGGGAACAAGGAGCTTGCGAACGGCAAGATCGCGATAATCCCATGGCGGAAATTGGCAACGCTACCCGCCCCAAAAAAGAATGGAAAATAAATCAGGTTCCTTTTCGCTCTTTTTTTGCTTGATTACATCATGATAATTTCATATTCTTTCATGAAGATGACTGTGCGCATGATGGCAAGGAGGAAGTGATGGCTAATCTGCAAGTGAAAGGGATCGATGACGGCCTGTATGAACAACTGAAAAGACTGGCAACGGCTGAAAACAGATCGGTTAGCCAGGAGATAATTTTTCTGGTCAAGGCGCATCTTTCTTTGCAAAAAGTGTTACGTTCCACGCCGTCACCGGCCGAGGTGCTTCTGCAACTGTCCGGATCCTGGGAAGACCCCCGACAGGCCGATGAGATTGTCACCGAAATCAGAAATGCCCGTAAAAACAGCAAACGGCTTGCCGGAGGGCTGTAATGTTTCTTCTCGACACCGACACGGTGATCTATGCCCTGAAGGGCCAGGCCGAGGTGAAGGAAAATCTTCGTGCCCACCTGCGCGACCCCCTGTATCTCAGCACCATCACCATGATGGAACTTTATTACGGCGCTTACAAGTCGCGGAATGTTGACGCGAACCTTGCCAAGCTCAAAACCATAGAGGAATCATTCACCCTTTTGCCTCCTGGGCCGGAAACTGTTGAGACATTCGG
>DYDL01000135.1:3304-8608 GCA_020717925.1 Desulfocapsa sp.
GGCCGGAAACTGTTGAGACATTCGGAAAAATGAAGGCAACCCTTGAGGCTCAGGGCTTGCGGCTTGCCGATTTGGACTTGATAATCGCCGCCAGTGCGCTTACCCGCAATCTCACTCTGGTGACCAACAATCAGAGGCATTTCGGCAGAATACCGGGATTGAAGCTAATAAACTGGGCGTGATCCGCCTCAGTGTCCACGGTGTAGACGCGACCCCATCTTTTCGCGCTTTTGCCTCCTGGGCCGGAAACTGTTGAGACATTCGGAAAAATGAAGGCAACCCTTGAGGCTCAGGGCTTGCGGCTTGCCGATTTGGACTTGATAATCGCCGCCAGTGCGCTTACCCGCAATCTCACTCTGGTGACCAACAATCAGAGGCATTTCGGCAGAATACCGGGATTGAAGCTAATAAACTGGGCGTGATCCGCCTCAGTGTCCACGGTGTAGACGCGACCCCATCTTTTCGCGCCATCTTTTCGCGCATCTTTTCGCGCAACTTTATTGGGGCACACTAGTGCTACAATAACACCATCTTTCTCTTACCACCGTTTGACATACCTAATTTAGTCAATTGAGTCAATGAAGTACCCCGGAACAACACGGGCTTGACAAAGACACCACCGGCGATTATTCTCTGATCGTATTTCGCAACAACAATGTTGCACAACAAAATTGTTGTTGCGCTAAATTTTATGAATAAATCTTCTCGGGGGAGTGCTTGCCATGGATTGCTACGACCGCATTGATGAGAACGCCCGGCTCTGGCGCTATTTTCACGCAGGCAAAAACGTGCTCATGCTGGCCCCGCGCCGCATCGGCAAAACCGTCCTGCTCAACCGTCTCCGGGAAGAAAGCGAGGGGCAGGGCTTCCACGCCATTGTTCTCGACGTTGAAGGCTACCGCGACGAAAAGGCCTTCTTCCAACAAATGTGCGCAGCCATCCAGGAAGAGATCGGGGTAGGCCAAGCAGTCATTGCCGCCCTCAACGAACGGTTGAAGCGGGTCATCCATGGCGCGGAAGTCCAGGGCGACTGGCGCAACATCCTGCTGCAAACCGACTGGCCGGTATTCGCCGACCATTTGCTGACCCAACTGGAAGCGGAAAAGGACGGTCGGCCCTGGCTGATCCTGGTGGATGAAATCCCGATCTTCACCTTGGCCCTGCTAGAAGAGACAGACGGGCCGAGAAAGGCTCACGATTTCCTCTACACCCTCCGTAGTCTGCTGCAAAAACATCGCAAGGTTCTCTGGCTCTATACCGGTTCCATCGGCCTGGACACATTGGCCCGACGTTACGGCTTCGAGGGTGCGCTGGTCGATATGGAAATCTTTCCCTTGGAGCCCTTCAATCCGACAACGGCAGCCGGCTTCCTAAACCATGTCGCTAGCAAGAGTGACTGCCGCTTCAGCCCGGAAGCCGTAGCGCGGATCATTGCCCGGCTGGGCTGGCTCGCCCCCTACTACCTGGAGAAAATCGCCGAAGCTGCCTGCGACAAGACGACTGCCGGCCAGACCATCGGCACTGACGCCGCCGACCAGGCGGCGGACTCCCTGCTTGAACTCAGCCGGCGGACGTATTGGTCCACCTGGCGTGAACACCTGGAGAAGAACTTCCCGGAACCGGAACGAACCCACCTGTTCACCATCCTCGCCGAAGTCGCCCATGGCCCGGCCGAGGGCGCAAGCGTAGACTCCCTGCTGATGGCCCTCAACCGTGGCGGCGACCCGATCGGGGAGGCGGTCTTGCGTGACTACCTTGACACCTTGGAGGCCGATGGCTTCCTGGACGGTGACGTCGGGCGCGCCCGCTTCCGCTTCCGTATGAACCTGCTGCGGGAATGGTGGGTGCGTTACGTCGTGACCAGGGGGCAAGCATGAGCAAGCTGCTCGACCTGGCCTTTTACAACCCGACCCAACTCAAGGACGAAGACTTCCTGCGCGGCTTCGTCGCGCGCCAAGAGCTGGTGGACAAGATTCTCGCGCGCCTGGGCGAAATCACCCCGACCAATCTGGCCCAGCATCGCCTGATCGTGGGGCAACGGGGCATGGGAAAGACCAGCCTGCTCAGGCGTATCGCCATCGGGGTGCGCGACACCCCGACCCTGGCCAACGTCCTACTGCCCCTAAGCTTCCGCGAGGAACAATACAACGTCCACAACCTGCATATCTTCTGGTGCAACTGCCTGGACGCCCTGGGCGACTGGCTGGAGGACAGCGGTCAACACAACTTGGCGGAGCAACTGGATCGAGAGGTGGCGGCCCTCGCTGGTCGCGACGACGATGACGAAGGCAGCGCCGCCCTGGCCGTGTTCAAGGCATGGAGGCAGCGCCAGGGCAAGCGCCCCTTGCTGCTGCTGGACAACATCGACCTGATTTTCAACGGCCTCAAGGACAAGCAATGGAGCCTGCGCCGCAACCTCCAGGAGGCGGGCGGGATCGTGGTGATCGGCGCCTCGGCCAACTTTCTGGAAGCCACGGCTGCACCGACCGCCGCCTTTTACGACTTTTTCCAGGTGGATGTCTTGGAGAAGCTGGGGCGCGAAGAAGTGCTCGCCAGCTTGCGCAAGTTGGCCGAGGCGCGTGGCGAGGCAGGAAAGAAGGTGCTGGCCGTGCTTGCCCGCGATCCCGGGCGCATCCACACCCTCTACGACCTCACGGGCGGCAATCCGCGAACCCTGGTAATGCTCTACCTGATGCTGGAGGCCAGTGACGACGGCGACCTGATGCGCGATCTGGAACGGCTCCTCGATCAAGTAACGCCCCTGTATAAGGCGCGGGTTGAGGACCTGGCCAGCCAGACGCGGGTGGTGTTCGACGCCGTGGGCCTGGCCTGGAACCCGGTCACGGCCGCCGACACGGCCGCTGCCAGCGGCCTGGAAACCGCGACTGTGTCCACCCAACTCGACCGCCTAACCAGAGACGGCATCCTTGAAAAGGTGGGACTTTCAACAACCAGCCGGACCGGCTTCCAGGTAAGCGAACGTTTTTTCAACATCTGGTATCTGATGCGCCACGCCTCACGCCGCCAGCGCAGCCGGCTACGCTGGCTCACCGAATTTCTGCGCAAGTTTTATTCGCCCCAAGAGTTGGGGGAGATGGCCGGAGCCCTCATCCGCCTGGGTGCCGACCGCCTGACCAGAAGCACCTATTGCCTAGCCTTGAGCGATGCGGTTGACGACCAGGAGTTACAGAACACTTTACGTTTCGAAGCCAGACAGGAACTGGAGCGCCATGCGACGGAAACCGGAATCCCGTTGGAAAGCCTCGCAGACCCGACGGAATTGTATACCCCCCAAAATGCCTTGGAATGGGCCAAACACGGCAGAACACTCTACACGCTAGGCGCTTACGAGAAGGCCGAAACTGCCTATCGACAAGCCATACAGTTCGATCCGAAATATACCCGCCCCTGGTTCGGTCTGGGCAACCTCTTGGCACACCTAGGCCGGTACGAAGAGGCCGAAACTGCCTATCGACAAGCCATCCAGCTTGACCCAAAATATGCCGGTTTCTGGAACAATCTGGGCAACCTCTTGCAACATAATCTTAGTCGCTATGAGGAGGCCGAAACCGCATATCGCCGGGCCATCGAACTCGACCCGAAGCGTGCCTTCCCCTGGAACGGCCTGGGCAACCTCTTGAAAGCCCACCTTAGCCGGTACGAGGAGGCCGAAACCGCCTATCGCCGGGCCATCGAACTCGACCCGAAATATGACCGCCCCTGGTTCGGCTTGGGCAGCCTTTTGGCACACCTAACCCGGTACGAAGAGGCCGAAACCGCCTTTCGCCGAGCCAGCGAACTTGATCCCAAAGCTGCATACCACTGGAACGGCCTGGGCAATCTCTTACAATTTCATTTGGGCCGCTACGAGGAAGCCGAAACCGCCTATCGCCGGGCCAGCGAACTTGACCCCAAATCTGCCTTCCCCTGGAACGGCCTGGGCAATCTCTTACAATTCCATTTGGACCGGTATGAGGAAGCAGAGGCCGCCTATCGTCAAGCCTTAAAACTGGACCCGAAATTTTCCGACGCCTGGTATAGCCTAGGCACCCTGTTGCAAAACCACTTGAGTCGCTATGAGGAGGCCGAAGCCGCTTACCGCCAGGCCATTGAGTTTGACCCCAACTCTGCTTATTCCTGGAATAATCTGGGTACTCTGTTGCAAGACCACCCTAGCCGATACGAGGAGGCCGAAGCCGCCTTTCGCCAGGCCATTGAACATGACCCAAAATCTGCCTACCCTCTTGGCAACCTCGCCTATTTATTGCTGTCTCAACCAGACAGGAAAAATGAAGCCGAAGCCTGCTATCGAAAGGCCATCGCCCAACTTCCTGTCCACGGCGCCAACCTACTCCAGGCATTTCATGCCCTGGCCCAGGACAACTTTGGCAAGTCAACTAAGCTGCTCAAGACGGTGCTAGAAGAAGGCCACCAGGAACTCTTCACCATCTATCACGACGACCTGCTGCGCGTCCTGAGCCTAACTGCACAACGAGGCTACGGCGACAAACTGCTCGCTTGGCTCGACGAATCCGGCCTGCACGACCGCTACTGGCCGCTCTACGCCGCCTTTGACGCCTACCTGCACGGCAAGGAGCGGCTCGGGGACGTGAACCCTGAAGTCCGGGGTGCCGCCAGCCGCATATACGACTGGCTGGCCAGTTCACGCCCGACCACGGACAACAAAGCGCCTGCCGTGAAGCAACCTAAAAAACGTACCAAACGAAGCCGGCGCAATGTGCCATAAGGCAACACACACCTTCCCTGACATGCGTTAGGAATTGCTCCATCAACATGGGCTGCTCGGCAACTGGCAAAAATATTTTTTGTCGGAAAAGACATGGGAAAAGACATGGGGTCAAATCTTTCACCTTGACGTTCCGGCCCACGGCACCAGAGAGGTGTCAAGTCGTCTCCTGCCATCCGAAAAATGCTCGAGTACGGCTCAACCCCAAGCTCCGCTAAACCAACCTGGCAATTCCGGCATGCGGCAGGCCAACGGCAAGAAACGACAAGTTGCCAAGCAGCGCCTTTCATTGTAGCCTGGCGTCTGGTACGGCGATGGAGACAACGGACAACAACGATATGGCGGCAGCAACCCGCCGGGGCTTACGAACCAGAATCCTGGCGGCCCGGGAGGCGCTGGCGCCCGCGGAACGGCATCGTCTGAGCGCTCTGGTACATACCAAGCTCTGGCAACTGCCCTCCTTTGCAACCGCCGCCACCATGCTGCTCTATGTCGATTTTCGTAGCGAGGTGGAAACCATGGCCCTGATCCACCAATGCCTGGCGGCAGGCAAGACC
>DYDL01000402.1 GCA_020717925.1 Desulfocapsa sp.
CAATCCTTCCACACCGGCTCGTAGCCGAGCGCGCGGAGTTTCGCCGCCATCTCCGCCGCCGACCGCTCGTCGGCAATGGCGAACTGTTCCGTCGCGTGGGCATACTCGCCCTCTGAGCCGATGACCGGTATTTCGGTAACTACTCAGGTGCCCGCCCATGGCGGGCGGGCACCTGAGTAGTTACCCAAATCGAGCATCTTCCAGGACCATCCACAATACCTCACGGTGGCACCGGCCCGCTCCAGCAGTGACGTCAAATTCGCTTGGCTGAAGTAGTAGAGGTGTTCGATCTTGTAGTGGGGCCAACTGGCACCCATCAGCCGACATGACACCGAACCGCCATCCGGCGTGGTAATGACCAGACTGCCGCTCGGGCGCAATAAACTCATCGCCTTGCGCAGCACGGCGTGCGGGTCGCGCACATGCTCGATGAAATCGCACATAAACACCGCGTCAAAACTCTCCTCCCCGACTTCCGCAAACACGGCCCGCTCGAACGGTCCGGAAAAAATCCGCCCCGGTCCGAAGCGCCGGGCGACCGCCGCCGCCGCTTCGGCCGCGAGTTCGATGCCGTAAGGTTCGAGGCCGAGTTCCTTGGCCGCCTCCATCAGGGCACCGTAGGCGGCCCCACAGTCCAACACGCGCGCGCCGGCTTTCAAGTTCACCGCTCCCAGCACATGCTTGCGGAACGTGCCTTTCTTGAGTTGCCAGACCCGGTCCGCGTCGGTTTGCACGCCCCACGCTTCGTAGTAATGGCTGCCATAGATACCGGCCAGCACCGCGCTCGTTGGCTGCGGATCAATCCGGATCAAGCCGCAAGACCGGCACTGCACAAATTCGTGCCCCTCTTTGGTAAACAGCCGCCGGCTGGCGGTGCTGTCGCACACGGCGCAGGCACCGGCCCTCATGGTGTTTCCTCCACGTTCGAACTCCGCACCACGATGCCCAGCGGGCACCCCGCCTCGGTCTCCCACACCAACGGCAAACGAATGGTTCCGCCGGCGGGTTCTGGTTCCGCGGTATCCGCGGTCAGCAGTTGCAGCACCTGTGTCACCACCAACTCCGGCATGAGCCGCTGCATGCAGACGTTGTTGCCGTTGCACGGCGGCTCATCCGTTTCGTAAATGCACGGGCTGCACGACACGGGGGCGTAAAGCGTGACAACGCCGGGCTTCTTGATGCCGTAATGCGCAGGATCGGCCGGTCCGACAAGGCAGACGGTGCGTTGCGCCAGGATGAACGCCATGTGCATTGGCCCGGTGTCGTTGGTCACCACGCAAGCGGCCGATTCGATGAGCGCCAAGGCCTCGCCCAGGGTGAATTGGCCGGCGGTATTGAACACGCGAGGCCGCTCGGCGGCAGGCACGCGGTCGCAGAGGCTTTGCACAAACGCCGCTTCCGGTTTCGCGCCCATGAAGACAATGTTGTGGTCAAGCCGGGCCAGCCTCGTCACCGTTTCGATGACGTAGCTTTCGGACCAGCGGCGTTCCAACAGCAGGTCCGAGGCGTTGGGATTGATCAGAATGTAA
>DYDL01000403.1 GCA_020717925.1 Desulfocapsa sp.
TGACTTGATTTAACTCGCCAGTATTCCGTAATTTTTATTATGCAAATCGCGTATTGTTTCCATAAGCTCTACGGCTGCACCCATCATTGCATCAATCATCTTGCTGATGACATCGGCAGCAAACTCTCCTGTGCCGCGAATTTTTTCAATGACCAAGGCCAGCAGCCGCTGCAAGGCCTCGGCCAAGGTCAAATCCTTCACCTCGTCACAGCAGGCATGGAAGAGACTGCCAACCGTCCTCTGGTCGGTATGCAGCCTTTGCCTAAAGGCGAGGAACATATAGCGAATCATGACCACGGTCGTATGCCCGATCAGGCCGTCATAGTCCCGCAGTTGGGCTTCCTTTTCCAGTCTCAGATGCTGCTTGAGCATCTTGAAGCACACCTCAATATCCCATCTCTTGCCGTAAATACGGATGATTTCCGCGTCAGCCAATTCCAGGTCGGTCGAAAGTACGGCCAGCCAGTCCCTCTTGTGGCGGTGGCGCACAAAGACGATTTTTACCTGCTGCCCCTGCTTGGTCTCCACCATGACACTGGCCAGAATTTTTGCCAGACCCGGCCGTTTTCTGAGCCTGCCGTACAACCGCCCCAGCGTATACCATTGCCCCTCATGCTTGTAGAATACTGTAGGCATGTCCTTCAGCATGCAGATCACCGGGCGGTACTGAGACAGCGTCGCGATGATCACGGGGAAGGAGAACCAACTGTCCATCAGGATATAGTCGGCGGTTATCCCGGCGGCCAAGACCCGCGCAAGCATTGCGGCCAGTGGCTCGGTCGATTTGCGAACAGCCTCCAGGCGCCGCATGTGCCCACAGGTCCGCTTGTCGACAGGCTTCCGCGCTTCGCAAATCCTCGACTTTGTATTGGCCGAGGAGCCAAGTACAAAATCCAAGGGGATGAAACTGTAGCCATCCGACCAGCCGATGGTAAGCATGCTGAACCCACGAATGGATTTGCCAAGGGTATGATCAAACACCCAGGCGAGCAGTTCCACCTTTTTCGACCGGGAGCGGTCGTACGTGCTGCTGTCAAAGATCAGAACCTTTTCCCTCTCACCATCGGTGAGCAGAGTAAAAACGGTCACAATTTTCACGGCCAGGCCAAGCATGAGCTTGCGCCAGTTATGCCGGGGGTTGCGCAGCAGGTTATAGGCCGCATCCTTGCCAAACCCCAAGGCCTGATTTTTGGCAATGCCGCGGAAGAAATTGTTCCCCGCAAAGGGCAGTCTGAAAATCGCGCCGAACACCTTCAGCGGCGCGGCCCCTCGCAATTTGCGAATACCGGCGGCATTGAGCAAGTGGCCAAGCTGGAAATCACCGAAAAAAGAATCGGTGGTATTCTCCAGATGAATTGCCTCTTGCTGCTCAGCCAGTTTCTGTATATACTCCATCAGTCCTTTCTCCTTGTTTTTATTATGTTTTCGCTAAACACAATATACCAGGGACGAAAGGACTTTTCTATTAAAAAATCAATTATTTCATATTGTTAGCATGTATTGTGCCGCAAGTCAGAAAGT
>DYDL01000404.1 GCA_020717925.1 Desulfocapsa sp.
AAACCGAACCGCCACCATCAACCCGACTCCGAAAAGCAGTTTCCGGAGGTTCCCTGGTGGCGCTGGCCCTTTTGATCTGCGGCCAACCGAGCCTCTTTCCGGCTGCGCCCACCGCGGCGTCTGCGACCGCCGCACAACCGCAGCAGGTTTTGGCCGCCGAGGTTTTCGACGCGGCCTTCCTGAAGGGCGACGGCGCCTGGTATGGGCTGGGCTCCGCGAGCGACGGGAGAATCTACTATCAGATCAGCTCTCATCTGATCGACGGCTACGCGCAGTTCTATGCCTTCGATCCGGTGGGCCGCCGGATTGAGCATCTGGCCGACATGGGCGACGTGGTCGGCGAAAAAGACCGGCCCCGGATTCCGCAGGGGAAGATCCACTCCCCGATCTTCGAGCACCAGGGCAAGCTCTACCTCGGAACCCACGTCGGCTATTACAAGACGGTCATGGCGACAGAGGAGATCGCCGAGGCCAAAGGATACGAGCCTTATCCCGGCGGGCACTTCCTGTCCTTCGACCTCAAAACCCGCGCATGGGAGCGCCTCGCCCAGGCCCCGAAGGAGGAGAGTCTGCTTACCATGACCATGGACGCCGCGCGCCACCGGCTCTACGGCCTGACCTGGCCCGGCGGGCTGTTCCTAATCTATGACATGCAGAACCGGACCCTCCGCAACATGGGGCCCGTCTATGGCAAGGCCGAGCGCGGCAAGGGCGAGGACCGGATGTATCTTTGCCGGACCCTCGGAATCGATGCGCGCGACGGATCGGTGTATTGGTCCAACACCAAAGGCGAGATTGGCGCGTATCGCTTTGGCTCGGACAAGATCGAGACTCTGCCCTGTAAGCTGGGCTACAACAGCCGGCCGGATTACTGGATCGGTCTGGCCTGGCACGCGAAGGAACAGGTCTTCTACGGCACGCTCAACGACTCCACGTGCCTGTTCCGTTTCGACCCCCAGGCGGCGAAGGTCGAGAACATCGAGCGGATCGACGTTGACCGCACGGACAACAGCGTCTTCGCGGACCCGATCGGCCGGCCCGGCCCGCGCGGGACCCTGGGTTTCACTCTCGTCGGGGACACCGTGCACTATCTGGCGAACGGGCCCGGCTTCACGAAACCGGACGGCGCCAAGATTCGTCGCACGGCCCATTTCATCAGCTACGACATTCCCCAGCGCGCCTATCGCGACCATGGCGCGCTCCGCTTGGCGGATGGCCGGTGGGTGACCTTCGTGCATTCGATTGCGCTCGCTGGTGATTACGTTTATTCGGTCGGCTGGGTCGAGGTGCCGGAGGGCTCCGAGCGCGCGAAGGCCCTGCGAGCCGTGCGCACGGAGCAGAAGACCGAGTTGGAGCACAAGCCCGGGTCGGAGGAACTGAACCTGGTCCGATTCCGGAACCCCCTGCGGTGAATCAGTCGCCGCTGATCAACGTCACGCCCCACTGTAACTGCCCATGAAAAAAAGAGGAGACATGAAAATGCAACTGACAGCAGTAGACGTCA
>DYDL01000405.1 GCA_020717925.1 Desulfocapsa sp.
CCTTCGGGGTAGAGGCGCATAAAGGCTTGGAGCAGGGCCAACGAAGTTCGGTAAGGTTTGAAGGCCACCGGGTCGGTGACGTGGAGCTGAAAGCCATGGCACGGCTGGCCCGCCCATTTCTGGGCGGTGGGTTCAAAGGTTAGCGGGCGCAAGACGCAGCCCGGCAAGGGCAGGTCGGCCAGAGTGGAGAGCACGGCGGCCGGTTCCACATAGGGTGCGCCGACCAGCTCGAAGGGCAGCGTGGTGCCGCGGCCCTCCGAGAGGTTGGTGCCCTCCCAGATCACCTGGCCGGGATAGACCAGGGCGGTGATGGGGGTTGGCATGTTAGGTGACGGAAAGACCCAGGGCAACCCAGTATCACCAAACAGCATAGACCGCCGCCAGCCGGCCATCGGCACCACAGAGAGATCGGCGCCCAGGCCAAATTCCTGGTTGACATACACGGCCAGTTCACCGAAGGTCAAACCGTGCCGCATGGGCAACGGGTAGAGCCCGACAAAGGAGGTGCAGTCCGGCGCCAGGATATTGCCCTCGATCGCGACCCCGCCGATGGGATTGGGCCGGTCGAGCACCACCACCTTCTTGCCGTGCTTTGCCGCCTCTTCCAGGCAGTAGGCCAGGGTGGAGAAGAAGGTGTAGACCCGGGTGCCGACATCAACGATATCGACCAGCAGCACGTCGAAGTGGTCGAGCATGGCGCTGTCGGGCCGACGGGTGTCGCCATAGAGGCTGAAGAGCGGGAGGCCGGTGACCGGGTCAATCCCGTGCGCCGACTCCACCATGTTGTCCTGCTTTTCGGCGAAAAAGCCGTGCTGCGGTGCCAAGAGGCAGGTGAGCTGGTTGGGAAAGGCCGCCATGATCAGATCGCGGCTGTGGCGGAAATGGCGGTCGGTCGAGGCCTGGCTGCACAGGAGCCCGAGCCGCCGGCCCATGAGCCAGGCGGGCGGGTCGGAAACTAGTTGCTCGATGCCCAGGGTTACCATGCCATCCGGGTTTTGATGTGGTGGTCGTGCAGGTAGTCCTTGATGCCGGCCACCGTGTACTCGCCGTAGTGGGTCATGGAGGCGATGAGCGCCGCGTCGGCATTAGCCTCGGCCAGCACGGCGCGAATATGCTCCGGCGTGCCGGCGCCGCCCGAGGCGATAACCGGGATGGAGACGTGGCTTGAGACCAGCGAGGTCAGCGTGGTCTCGTAGCCCTCCTTGGTGCCGTCGGCGTCGATCGAGTTCAGGCAGATCTCGCCGGCCCCCAGCCGTTCGCCCTCCCGCGCCCACCACAGGGCGTCGATACCCATGAAGGTGCGGCCGCCGTTGATGACCATCTCGTAGCCCGACGGAATGCGCTCGGAAACCGCTACCTTCTTGACGTCCATGCCCAAGACGATGCACTGGCTGCCGAAAGCCGCGGCGCCCTGACTGATTATTTCAGGGTTCTTGACCGCCGCGCTGTTGACGCTCACCTTCTCGGCCCCAGCCAGCAGCACGGCCCGCATGTCGTCCACGGTGCGGATACCGCCGCCCAC
>DYDL01000007.1:0-7866 GCA_020717925.1 Desulfocapsa sp.
GCGTTTGTGGTGCAACGTCTCGCCTGGCTATTGCCGCTGGTCGCCCTGCTGGGCCTGACCCTGGCGGTCCAGGCCCGGGCCTTCTGGCCCTTCGCCGACAGTCCCGCGGACGAAGTAGCCTGCCCCACCGCGGCCAGTTCCGAGGCCGACGCCACGGTCCTGGAGGCCCATATCCAGGAGCTGACCCGCCAAATGCTCACCCACCTGGACGAACCGGATCCGCACACCGGCCTGCTCAGTGAAGGACTGGTGGTCTGCTCCTTTGTGGAGCTGAAGAAGCTTACCCGCACCTCGTCCTTTGGCCGCTTCCTGGCCGAGCAACTGCAAAACGAATTCGCCCAGCATGGCTTCTCGGTGGTCGAGATCCGCCAGAGCAACGACATCCTGATCCAGGAACAACGCGGCGAGTACGCCCTGTCCCGCGACCCCGACGCCATCCGCAATCAGGTCGAGGCCAGCGCCACCCTCACCGGCACCTACACCCTCACCGAGAGCCACATCTTTGTCAACGCCCGCATCCTCGACAGCCGTACCGGCACCCTGCTGACCAGCGCCTCCACCCGCCTGGCACGCAACGGTCTGCTGGACGGACTGCTGGCCGACCGGGCCTCGGCCGCGACCCAGGTTGGAGAAGCAATCTATATGAAACGGCTGGAGATGTAAAAAGGAAAACAAGCAAAACTTAGCGGATTTGCGAGGAATGGTTATGAAGAGAATAAGGTCCATCCGGTTACTCCTGGCCGGGGCAATAGTTGTGGTCGCGCTTATGGCCTGCGCGCCTAGGATCGCGCGGGTAAACGACGAGGCGACCTATCCGGTCTGCCAGGCGCGGCAGACGGACGAGACCCAAGCGGCCGTCAGTTCCCGGGTGGTGCAGTATCTGCCCGACACCTCCACCTCCCTGGGCACCGAGAGCCTGCTGTCGGAACTCTCCAAGGAAGTGGCGGGCAAGGTCTATTACGAACTCAAGGAGGAGGGCGAGAAGACCTTCAACTCCCGCATTGCCGTAGTCTCGGCAGTGCCGCTGGCCGACCTCAAGAAGGAGACCGAGTTCGGCCGGGTCATGGCCGAATACCTGCTCACCGATCTGGCGGATCGCGGCCTCAAGGTGGCGGAACTGCGGCTGGGCAAGGACATCACCATCCTGCCCCAGACCGGGGAATTCATCCTGTCACGGAACATCGGCGAACTGGCCACCGACCTGCCGGAACTGAACTACGTCATGCTGTCGACCTTCACCAACACCCGCAAGACCCTGATCGTCCAAGGCCGGCTGGTGGATCTGAAAACCGGCCTGGTAAAGACTTCCTGGCGTTACAACCTGCCGCTGAACCGGGAGTTGCTGGGCTTCTTCCAGATGTCCCAGGAGCCCCACACCATTGCCGTGAAAGGCGTGCAGAGATAACTTTAGGTGGAGAGTCTGTAGGGGTTTAGTCTTTTAGATGGGCAACATCATCAGTTGCTAACAGACTACGGTCTAAACAACCTGAGTACTTACAACCAAACAAGGACACCACCATGGCCCGTGCAAACCACCTGCTCATCCTTCTCGTTGCAATACTTCTGGTCCTGCCATCAGCCGCCCGAGCCCAGGACTCTTTGCCGGCCGTGGACGAGCCCGCCGCACCCCCGGTCGCCGCCACACCCCAGGCGCCCAAAACCTTTCGCAACTATGCCGGCCTGTCGGAGCTGATCGGCATGATCTGCGACGACGCGGTCCGCCAGTTTCAGGGCTTCTTCGAACAATCCTTGGTGCGGGTCGAGTCCTTCCCTTTTCTATGGGAATTCGAGCACCAGCGCCCCTCCATGCTGGGGATCACCCTGGCCGACCAGATGGCGGCCGTGCTGAACGGCCACACCAGCATGGGCGCCTGGTCCCAGCGTGACCAGTACGCTACCCCCGACACCAGCGCGGCGCCAGTACAATGGGTACAGGGCACCCTGCAGGAGATGGACGGCTATCTGCGCCTGCACATCTCGGGCAGCAACGCGAGCGGTGAGCGGCGGTCCTACGTGGTCAACGCCGAGATGTCCGAGTCCATATACCGGGCACTGCATACCTCGCCGGTACGTTCCCGGCTCCATGCCGGGGTTGCTGATCCGGGTTGATATCCTTGCCACGCGCAACAACGGGGAAAACCCATGTCTGAAGAAAAGCTGGAATCCGACATCGACGATTGGATGGGGGAATTATCCGACGAGGAAAATCCCTTTGATGAGGAGGCCCGTCTCGCCATGGAGGGCCCCTCGCCATCCGAGGCGCCCACGCCCGACCTGCCGGACTTTGCTGAACCGATGTCGGCCTCGTTGGAGGACATCGACCAGTCGGATCTTGACGCGTTGCTTGGCAACAATGCGCCGACCGCGATCGCCAGTGAAGAAGAGGCGCCCCTGGACCAGTCGGCTATCGACTCCCTTTTCGGTGGTGGTGAAACCGCGTCAGCGCCAGAAATGGATCAGGACCATATCAATCAATTGTTGGGAGAAAGCGAGCCGCCACCCGCTATTCTGAATGAAGAAACCATTGGCCTGGGCATCGATCAGGCCCTGGACGCCACCCTGATGGCAGGCAACACCCCGCCGGCGGGCACGGGCGAGACCCAGACCGAGCCCGCGCCCCCGGCAAAGCCGGACGACAACGCCCAATTCGGTGAATTCTACCAGGCCAACATGGACGAACTGCTCAGCAGCGTAAGCGCGCTAGCGGAGACGGGCAGCGACTTGCCAGGCCTGGACCAGTCCGATCTTGACCAGTTGTTGTCCAACTCCGAGGAGCCGGTGGCGGCCGCGGTTTCCACGCCCAGCCAGGAAGAGATGGACCAACTCTTCGCCAAAGGCGTTGGCGAGGAGGAGGCACTGTTTCCCACCGAGCCAACCGGACCGATCGCTGAGGAGGCCTTTGGCTTTGCGGGTAACGAACTGGATGATGCCGGCGGTGAAGAGAGCGTGGCCGAGCCGGCCATTGGCGCGGCAGTGCTGGCCGATCTTGCTGAAGAACCGGCCGACCGCGACGAGGAGCAACTTATACCCCCCATGGAAAAAAAGAAACCCCGTCTGCCTGTCTGGCTGCCTAAATTAGGGGGCAAGCGGGCCCTGTGGACCGGCGCCGGTGCCAGCCTGCTTCTGCTGCTGAGCCTGGCCGGATATTTCACCATGCAGGCCCGTCACAAAATCCCGGCCACCGCCACCGCCCCAGCCCCTGCCGTGGTTGAGCCGGCCGTTGCCCCGGTGGCCCAGGCTCCAGTGGCCCCGGTGGCCCCGGCTCCTCCAGCCGCGCCAGCCGAGCCTCCGGCCGCGCCAATAGTTGCGGCCAACCAACCGCCCCAGACCATGGCCATGGAGATCCCCATCCCTGCCGCCGCTAAGGAAGTCAACATCGCCTTACAAGGCCAGGATCCGGACAACGACCCCATTGAATTCGTGATCACCGAACTGCCGGCCGCCGGTCGCCTTATCGGCGCCATACCCAACCTCACCTACATACCGTCCGGTGATTTCAAGGGCGAGGACCGCTTCGTTTACCGGGCCAGTGACGGCAAGACATTAAGCGAACCAGCCGTGATCCGCATCTCCGGGGCGCCAGTGAGCGCGGCGCTAACGACGGCCTGCGCCGCCAAGCCAAAAGATAAACCCAGCGCGCCACGAGTCGCGGCCACGGACCTCACCATGCGAACCAAGAACACCGCGGCGCTGGATATCGACTGGCAGGACGTCTGGCACAAGGCCAACCCCGGGATTCCCTACAGTAAAAAGGTGGCAGTGGAGATTATCGACAAGAGGCTGCAAGGCAACCTGACCCGTTTGGATGACCACCGTCATCGCTATGACCCGGCCCCGCGCAGCGAGGGTCGGGAATGGCTGCGCTACCGCTTCAAGCTCGCCGGCCAGAGCTCGAAAACCCGGCAGCTCAACATCCAAGTCCAGGATGGGGACAGGCGGCCAACCTTGGCCCTGTGCCCCATGGACCAGCGGGCGTATGCAGTTGGCGAAACCGTTGTCTTGGATGCCAGCCCCAGCCGCGACGAGCGCCCGGAAAACCTGAGCTTCACCTGGAAACAAACGGCGGGCGTGCCGGTGCGGCTGGAACCCATGAATCAGGCCGGTTCCACGGTCTCCTTTGTGGTGCCCTCCTCATTCTACTCCGTGGATTATCCTGAACCGGTGATCCGGGTCACGTTAAAGGACCAGGCCGGCCAGCAGGAGAGCAGGGACATCACCATCAAGGTGCAACCCAACCGCCAGGCCGCCCTGTGGAATGGTCTGAGGTAAAGAAGCTCAAGGCTGAAAGCTGAAAGCTCAAAGTCCAATGTAACAATCCATAGACTTTCAGCTTTCAGCTTTGAGCTTTCAGCTCTTAAGTAGTTTCTTCATATTGGCGATGACCGCCCCGTAGTCGGGCTGGCCGAAGATGGCTGAGCCGGCCACGAAGATGTTGGCGCCGGCCTCGGCAATGCTGGGCAGGGTGGCGGGCGTCACGCCGCCGTCCACCTCAATGCCCATCCGCAACCCCCGCTGATCAATCATCTCTTTCAATTGCCGGATCTTGGCGAGGGCCGAGGGGATAAAGGCCTGGCCCCCGAAACCCGGGTTGACGCTCATCAGCATCACCAGATCCAAGTCGTCGATGATGTAATCCAGGGTGGCCAGCGAGGTGGCCGGGTTCAACACCGCCCCGGCTTTCTTGCCCAACTCCTTGATAGCCTGGATGGTGCGATGCAGGTGAGGGCAGGCTTCGACATGCACGGTGATCCAGTCGGCGCCCGCCTCGGCAAAGGCGGCAAGGTACTGGTCGGGATTGCTGATCATCAGATGCACGTCCAGGGGCAGGTCGGTAACAGCACGCGCCGCCCGCACCACCAGCGGCCCGATGGTGATGTTGGGAACAAAGTGCCCATCCATGACGTCTACGTGAATAACCTCGGCGCCAGCCGCCGCCACGGCCCGGATCTCGTCACCCAGCCGGGAAAAATCCGCCGACAGGATGGAGGGGGCGATCATCTTACGGTTCATTGTGGTCTCCTGGGCTATCTACCGGGGTGGCGGCTGGCGGGTTGGCAACAGGCGCCACCTTGCCAAAATCCTCAGCCGCCCCCACCGTCACCCGCACGTAATGCTCGGGCAGAATGTATTTCATGGCGGCGTTCCGCACCGCTTGCGCATCCACCTGGCTGATCCCTTCCACGTAACGCCCGCCGAAATCCTGGCCCAGGCCGTACTCCTCGTTCAGGGCCATCTCCAGGGCCTGGGCGCCATGGGTCTGCACCCCGAGTTCATACTGGCCGATGAGCACGTTCTTGGCCCGCTGCAACTCCTCCTCGCCCGGCAGGGTCTCGCGCAGCCGCGTAAGCTCCTGCCAGAGGGCGGCAACCGCCGCCTCCCGCTTGTCCGGGCTGGTGCCGATATAAACCCCGAAGGAGCCGGTGTCCAGGCCGAGCAGGGCAAAGGAGGAGAGGCTGTAAGCCAGGCTCTGCTTGTCGCGCAATTCCATGAACAGCCGGCCGCTCTGGCCGGAAAGCAGGGTCTCCATCACCTCCACGGCAAAGCGATCCGGGGCGGTCAGGGTGGTGCCCAGGAAACCCACCACGATATGGGTCTGCTCCTTGGCGCGGGGCAGGGTAAAGGACTCCGGCTTACCGAGCGGTTCAGGCGGCAAAAATGATTCCTCCGCAATGGCGTCCGCCACCGGGGCCACCCCCTGCCAGTCCCCGAAGAGTTCTTCCACCAGAGTATGCACCCGTTCGGGATCCACGTCGCCGGCCACGGCCAACACCAAATGGTCAGGTCCACCGTGCCGACGATAGATGTCCCGCAACTCAACGGTGTCCATCCGCCGGATGGCGTCCTCGGCCCCCTGGGTATTGAGCCCGTAAGGATGGCCCTGGAAAAGCAGCCGGTTGAACTCCCGGAAGGCCACGGCGGCCAGGGCATCCTCCTGTTGGCGAAGCGCGGCCAGCAGTTCGGGCCGCACCTTCTCCACCTCCTCCGGGGCAAAGGCCGGGGTGCGGATGGCGTCGCGCACCAGTTGCATACCATTACCAAAGTAACGGGTCAGGAAATCGCCCCGCAGGCCAAAGGTATTCTTGCCATTAAAGCCGGAGATGTTGCCGGCCATGTCGCCCACGGCCACGGCAAACTCCCGGGCCGTCATCTTGTCGGTGCCCCGGGGCAACAGTTCGCTGATAAAGGCAAAGGCGCCGCTAGTGCCCCTGGTTTCACCGCGCAGCCCTCCAGGGAAGACGGCCTGGATACCCACGGTGGGCACCTCGTGGTCCTCGCGCACCAGGAGCCTGATGCCGTTGGCCAGCTTGAAGCGATGCACGTTGCCCAGGAAAGCGTCCGGCACCAGTGAGGGTGGCAGCCCGGCCCGGGCCTTGGCCTCGGCCTGATCGATCACCACCGACAGCTTTGCCTCATCGAGCCCCACACCGCTCTCCTTGGGCGCCAGCACCCCAAGGGTAAAGCGCTCACCCTTGAAATATGCGCCAGCTACCCGCAGGATGTCCTCCCGGCTGACAGCGCGGATCTTATCCAGATAGTCGTCCTCCCGAGGGTCGCCAGCCAGCATCTCAAAGGTGCCCAGCACCCGGGCCTGCCCCTCCACCTGTTCGAGGTTGAAGACGAATTCGCTCTCCAGGTTGGTCTTGGCCCGCATGAGCTCGGCCTCGCTGACCGGCAGGTGCTTGAGCTTGAAGATCTCCTCCATGATGGCAGCCAAGGCCGGCTCGACATTTTTCGCCTCCAGCACCGCGGTGACCTCGAACAGACCGGGGTCATGGGGGGTGAAGGCCGTGCCGTTGATCTGAAAGACCAGTTGCTTCGTATCGCGCAACTCGTGGTACAAACGGGAGGTCTCGCCCTGGCCGAGGATGTGGGCGATCACGTCCAGCACCGGCGTGTCGGGGCTTTTGAACGGGGCGATGGGCAGGACCAGGGCCAGTTGGGTCTGGGTGACGTCCTCCTCGATCTTGAAGAAACGCGCGGCCCGGGGCATGGGCTCCTGGGGCAGCTCGGGCCGGCCGACCCCGCTTTTAGGCAGATCGGCCAACAGCGCGGTCACCCGGTCGAGAACCTCGGCGAAATGCACATCGCCCACCACCACCACAGTGAAATTCTCGGGGTGATAGTTCTTGGCCATGTAATCAAGGATATTCTGCCGGGAAAAGCCGGAAACGCTCTCCCGGGTACCGATGATAGGCAACCGGTAAGGATGAACCGTATAGGCATTGGCCATGAGCGCCTCGAACAACCGGGAGGCGGGCCGGTCATTGCGCATGCGGATCTCTTCCAGGACCACCGGCTTTTCCCGCTCCAGCTCGGCCGGGTCAAAGGTGGAGTGTAGGACCGCGTCGGTCAGCACCTCCAGTGCCTTTTCCCAGTGACGGGCGGCCAGGGTGGCGTGGTAGACCGTATACTCGTAGCTGGTGTAAGCGTTGATGCGGCCACCGGCGCCCTCGACCGCCTCGGCCAGGGCGCCCGGTCCCATGGTCTCGGTGCCCTTGAAAATCATATGCTCAATGAGGTGGGTGATGCCACCCTCCCTGGCCTCCTCGTAGACGCTGCCGGTCTTAACCCAGAGCTGCACGGTGGCGGCCTTGTTGCCCGGCGTCTCCTTCACCAGCAGGGTGAGGCCGTTATCCAGCGTCTGCTTATGCAGGTGGCGGGACAGTTGCGCCGCTGCGATCCTGGGAGTATTTATCATCATAAAAAAAACCACGAACCCGGCGGCCAGACCACGCCATATTTTGCTACCCATGGGAACCCTGCTCCCTGCGCCTCAATGATTGGCAACGGCAATTGTGCCATTGGTCCGCTATAAATTGCTAAATTCACGAGGGCCATTAAACTCAATGGCAAGGGCTGCCGTCA
>DYDL01000007.1:8092-34013 GCA_020717925.1 Desulfocapsa sp.
TTACCCTGCTGGCCTTAAATGCCCGTTTCACCCACTCCTGCCCCGCCCTGTTCGCGGTGCGCAATACCCTGGAGCAACACCTGCCGGGCTGCGCGGTGACCCTGCTGGCCGGCACCATCAACGACCCCTACCTGGAAACCTTGCTGAGCCTCACGGAACAGGAACCAGACGCCCTCTTCTTCTCCGTCTATATCTGGAACGTCGATTACGTGCGCCGCCTGGTACTTGATCTGACCACCCTGCGGCCCGACTGCCCCATTATCCTGGGCGGCCCGCAGGTGAGCCATGGCCCCCAGCCGGAGTGGCCCGAGCAGTGCACCATCTTCCGCGGCGAGATCGAGGGTGCGCCTGCCGCCTTTATTGCGGATCTGCGCACTGGCTCTCTTAAACAGGAGTATGAGGCCGGGATGGCGGTCGCCTTCCCGGCGCCCTATCGGGAAGAGGATTTTGCCGGCCCACTGCGCAACCGCGCCGTCTATTATGAGTCGTCCCGGGGTTGCCCCTTCTCCTGCTCCTACTGCCTCTCCTCGGCCAGCACTGGCGTGCGAGTCAAAGGGCTAAACGAGGTTTACGGCGAACTGCGGGCCATCCTCGCCCATAGCCCGAAGAGCCTGCGCTTCGTGGACCGCACCTTCAACGGTGACCGGCAGCGCGCCCTGGCGATCTGGCGCTATCTGGCCGAGCATGCCGGCCCGACCAAGTGCCATTTCGAGATCGCCCCGGATCTCTTTGACGAGGAGCTGTTCGCCTTCCTGGCCACTGTGCCGCCCGGCCTGTTCGAGTTCGAGATCGGCCTGCAGACCACCAATCCGGCGAGTCTGGCTGCGGTCAACCGCACCATGAACCTGGAGTTGGCCAGAACGGCCATCGCCCGGCTGGCGGTCATGGAGACGATTCACCTGCACCTCGACCTCATCCTCGGCCTGCCCCATGAGACCACAGCCTCCTTCCGGGCTTCGGTGAACGCGGCCTTCAGCCTCGCCCCCCACTATCTCCAGATGGGGTTGCTGAAGGTGCTGCCCGGCACCGCCCTACAAAGTCGCCAGTCCGAGTTCGGCATCCAATGCGGCCACTCCCCTCCCTACCCGGTGCTGGCCACCCGCTGGCTGGGACATTGCTCCCTAAGCCGCCTCTTCTGGCTGGGCCAGGTCGTGGAAACCTTTTACAATAATCGCTATTTCCGCACCTTTTTCCGCTACCTGCGCGCGACAGCGGATGACCCGGCCGCCTTTTTCGAAGGAGTGCTCAACCATTGCCAGGCCAGTGGTTTTTTCCATCTCTCTCCCACCCAGGATCTCATGACCCGCGTGCTCTGCGCGGCAACCGCCAGCAGGGCTGATCAGCAACTGCTGCTGGAACTGCTGCGCTACGACTGGCTGCGTTGCGGCCACCGTTTTCTGCCAGATGAACTGCGCCTCGCCACCGCCCTGCAAGAGGTCCAGAATTTCCTCTGGCAGGCGCTGCCCCAGAATCTGCCGCCCTTGTACGATCATGCCGGCCGCAACGAGTTTTTCAAACAAGCGACCTTTGCCCGCTTTTCCGGCGCGGCCCTGCACGCGATCGGCCTGACGCCTGGGCCTGGTGATGGCATTGTCGCCTTTCTGCCCGAACGCACCACCACCGTGGAGCGCCACCAACGGGCCGAGGTCATGCCGGTGACGCCACCGCCGCTTCCCGTCGGACCTGTCAAACAGGTCCGGCAGGTCCGACGCGGCCAGAAGAAAACCCAAAAAAATTCTGAATAAACACCCTTTGCTATTTTCCGGCCCGTCCTGTGCTAGAATGTTCACAGGTTTTCAGGAACCGCCCGCCGTCAAACACATAATCGGAGAACCACCATGCACCAGTTGCGCTACGCGTTGCTCGTTTTTGCCCTCGCTGCCATCCTCTTCGCCACCCCGGCCAAGGCCGACTCCTGGCGCGTTGACCCGGACCATTCCGCTGCCCATTTCGCCGTGCAGCACCTAGGCATCGGCGAGATCCGCGGCTTTTTCAGCGAGATCACCGGCACGGCGGTCTTTGGCGAACCAGGCAACCTCTTGCAGGCGCTCGACCTGACCATTGCGGCCGACAGCATCGAGACTGGCGTGAAAAAACGGGACAACCACCTGCGCAGCCATGATTTCTTCGACGCCTACACCTTCCCGACCCTCACCTTCCATACCAAGAAGATTACCCCGGGCAGCCAGGGCAAGCTACAGATGACAGGCGACCTGACCATGCACGGCGTCACCCGGGAAATCACCGTGGAACTGGCCGGCCCCACCCAGGCGATCCAGGATCCCTTGGGTAACACCCGCCGTGGCGCCCGCCTCACAACGCGTCTCAACCGCACGGAATTCGGCCTCACCTATAACGCGGTACTGGATGGCGGCCGCCTGGCCGTTGGCGAAACAGTGGAGGTCGGCGTGGATCTGGAATTAATCCGGCAGCAAGAAGCCTGCGGCAAGCAGGAAAAAAAATAGTACTTAATCTTTGCCGACCATCGAGAGTACCATTGAAACAAGAATCCTTCTAAGCAAACTCCCCATTTGGTGGTGCCCATGGGACCAACGGCCGACGACAGACTTGCCAGACCAGTTACCGATTTGGAAAAGCAGTTGGCGGAGGCGCAGGCGGTGGCGGAACGGCTGTCCAGACTTACGGAATGCTTTCTCCATTTCGGCAACGACCCCCTGGTCAACATCAACCTCCTCACGGCCCTGTGCGGTGAGTTGCTGGGCGCCACCTGCGCCCTCTACAACCGTCTCCACGACGGCATGCTGGTGGCGTGGGGGCAGTGGAACACGCCTCCTGGTTTCAACCCCATTGATCGTCCTGATGGGCACCTATGCCATGAGGTAATCCGGCAAGGCGATAACAACATCCTGCTGGTCCGCAACCTCCAGGCAAGCCGTTACGCCGCTTCCGACCCCAACGTCCGACTTTACAAGCTGCAGACCTATTTTGGCGTGGGGGTCAGTTTCGCGGACCACTGCCTCGGTTCACTCTGTGTCGTCTTTCAAAAGGATTTCACCCCGAGTCGCGCCGACCAGCACCTCATGCTGCTCGCCAGTCAGGCCATTGGCGTGGAGGAGAAGCGGTTGCAGGCGGAAAACGGGCTCAAGCAGTCTCACCAGAGCCTGCTGACCATCCTGGACAGCATCGATGCCGCGGTCTATGTGGCCGACATGGACACCTATGAAGTCCTGGCCATGAATAAATACAGCCGGGATATTTTTGGCGACGGGGTTGGGAAGATCTGCTGGCAAATTTTTCAGCAGGGCCAGGCCGGGCCGTGCCCGTTCTGCTACAACCCTGAACTTCTTGACGAGAATGGCAATCCCGCTGGCGCATGCACCTGGGAGATGCAAAATACCCGAAATGGGCGCTGGTATGAGATGCATGACGCGGCGGTCCACTGGATCGATAACCGCTTGGTCCGCATCCAGATCGCCACGGACATCTCTGAACGGAAGGCGGCCGAGCAGGCCATTCTCCGGGCGAAAATGGAATGGGAGACCACCTTTGACGCCTTGCGCGCCCCCATTTTCATCCTGGATGACCAGTTCCGGATCATCAGGGCCAACCGAGAGACAGCCGACCGCCTGGGGCTGCGCCCCGCGGAATGTATCGGCCGAAAATGCCATACCCTCATGCATCAGACCGAGACGCCGATCGAGCACTGCCCCCATGCGCAAATGTTGCTGGATAACCAACCCCACACCGTGGAGCTCCGGGAAGAGTACCTGGCCGGAGACTTCCTGGTGTCGGTTTCGCCCATCTTTAACGCGGAGGGCAAAGCCACGCGGAGCGTGCATATTGCCTATGACATCTCGGAGCGTAAGCAAACGGAACGCGAACGGGAGCGGCTCGTCACCGAGCTTACCGAGGCCCTGGCCCAGGTAAAGGCGCTCAGCGGCATCATCCCGATCTGCATGTACTGCAAGGGCATCCGCGACGACCAGGGTTACTGGAACCAGTTGGAAAAATTTATCAGCGAACATTCCGAGGCAAAATTCAGCCACGGTCTCTGCCCGAAATGCCTGAAGGAACAATTTCCTGATTATGCCGACGATACAGACACCACCCTATAAGATAGGCAGATAGAATCATCCCCGCCTTTCCCTTACCGTCTGACCGATAGTGTCTACCAGCTTGTTGATCTCCACCGGTTTCATAAGATAGTCGAACAGGCCGCTCCGCATGTTGGCATGGGCAACCGCTTAGCCGTGGGTGAGTCGGTGTTGGCATAAAATAATTATTTTCCGTGCCCCCCCTTTCGTGTATTATGGCAACCCCTTAAATTATGCACAGCAAACTCCCGCGGGAGGGGGCCATGGAACCAATCACCTACGAAAAACTTGCCGAACGGGTTGCAACCTTGGAGAACCGGCTTGCGGCCTCCGAGGCCGCTGAAGAACGGTTGACCAGGCTAACCGAATGCTTTCTCCTTTTTGGCAACGACGCCCTCGCCAACATCAACCTCCTTACCGCCCTGTGCGGTCAGCAGTTGGGGGCGACCTGCGCCCTTTACAACCGTCTCTGCGATGGCATGCTGGTGGCGTGGGGGCAATGGAACACGCCGACCGATTTCAACCCCGTCGATCAGCCCGAGGGGAGCATCTGCCATGATGTGATCCAAAAAAATGATGATGATTTCCTGCTGGTCCGCAACCTCCAGGAAAGTCGCTATGTCGAGACCGCCCCCATCGTCCGACGATACAACCTCCAGACCTACCTTGGCCTGGGGGTCCGTTTTGGTGACCACCTCGTCGGCGCCCTTTGCGTCCTCTTGCAAAAGGATTTCACCCCGACCGAGGCCGACCAGGTTCTCATGCGGTTCGCCAGCATGGCTATTGCCGTTGAGGAACGCCGCATGCAGGCGGAAAACGGGCTCAAGCAGTCCCAACAGAGCCTGTTGACCATTCTGGACAGCGTCAATGCCTCGGTCTATGTGGCCGATATGAAGACCTATGAAGTCCTGGCCATGAATAAATACAGCCGGAATATTTTTGGCGACGGAGTAGGAAAAATCTGTTGGCAAGTTTTTCAGCAGGGCCAGGACGGGCCGTGTCCATTCTGCTCCAACCCCAGACTTCTTGACGAAAGGGGCAACCCCGCTGGCGCTTACACCTGGGAAATGCAAAACACCCGAAATGGACGCTGGTATGAGATGCGCGACGCCGCGGTCCGCTGGATGGACAACCGCTTGGTCCGTATCCAGATCGCCACGGACATCACTAAACGGAAATCCACCGAGGAAGCCATTCTACGGGCAAAAAAGGAATGGGAGACCACCTTTGACGCCGTGCGCTCCCCCATCTTCATCCTGGACGACCAGTTCCGGATTCTCCGGGCCAATCGGGCGACCGCCGACCTGTTAATGATGCGGCCGCAGGACTGTATCGGCCGGAAATGCCATGAACTCATGCATCATAGCCAGACACCGTCGGAGCACTGCCCCCACGCCCAATTGTTGCGGGATGGCAAACCCCACACCGTGGAGCTCCGGGAAGAGAGCCTGGCCGGGGACTTCCTGGTGTCGGTCGCGCCCATCTTGAACGCGGAGGGCAAGGCCACGCGGAGCGTGCATATTGCCTATGACATCTCGGAGCGCAAGCTGGCGGAGAAGGAACGGGAGCGGCTCATCACCGAGCTGACCGAGGCCCTGGCCCAGGTGAAGACGCTCAGCGGCATCATCCCGATCTGCATGTACTGCAAGGGCATCCGCGACGACCAGGGTTACTGGAACAAATTGGAAAAATTTATCAGCGAACATTCCGAGGCAAAATTCAGCCACGGCATCTGCCCGAAATGCCTGAAGGAACAATTTCCTGCTTATGCCGACGATACGGATGAAACCGCATGAGCAGGTGCTTAGGATGCTAGGCTGTAGGGGTTTAGGCTGTAGGCTGTTAGACTAAACCGCTACAGTCTAACCCCCTACAGCCTAAACCCTCAAAACTCACCCCCGCTTTTTCCGCAGCGCCAGGCTGATCGTATCCACCAGCTTACCGATATCCACCGGTTTCATGAGATAGTCAAACAGGCCACGCTGCATGCCGGCGATGGCGCTGGCCGTGGCGCCATGCCCGGTGATCATGACAACCTCGATACTCTGGTCGTGTTGTTTGATCAGATCGAGAATCGCCAGGCCGTCCTGGCCGGGCATCTTTAAATCAAGCAGCACGACGTCCGGCAACCAGCCCCCCTGCAGGAGGGGTATCACCTCTTCGCCACCACTTATTGCAATGGTTTCGAAATCCCGCAGTTGCAGCCGTTCCGCCAGGGTGTTGGCGAATTCCATCTCATCGTCCACGATTAAAATCCTATTCCGACTCATCCGCCGCCTCCTCCACCACTGGGGATTTTCCAGGGAAAATAATGCTGAATACGGTGCCTTTGCCCACCTCGCTTTTGACCAGAATCCGGCCGCCAAGTTTTTTCACCAGCCCATAGGTAATAGAGAGCCCAAGGCCGGTGCCCTGCCTTTCCTGGCCGAACTTGGTGGTGAAGAAGGGTTCAAAGATCTTGTCAAGTACCTCGGGCGGCATGCCGGGTCCATTGTCGAATATGTCCACCTGCAAGGCCCCGGAGGCGTCGAGCTGCCGGGATGATATGCGAATCAGGCCATCATGGTCGATGGCATCAACGGCGTTGTTGACGATATTCAAAAAAATCTGCTGCAACTGGCCCCGGTCACTCTGGATACTGGCCAGGTCGAGTTGCAGGTCGGTCTCGATCCGGATGTTGCGATGTTCCGCCGCCTTGCCAAGAAATCCTATCACCTCGGTGACCACGTCATTGATCTGCACCGGTTCCATGTTCACCTCCATACGCCTGGCAAAGCCAAGCAGCCGGTGCGTGATGGTCCGGGTCCGATGCACGGCATTCTGCAACGAATCCAACTGGTCAAGAAATTTTTTCTGATGCTTGAACTCGCTGGAGAGCTCAAGCAGATCCTTCATCAACCCGGCCTTTTCATTGATGATCGCCAGCGGGTTGTTGATTTCATGCGCCACGCCGGCGGCCAGCCGGCCGATGGATGCCAGTTTGTTGGTATGCTCCGTCTGGCTGAGCAGGGTTTCCCGCGTCGTTTCCGCCTCCCTGATCTTGCGGGCCAGCAAGGTGGCCACCCGGACGATGAGTATCCCGGACAACAGCAGGCAGGTGGTAAAGATGATCAGCAGCTTGTTCCTGAACAACTGCCATGATTTCCGCTGGCCGTAGCCTTGGTGCTCGACCACCAGAATCCAGGGCGTATTCTTGATATAGCCGACGGCACGCAGTACAGGGGTGTCGCCCCGATGCTGATCGGCCAGGGTAATGCCGGCCTTTTTAGGGGTGTCGCGCGGCACGATATCGCTGTTGATCTCCCCGTAGTAGCGGGATGAACTTTGCAGTTTCCACTCCTTGTTGACCAGAAAAATATCATCCGCCAGTTCCGAATTGGCGGAGGCGAGAAAACGGTCCAGGGTGTCCACGTCAATGCTGGCGCGCAGCACCCAGGAACCTTGCGCCTGTGGTTCGCGCTTGCTGGCGGCGATGACAAAGTGCGGGATATTGCGGAACCCCATGAACACTTCACTGGCGTAGATCCTTTTTGTCAGGGCGGTATTGTACCATGGGCTGGCGTTGTAATCCTTGCCAGACAGATTATATGGTCCGGCATAGGCCCGCTGCACCCCGTCCGGACTGATGACGCTGAGATCGACCAACCCCTTGTGTTCACGCTTCAGTTCGGTAAAGACCTTGTCGATTTTTTCCTGCGAGTTCAGTTCGTCAAAGGTGTAGGCATCGGTTACCACCAGGATGGCGGCCTGCAACTTTTCCAGAAAGGCCTCAATGGTCTGCTTCGTGTTGGCCGCGCTCCACCGGGCATTGCTATAGGTCTCCTCCTGCAACAATTGCCGGTACTGAAAGAAACTGAGGCCAGTGGTAATGCCAAGAGGAAGGAAGGTGATCAGCATCATGATGACCAGCAGGCTGCGCCGCAGGCAATAGTAGCGGGCCTTGACGCAGAGGTCACTATTGTTTTTGCTGCAAAAGAAGAGAAAATCCGTCATTGGCGGAAAGAGGCGGTTCCGCAACTTCGACAAGAGCGCGAGAATTTTTTTCATTGGTTCCCCTTCTTGCTGGACGGCGCTTCGCAGGTTACTTAGACTATTAGTCTGTAGTCTGTTAGTAACTGCATTTCCTGCCACCCTAAAAGACTATCCGCCTACAGACTATCCCTAAACCACTGCGCCCGGCCGCAGCTTATTGGCCAGGGCCAAGCGCAGCACGTCGGCGGTGCGACCGATCACCCGATCGATCACCTTAATTTTTTTCCAGGCAAAATACTGATAATGCTCCTCTTCAATCCCGCCACAGACCACCACCTCGATATCTTCCTTCAATACCAATCCGCACAGCTCATCAGCGGAAGGGCCAGGCAACAATACGGTCCGTGGCTCCCCCGCGCTCTTACCGTTCACGGTCGAGACAATGGTTACCTCGGTCGCCAGGTCAAAGCGTGGCGCCACGTTCTCCGCCCGCGAGGTGACAAGTAATTTCATGATTATGCCCTCTAGTCAAGCCCGTAAAGGGTTATCTTGCGCCACAAGGTGCTGCGGCCCCAGCCGAGTTCCTTGGCTGCCCGGGTGCGATTTCCCCCGGTTTTCATCAAGGCCTGCAGGATATACTTCTTTTCTATCTCGGTCCAACTGGAGGCAGCGGGTTGCGCCGCGGCCTGACCGATCCGATCGCTCTCGGTCGCCATGGCGCTGCCCGCGGCCTTGCCGGCTTGCCTGTCAATTTCATGCATGTATTCCTCTTGCATGGAGGCTGGAAGATGCTCCGGCTCAATCCGCTCTCCCTGACAGATGTTGGTGGCGTACTCGACGATGTTGCGCAACTCCCGCACATTGCCTGGATAACTGTAGCGGGTCAGCAGGGTCACCGCCTCGCGGCTGAAGTCTTTGATGTTCTTGCCGAGACTGTTTACAAACTGGTGCAGGAAATGATCCATCAGCAGCCGCACATCGCCTTCGCGCTCACGCAGGGGTGGCAGGTGGGCGCGCAGAACGTTCAGCCGGAAGAAAAGATCTTCCCGGAATCGGCCTTCCTGGACAAGCTGCCTCAGGTCGCGATGGGTGCCGGTGATGATGCGGGTGTCCACCGTGACCTTCTTGGCGCTGCCCAGTGGAAAAAACGCCTTGTCATCAAGCACGGTAAGGAGTTTCACCTGCAGGGGCAGGGGTAGATCGCCAATCTCGGTAAGAAAAATCGTGCCGCCCTGGGCGAGGCGGAACAGGCCAGGCTTGTCCGCATGCGCACCGGTAAAGGCGCCGCGCACATGGCCAAACAGCTCTGACTCCAACAGGGCCTCTGGCAAGGCCCCGCAGTTGACCTTGATGAACGGATATTTGGCCCGTTTTGAGGCGTGATGCACCGCCTCGGCGAGCAAATCCTTGCCCGTACCGGTCTCGCCGGTGATCAGCACCGTGGCATCGGTGTGGGACAACACCGGCAGCAGTTCAAAAATTTCGCGCATTTTTGGGCTATGGCCGAGCATTCCCTTGGCCTCGTCATGGCCCGGCCGGTGCTGTTCAATCGCGCGGAGCAGCGAGATGTCTTCCAGCATCACCATAACCCGGGCCGCAAGGCCCGCCTCGATCATGACCGGCGACACGGTGCACCGGACAGCGATCTTCTTGCGGCTGGCATTGATGATATCCCCCTCCACCGTCCGCATGTCGCCACCGGCCAACGCAGCCTGAAACACCTCGCCCCGCTCCAGGAAGTGACACCGGAGCACATAATCCGCCGCCACGCCGCGCACCGCTTCCGCATCATAGCCGGTAATTATCTCCAGCATACGGTTCATGGCCACGATCCGCAAACCCTCATCCAGCAGGGCGATGCCGTGAGGAATGCCGTTCAGTACATCCATGATCGGCTCCCGTGGCAGCCGGGTTGGAACGGCCGGTTTCATGCCATGCCCTCCGCCCGTCGCAATGCAATGTTTGTCTCTATTTGTTTCATCATGTTTCACCAATACCCTAAAAACGTCGCCCATGTCAACAATTTTATTCTCTTCGCCCTTACACTGCCGCAGCCTCCGTCTGACCGCTGGCCATCCCGGCCTTGTCCGTGCTATTTTGTTCCGCAATGTTTCACAACTGGCCGGCGCCTGGCCAGTATTCAAGTTAATCATTTGTTATCATTGACATTATCTTAATTGGCACAGCTCTTGCTATAGTATCAAGCCAGAGCAACTACCGGTTGCGCCATACCCGCAGGACGGATCAATCCCAAACGTTGGAGGCCACCATGAAAAAGACGACGGAAAATCTCCAGGGCTGGACGAATGCCATTACCTTTGCCGAGGCTGGCGAGTGGGATACGGCGCGCCGGATGATGCCCAAAGGCCGGGATCGCCATGCGATCGGCTGGCTGCAGAAGATATTCATGGCAGCCGCCTTTGCGGAAGAAGGTATGCAGGACGAGGCCCGGCGCATCATGAACAGCCCGCGGCCCGTGGCGGCCACCTCTGCCGATGCCTTCCTGCACAACCTCGGCCTGGGTGGCATTCGCATGACCTACGGCGTTTGCGCCATTTAGCGTGCCGCCATTACTGCTCATGTCCGGGCACGGTAATTGAGCGGCATGGAAGCAAAAATCCGCGTGCTCACGCATGACGAGGTGTTCGCGGCCACCCTTTGCGCCACCTTGGGACAACTGGGATTCGCCAGTGTCAGGCCCGGCGGCGGCGATGGCCGGTTTGCCATCGGCCCGGACGAGAATGTGGACGTGGTATTACTCGATATCCGGCAGCAACATGACGAGGCAATAAATTGTCTGCGGAGTCTGAAGCAGGCGCGGCCGGAAATTGAGGTCATTATGATCAACCGGCCGGACAGCGTCCGGACCTCCATGGCGGGCATGCAGGCCGGCGCTGGCGATGAACTCATCGCCCCCTTTGACACCGCGGTTCTAAAAAAGAAGGTCACCGCCGCCTGCCGCCGCCTAGGGAAACGACTGAAAAAAGGCAGCAGGCGCTCCCTGCTCACCATGTTCAGTGATGCCATGGCGGCCGCCACTTTTGCCCAGGCGGGCGAATTTGACACGGCGGTTGACTTGCTCAATGCCCCAGGGCAGCGGCCAGCGGTTACCACCAAAGAGGATCAGCGGAACAAGCCCAAGCAAAAGTGACGCCAGAGGGCTGCTCGCCGCCTGGCCAGGAGAGAACATGGACGACATCAAGATATTGCTCGTTGACGATGAGGAAGATTTCATCCGGACCCTGTCCGAGCGGCTGGAATTGCGCGACCTTGCCAGCCATACCGCGTCGGACGGCCAGCAGGCCCTGCGGTTTGTCGGCGACAAGGAGCCGGATGTCATGGTGCTGGACCTGAAGATGCCGGGCATCGACGGCATGGAGGTTCTGCGGCGCGTCCGGCAGATCTATCCCCACATTCAGGTCATCATCCAGACCGGGCACGGCAATGACCTGGACGAGGCGGAGGCCCGGCGGCTGGGGGTTTTCGATTACCTGAAAAAACCGGTCGATATCGATCTGCTGGTGGAACGGATCAAGGCGGCCTATCAGGCCAAAAAGATCTCCCTGTCGCAGACCGCGACCGCTACGGCCTTTGCCGAGGCCGGCGAACATGACACTGCCCGGCAGATGCTCAAGTAATCCTAAGGCTGTGACGACAAAGCACGCCATGCCGAAAATTGCGCGCGCCGGATACTTGCCATGAAGATGTATGTCGCAACGATCCCAGGCGCCGCCTTAAAGGTGAAATCCAGCACTGCCTATTACGCCAGGCAGAAACATCTCTTTGTGCTGGTGGTTATCATGATCTCGGTGGTGCCGCTGCTCGTTATCAGTTGGACCTCATCGCATTACTATCAGGCCTCCTGGCTGCAAAAAACCGCGGCTGAACTGAAAAGCATGGCAGACAGCAGAAAGGAGATCATCAACCTGTTCCTCGAAAACCAGGAAAACCTGCTGGCCAGCTATGCGGAACTTTACGACATCGAACAACTGCGCTCAGAGGCCATGCTTGAGCAGGTCTTTACCGCCATTAACCGCAGCGGCGTGATTACCGATCTTGGCGTCATCGACCTGCGCGGCAACCATCTCGCTTACGTCGGCCCCTACCGGGAGAAGCTGGCCGACAAGAATTACGTCCAGGCCGAGTGGTTTGCCGAGGTGATGCGCAACAACAGATATGTCAGTGACGTCTTTACCGGCTACCGGGGGGTGCCACATTTTGTCGTGGCCGTGACCAGCCCGAGCCAATCCTATGTGCTGCGGGCCACCATCAATTCGGCACTGTTCAACGCCCTGCTGAACAGCGCCGACGTCGGCCCGGGCGGCGACGCCTTCATCGTCAACCGCCAGGGCGCCTTGCAGACCCCGAGCCGGCGGGGCATTGAGGTGCTGCCGGCCGCGGAGTTGGCCTTCTCCCTGGCCGAGCCGGCCACCCGGGTCCGCAACTCCGACCAGGCCTTGTCCGCCTCCGCCAACCTGAAGGGCGGTGACTGGATGCTGGTTCTGAAGACCGACATCCAGACCTCGCTGGCGGAATATTACCAGGCCAGGAACCGCGACCTCTACCTCATCGCCGCGGCCGGGCTGATGATCCTGGTGGTGGCGACCCTGCTGGTCCGCTCCATGGTAAACCAGATTGAAAACGCCGACCGGCAGCGGACCAACGTCAATGACCGGATGCGGCAGGTGGAAAAAATGGCCCTGATCGGCCGATTGGCGGCCAGCGTGGCCCACGAGGTCAATAATCCGTTGCAGATCATCGGCGATCAGGCCGGCTGGATGGATGAGCTGCTGGACGAGGAAGATCCGGCGCAGGTAAAAAATTTCAGCGAATACCGCCAGTCCATCACCAAGATCCGCGGGCATGTAAAAAGGGCCAGCGCCATCACCCACCGGTTGCTAGGCTTTTCCCGCGGCAGTGACAGCGAACGGACGAGCACCAACCTCAATGTCCTGGTGGAGGAGACCGTCTCCTTCCTGGAAAACGAGGCGAAAAACCAGCGTATCGTGGTACGCCGCAACCTGGCCCCGGCTCTGCCAGCGGTGATCACCGACGCCGCCCAGTTACAGCAGGTGTTCCTGAACATCTTGAACAACGCCATGGACGCCATCGGCGCTGACGGCGCCATCACCATCAGCACCAGCCCGGTGGACGGCCGGGTGGTGGTGGAATTTGCCGATTCCGGTCCAGGCCTGCAAACCGCGGAGCTGAAAAAGATCTTTGATCCATTCTTTACCACCAAGCAGAAGGGCAAAGGCACCGGCCTGGGACTGTCAATATCCTACAACATCATGCAAAGGCTGGGTGGTGACATCCAGGCCCGAAACGGCAATCACGGGGGCAGCGTTTTTTCGGTGGCGCTGCCGGCCGCGTGAAAGGGACAGGAAGCGCCATGGAACCATTCAGCCTTCTCATAGTCGACGACGAGCAAGAGTTTGTCATAACCCTCGGCAAACGGTTGCAAAAACGAGGCGTTTTGTGCGCAGGGGTGTTCTCCGGCGCCGAGGCGTTGGCAAGGGTGACAAACCAAGAATTCGATGTGGTCCTGCTGGACATGCGGCTGCCCGACATGGACGGCAATCAGGTGTTACGGGAGATCAAACAAATAAGGCCGGACCTGCCGGTGATCATCCTTTCCGGCCACGCCTCGACCACGGCCGGCCGCGAAGGGTTGCGCAACGGCGCCCATGATTACCTGATGAAACCGGTGGATTTCGAATCACTCTTTGAGAAATTACAATCAGCTATGGAGAAAGCAACACTGGCAGCGGTTAACGAATAGGCATGCGATTTTTTTGCAATTACAGAAAAGTTTAAAAAAACAAGGAGGAAGAAAGCGATGAGTTTTTTCAGACAGTTTGGCGATCTCATGATGATGGGCGCCCGCGCCCATGCGAAATGGGAAATCGAGACATCACAACGGATCATGGGGGATCGCAAAAGGCTGGTTATCCTCGGTCTGCTGCTCATCCCGATTCTCCTGGGAGGCATCGCCTTTGCCGCTGATGCCACCGGCGTGCTGCCCGCCATGCTGGGCGGCAAAACCGCCTATACCCCGGCCTTCTACACCCCGACCATCTTCTTCGCCTCCATAGGCGTCGGCATCGTCGCCGGCCTTATCACCGGCTGCATCGGCGCCGGCGGCGGCTTCATCATCGCCCCGGCCCTGATGAGCGTCGGGGTCAAAGGTATCCTGGCGGTGGGCACCGACCTCTTCCACATCTTTGCCAAGGCGATCATGGGCAGCGTCCTGCACCGCAAGCTTGGCAACATCTCGGTTAGCCTGGCCCTGTGGTTCCTGGTCGGCTCCATAGGCGGCGCCACTTTGGGCGGCTACATCAACCGGACAATTTACGAGGCCAACCCCATCCTGAGCGACACCTTTATCACCACCATCTACGTGTTGATGCTTGGCTTCCTCTGCTCGTACGCCCTCTACGACTGGTACCGCTCCATGCATCCGGTCCAAAAGGCTGATAAATCCGGGCCGGTAGTCACTTCCGCCGGCACCCTGACCGGTCTGGCCCAGAAACTTCAGGGCATATCCCTGCCCCCGATGATCCATTTTGACCAGGGTGTTATCCCCGGCGGTCGCAAAATCTCCTGTATTTTCCTGGTGGCGGCCGGCGCCCTGGTCGGCCTCGCTGCCGCCATCATGGGCGTCGGCGGCGGCTTTTTAACCTTCCCGATCTTCGTCTATGTCCTGGGGGTTTCCTCGGCCACCACCGTGGGCACCGACATCTTCCAGATCATCTTTACCGCCGGTTACGCCGGGCTGGGCCAGTATGCCATCTACGGTTTCATCTTCTACACCCTGGCCATGGGCATGCTCCTGGGCTCGCTCGTCGGCATCCAGGTGGGTTCCCTGGTCACCAAGGTGGTGTCCGGCCAGACCATCTGCGCCCTTTACGCCATCGCCACTTCGGCCGGCTTCATCAACCGGGCCTTCGCCCTGCCGCCAAAACTGGCCAAAATGGGTTACTTCTCTATGTCCAAGGAAACCGCCAAAATGCTGGACCTGGTGGGCAACACCATCTTTTTCGTGGTGTTGGGCTCCTTCGCCCTTTGGGTTTTCTACATCTTCTTCACCAATATCCGCACCCTCAAGGGTGAGGATCAACCCGCTCACCTCAAGGAGGCCCGCGCATGATCGCCAATAAAAAGGAATTCGGAGGCGGCCTGGCCTTGATGGTCGGCTTCTGGGTAGTTTTCGCCCTCTTGCTATCGCCGCTGTATGCTGGCAAGAACATGCTGGACTATATGGACAGTCTGTACAATTCCATCTCCAAAAATTCCGCCTATTATGTTCCGGAAATCACCAAAAAGGCGGAAAAGTTGCAGGGCACCAGTTTCTCGACAAAGATCAAGCCCGAGGGCAAGGACGCCTCCCCCCGGGTGGCGGCCATGCTGCGTGCGGCCGGCGCCACGGTGGAAGAGGGGGCGGGTGAACTCACGGTCAACGGTGACCTGGGGGTTCTTTTGGGCGCTGCCATGCAGGACACCGAGACAGTGTACAAAAACGATGGCCCTGCCATTCAAAGCAAGTACGGCGTAGAGGCTAAACAGGTGATGTTTGATTGGTGGAACACCTTCTCGGCCATGGAAAAGGACTTCACCAAGCACGAGAAGTTCGCCGACGCGACGACCCTCAACAAGGCCAAAACCAAGGCGGTGGAAACCGCTTACAACTACTACGGCATCGAGGCCCAATCCATCAAGGAGAAGGCGGTGATCGTAGTGGCCTCCCTGGCCGGTTACGTCATCTACACCATGTGGTTCGGGTTTGCCATCCTCTTCATGTTCGAGGGGTGGGGACTCAAGCTGGAGCATTAAAACCCATGTTTTTTCCCGCACGATTCTGTCGGCTTCCCGGCAGGATACTTGCAATGGCGGGGCCGGCATCCTGCGCCGGCCCCGCCGCCCCTCCCGTCTGACCTGGTCGATAACCGAGTCAAATTCATTTCTCCCAAACGCCTTTGCCTGTTATGATGCGGAAAAAGGCGGCCCTGCTGGCCAGGACGACGGACTCCATGAAATTCTTCAGTAAATTCCTCCAAGCCATCCACTGGCCCGTTGGGCCGCGGGCGGACTTCCCGGCCTTACAGCAGGCATTTCGGGAACAGTACAAAAATTTCCGCTCGCTGCTTACCGCCAACAACAACGCCCTCGAACTGATGGCGGAAATGGAGCAGGCCGCGGACCAGGGCCGACCGTTCGGCATGACCTTTGTCCGAACGCGCTGCACGGCGTTGAGCGTCAACGTTTACAAGATGATTCAACGGCTGCGGGAGCTGTCGGGCGGCAAGTATGAACGCCTGCTGCCCGCCTTCAAGGAAGTCTCCGAGCAGATGGAGGCTATTCTCTCCAAGCAGCCGGCGGTGGCGGAGGGCCCTTTTATCCTGGAACTGGCCGAGATTGATCGGCACGCGGCCGATCAGGTGGGCGAGAAAATGGCCAACCTGGGAGAGATCCGCAACCGGGCAGGTTGCCAGGTGCCGGATGGTTTTGTCATCACTGCGGCGGCCTCCCAGCATTTTCTCGGTTCCGAGCAACTGCGCAATGAAATCAATCGCCGCCTGACCCTGTGCGACCCGGACAACCTGGAGGAGCTGTACACCACCAGTGCCGCGATCCAGCAACTCATCGCCGAGGCAGTGTTGCCCGAGGATCTCGACTTTGAGATCCACCGCCATTACCAAGGCATGGCGGCCGCCAGGAACGGCGAACTCCTCGTGGCCATGCGTTCCAGCGCCCTGGGCGAGGATAGCGGCAACATCTCCTTTGCCGGGCAGTACCGCACCCAGTTGCAGGTCAGCGAGGAATTTCTGTCACGGACCTACAAGGAAATCCTGGCCAGCAAATACAAGAGCCAGGCCATCGTCTATCGCATGCAGCGCGGTTTCAGGAGCCAGGACGTCATCATGTGCGTCGGTTGCCTGGCCATGGTGGACGCGGTTGTGAGCGGTGTCATGTATTCCCGTTCGCCCACCGACCCGCGCAGTTCCTGGGTCTTGATCACCGCTGTCGCCGGCCTGGCGAGCCAGGTGGTGGATGGCCGGGCGGCCACCGATGTCTTGCGCGTGGCCCGTGCCGCGCCCCATGCCATCGTGGCCAGGGAACTGCGGCAACCGGAAGGCGCGGCGCGGCTCACCGACGAGCAGGCCGGCGAGCTGACGCGCCTGGCGGTCCGGCTCGAGGCGCATTTCGGGACGCCCCAGGATATTGAGTGGTCCATAGAGCCACGGGGCCGGATCATTGTCCTGCAGAGCCGCCCCTTGGGTCAGACAACAACGCCAGAAAAGCTTGTTGGTGGCGAGGTCATGACTGGGTCGGCTACTCCATTTCTGCTGGCCGGCGGGGTCACGGCCAGCCGCGGCGCGGCAGCCGGCCCGGCCCATCTGGTCAACTCCAGCCTCGATCTTTTGCAGTTTCCCAAGGGCGCGGTACTGGTGGTGGCCCACCCGCTGCCGGAGTGGGCCACGTTGATGCCCCGCGCGGTGGCGGTGGTCAGCGAGACCGGCCAGGTGGCCGCGCATCTGGCCACAGTGGCCCGCGAGTTCCGCGTCCCGGCCATCTTCGGCATGGCTGGCGCCACCCAAAAAATCATGAGCGGCCAGTTGATCACCGTGGATGCCACCGGTTGCCGGGTCTACGACGGCCGCCAGGACGAAATCCTGGCCGACTCGGCCCCGTTGCCGAATCTGATGGAGGGCAGCCCGGTCCACCGCCTGCTTAAGGAGGTGCTGCGCCTCGCCACCCCCCTGCACCTCACCGACCCGGCCTCCCTTTACTTCAAGCCCTCTTCCTGCACGACCTTCCATGACCTGACTCGCTTCTGTCATGAAAAGGCAGTGTCCGAAATGTTTGCCTTTGGCGCCAAACACGGCTTTGACGCCAAGTCAGCCAAACAACTGGTGGGCGAAACCCCCTTTCAGTGGTGGGTGATCAACCTCGACGACGGCTTTAGTGACGATTTCGTGCAAAAGGAAAAATTTGTCCAGATCGGTCAGATCGTTTCCGTGCCCATGTTGGCCATCTGGGCCGGCATGACGGCCATCCCCTGGCAGGGACCGCCGCCGGTAAGCCTCAGTGGCTTCGGCTCCATCCTCTTCCACTCGACCATGAACCGCGAGCTCGACCCGGCGGTGCGTTCCGGCCTAGCCAACCGCAACTACTTCATGGTGTCAAAAAATTTCTGCAACCTGAGCGTCCGGCTGGGCTACCACTTTTCCCTGGTCGAGGCCCACCTGGATGACCTGCTGACCGAAAACTATGTGAGTTTCCAGTTCAAGGGTGGCGCGGCCGACGATAACCGCCGCCTGCTGCGCGTTACCCTGCTGCGCGACATCCTGGAACGCTACGACTTCCGGGTGGAGACGGTAGCCGACGCCCTCACCGCCCGCATCGAGAAAAAACCGGCCAGCTACCTGGCCGAGCGGCTGAAGATCATCGGCCATCTCCTCATCCATACCCGGCAGATCGACATGGTCATGGCTGACCCGGCCATGGTGGAGCACTACCGCAACAAGATCCTCGCCGACCTGGCAACCATTGTCCCACAAGCGGAGCATGCACATGACGAACCCGATCCACATCCTGCTGGTTGACGACGAAATAGATTTTCTGGAAAACACCGCCAAGCGGTTGACCCGCCGCGGCTATGAGGTGCGGAGCGCCGAAAACTGCGCCGCGGCCCTGGATATCGTGGCCTCCGGCTGGCCCCAGGTGATTGTCCTGGACGTCATGCTGCCCGACCGCGACGGCATCCAGTGCCTGCGGGAGATCAAACAGCAATGGCCCGCCATGGCGGTGATCCTGCTCACCGGCCACGCCTCCATCCAGACCGGCCTGCGCAGCCTGGAGTACGGCGCCAATGACTACTGCCTGAAACCCATCGAGTTTGACGTGCTGGTGGAGAAGATCAGGATTGTTTTTCGGGAGGCGTACGGCGGGGAGGGGAAGGAGTGAGGGTGGGCGGTTTGGTGGACTGAGTGGACGTTGTGGACATGGTGGACAAGTCAGACAAGTCCACTCCGTCCACAAAGTCCACCTCGCTCTTCTTGCAAATTCAGCTAAATTATAGCACTATAGCGGCCTAAAAATCCGGAGGCCGCACATGAACAACCAACAAGCCTTTCAACAACTGCAACAGTGGCTCAGCCAACAGATCATCGGCCAGGAAAAACTGGTGGAACGGCTGCTTATCGCCCTCTTGGCCGACGGCCATCTCCTGGTTGAGGGTGCGCCCGGCTTGGCCAAGACCCGGGCTGTAAAATGCCTGGCCCAGGGCATTGAGGGCGACTTTCACCGTATCCAGTTCACCCCGGATCTCTTGCCCGGCGACGTGACCGGCACCGACATCTACCGGCCGGAAGACGGCAGCTTCCGTTTCCAGCGCGGCCCGATCTTCCACAACCTGGTGCTGGCCGACGAGATCAACCGCGCCCCGGCCAAGGTGCAGTCGGCCCTGCTCGAGGCCATGGGCGAACGGCAGGTCAGCGTGGGGCAGGAGTCGTACGCCCTGCCGGAACTCTTCTTGGTCATGGCCACCCAGAATCCTATTGAGCAGGAGGGCACCTACCCCCTGCCCGAGGCCCAGCTCGACCGCTTCCTCATGCACGTCACCGTGGACTATCCCGACGTGGCGGCCGAGCGGCGGATCCTGGCCCTGGCTCGTCTGGAAGCGGGGTCAGCGCCGATCCTGCCCGCCCGCGTGGTCAGCACGGCGGAAATTCTGGCCGCTCGACAGGCAACGCTCGCCATCCACATGGCGCCTAGTGTGGAGGAATATATCGTGCAACTGGTGATGGCCACCCGCACCCCCGGCAACTACTCCGAGTCCCTGGCCGGCTGGCTCGAATACGGCGGCAGCCCGCGGGCCACCATCGCCCTGGACCGCTGCTCCCGAGCCTTGGCCTGGCTGCACGGTCGGGATTACGTCAGCCCCGACGACGTGCAGGGTGTGGTCCACGACATCCTGCGCCACCGCCTGATCCTGAGCTTCGAGGCCGAGGCCAACGGCATTAGTAAGGATCAGGTGATCGATACCCTGCTGACCCATGTGCCCGTGACCTGAAATGAACGCCCCGGCCTCACTCGCCGCCCCGCCCCGCGGCGCCTACAGCGAATTGCCCGAACTGATCCGGTTGCGCCATGGCGCCCGCGACCTCAAGCTCCGGCAACAGCGCCAGGCCTTCAGCCCGCTGGTCGGCCCGCACCATACCCGCTTTCGCGGCCGGGGCATCGAGTTTGAAGAGGTCCGTCTCTACCAGTCGGGCGACGATATCCGCTCTATCGACTGGCGGGTAACTGCCCGCACCGGCAAACCGCACACCAAGCTTTTCCGCGAGGAACGCGAACGTCCCGTGCTGCTCCTGGTTGATCAGGGGTTGTCCATGTTCTTCGGCAGCAAAACCTGCTGCAAGTCGGTGACCGCGGCCCACATCGCCGCGCTCCTGGCCTGGGCGGCCATGCAGGGCAACGACCGGGTCGGCGGCCTGGTCTATAACGACACCGACCATGCCGAGGTGCGGCCGAAACGCCAGGCCCGCACCGTGCTTGAACTGCTGAGCACCATCCATCGCTTCAACCTCCTTCTGCAGCGGCAGCCGCCCCCGGCCACAACCGGCCTCAACCGGGCTCTGGAGGAGTTGCGCCGCATCACCCGACCGGGCTCCAACCTCTTTCTGATCAGCGACTTTCAGGGTCTTGGGGAGGAGGGCGAAAAGCACCTCTTTCAGCTCAGCCGGCACAATGACATCTCCGCCATCCAGGTGTACGACCCATTGGAGCAACAGTTGCCACCAGATGGCGCTTACAGCATCACCAACGGCCGCGACCGCTCCCTGCTTCTAACCGGCGACCAGGCCCTGCGCCGTCACTTTCAGGAAAATTTCAGCAAAAAAACCGCGCTGCTCAAGGAGCGCTTGGGGCCCATGGGCATCCCGCTGCTCCAAGTATCGACCCTGGAGTCGCCGCTTTACTATTTCCGCAACCTGCTGGGGAAAAGATGAATACCCAAGTTGATCCCCTGGCCGGATTACGCGACCTGCATCTGCCCCCGCCTGTCATCTGGTGGCCGCCAGCCCCAGGCTGGTGGGGGCTGCTCATCCTGACCCTGGCCATGGCGGGTATTGCCTGGTGGTGGTGGCGAACGGCCCGACGCCGGCGTTACCGAAAAATCGCCATCGTGGCCCTGACCCGGTTGGCCGCCAGCCAGGATGACGCCTCCCTGGTGGTGCCGGAAATCGCCAACCTGCTGCGCCGGGTGGCGATCGAGAGTTGCGGCCGGCCGGCGGTGGCAAGGCTCTCCGGGACACCCTGGCTGGAATTCCTGGATCGTACCGGCAGGACCAGCCAGTTCAGCCAGGGCCCCGGCCAGGTGCTGGGCACCCCCCTGTACCAGCCGAACTTGGCGGCTGACCCGGCCGCGCTCTACGCGGTAGTCAAAGACTGGATCAAGGGACACCGGCCATGTTGAGTTTTGTCTGGCCCTGGATCGGGCTGCTGCTCCCCATGCCCTGGCTGGCATACCTGCTCGTGCCCAGGGCGAACCGCCTCGATGCGGCCCTGTTGGTGCCCTTTTTTCATGAGGTGCAGGGCGCAACCCAGCACCCGGCTCGGGCCCACGGTCGCCTGGCCACCCGGCTGCTGCTCGGCTTGATCTGGCTGCTGTTGCTCTTGGCGGCCAGCCGCCCGCACTGGGTGGGAGAGCCCGTGGCCCTGCCGGCCAGCGGCCGCGACCTCATGCTGGGAGTGGATATCTCCGGCAGCATGGCGGAAGAGGATATGGTGGTGAACGGCCAACCGGTGTCCCGCATCACCATGATCAAAAAGGTGGTCAACGAGTTCATCGACCGCCGCAAGGGGGACCGGGTCGGCCTGTTGCTTTTCGGCACCGAGCCCTATATCCAGGCGCCGCTCACCTTTGACCGGTCAACGGTGAAGAGTCTGCTGGCCGAAACACAACTCGGTTTTGCCGGCAAGAAAACCTCGATCGGCGACGCCATAGGCCTGGCGGTCAAACACCTCAAAGAGCGGCCAGCCAAAAGCCGCGTGCTGGTCCTGCTCACCGATGGCAGCAACACCGCCGGCAACGTGGAACCCTTGCAAGCCGCCAGGCTGGCCGCCCAGACCGAGGTCCGCATCCATACCATCGGCGTGGGCGCCGACGAGATGACGGTTCGCACCTTCTTTGGCAACCGGAGGGTGAACCCGTCCGCTGACTTGGACGAGAAAACCTTGCAGGAAATCGCCAGAATGACCGGCGGCCAGTACTTCCGCGCCAAAAACCCGGAGGAACTGGAGAAGATTTATCAGCTCATCGACCAATTGGAACCCCTGCCCCAGGAGGAGGAAACCTTTCGGCCGACCAAGGCGTTATTCTTCTGGCCCCTGGCCGGGGCTTTGCTCATAAGCCTGGGACTGGCCCAGGCCCATCTCGGACTGCCCCGGCAAGGTCAAGCGAGGGGTTAAGCAATGATGGCGCACCTCCTTGCCAATTTTCATTTTCTCAGGCCTCTCTGGCTGCTGGCCCTGTTGCCGGCCACCCTGCTGACCATGGCCCTCTGGCGGCGGCATGGCCAGTCCAGTGGCTGGCACACGGCCATCGACCGCCTGCTCCTGCCCCACCTGCTGGACAGCGCGCACAGCCCGCGCCAGGGCTACCCCTTCCTCCTCCTGATGCTGGCCTGGCTCCTCGCCTGCATTGCTCTCGCCGGGCCGGTCTGGGAAAAGCTGCCCCAGCCCGTGCAGCGCAAGGAAGACGCCCTGATCCTCATCCAGGATCTCTCCCTGTCGATGTACGCCCAGGACCTCTCGCCCAACCGCCTGACCCGGGCCCAGCACAAGCTGCTCGACCTCTTGCGGGCCCGCAAGGAAGGCACTACCGGTTTGGTGGTCTATGCCGGCGAGGCCCACATTGTCTGCCCCCTTACCAATGACAGCAAGACCGTCGCCGCCCTGGTGCCAGCCCTGTCGCCCGGTATCATGCCGAGTTTTGGCAGCAACGTCCAGGAGGGTGTGGCCCTGGCCCTGCAACTGCTGAACAACGGTGGACTCAACCGGGGCAAGATCCTGCTCCTGACCGACGAGGTGACACCGGACGATGTTAGCGCGATTACCAAACTGCTGGCCGGCAAATCCGTGCGCATGGCGGTGCTCGGGGTCGGCACCGAGGCGGGCGGACCTATACCAAAAAACGATGGCGGTTTCCTGCAGGACGACCAGGGTACCATCGTCGTGCCTCGCCTGGACCCGGCTGTGCTGCTGGAACTGGCCGCTGCCGCGGGCGGCCGCTACCGCGACATCAGCCTGGACGACGCCGACCTCACCGCTCTGCTGGCCGAGGAAACCGACCTGCCCGGGGCCGAGGGCTACCAACAGGTGGAACGGCAGTTTGACCAATGGCAGGAGCAGGGACACTGGCTGCTCCTGCTCATCCTGCCCCTGGCGGCGCTGGCCTGCCGGCGGGGCTGGCTGCTGCTGGTGCTCATGGTCCTGGCCCTGGCACCCGGGAAGAGCCAGGCCATGGGCTGGCAGGATCTATGGCTCACCAAGGACCAGCAGGGGGCCAGGGCTCTGCTCCAAGGCGACCCGGGCAAGGCGGCCGGGCTGTTCACGGCTCCACCCTGGCAGGGCGTTGCCCAGTACCGGGCCGGCAAGTTTACCGAGGCGGCCACGGCCTTTTCCGGCGGGCCGTCGGCCGAGGCGCGTTATAACGAGGGCAATGCCCTGGCCCGTGCGGGTAAACTCCCGGAAGCGGTCCAGGCCTATGACCAGGCCCTGCAACTCAACCCCAAGCTGGAAGACGCCAGGTTCAACAGGGAACTGGTGAAGAAACTGCTGCAAGAGCAAGAAAGTCAGGATAAAAAGCAACAGAAATCTGACGACCAGCCACAGGATCAGCAGCAGCAAGGGCAGAAGCCGGACCAACCCTCGGGGGAGCAAAAAGAGCAGCCCGGCCAACCTGGCGGGCAACCGCCAACAGAGCAGGGCGTCGAGACTCCGGAAAAAAGGGAGCAAGCGCGACAAGAATCCTCGCCGGCCGAGCATGAGCAGGGTAAGGAGCAGCCCGGCCAGCCAGTCGCCACGCCTGCCCCCAAGGATGCGGAACAAAAAGGGGCCGAGGCGGATGAGTTAAAGATGTCCACTGAAGAGCAGCAGGCCCTGGAACAATGGCTGCGGCAGGTGCCAGATGACCCGGGCGGCCTGCTGCGCCGGAAATTCGCCTATGAGGCCCAAAACAATCCGCGCCAGCAGCAACGCCGTCCCTCCACCAAAATCTGGTAACCCATGAAACGCAACCTGCCCTTCCTCCTGCTCGCCGCTCTACTCGCCATCCTCTTGCTGGTCACCATGGCCCAAGCGGAACTGGTCGCCAAGATCGACCGCCAGCGCCTGGCCCTGGACGAAACCCTGACTCTTACCATCAGCAAAGATGGCAGCTCATTTTTTTCGGAACCAGACCTGGCTCCACTGGAAGCGGACTTCACGGTGCTTAGCAGAAATCAGAGTAGCTCCACCCGGATCATCAATGGCCAGATGTCCGCCTCGGTGCAATGGCTTTACGTATTGTCCCCCAAACGGGCCGGTAGTTTGCAGATTCCGCCGCTCTCTCTGGGAAAGGACTCTACCACCGCCCTGAGTGTGGAGGTCAGCCAGGAGGCACCGCCCCAGACCCAGGCCAGCGACCAACCGATCTTCCTGGAAACCGAGGTGGATCAACGCGAGGTATGGGTGCAGTCCCAGGTGGTTTTCACCCTGCGCATCCGATGGGCGGTGCAGGCCCAGATCCAGGAGCCCGGTGATCCAAAACTGGAAAACGTGATCCTGGAAAAACTCGGGGACAACACCTTTGACCAGGTGAGTAACGGTCAGACCTACAAGGTCTTCGAACGGCGCTATGCCATCTTCCCGCAAAAGAGCGGCCAGCTTACCATTCCTTCGATGACCGTGCAGGCCGAGGTGGCCGGCCCACGGCGGCCCGGTGGTTTCTTCGACCCTTTCGCCAGCCGGGGCAAGCCAGTCATCCTGCGCAGCAAAAGTGAGACGATTACGGTGAAGGAAAAACCCGCGGCTTACCCGGCCGCCGCCGTATGGCTGCCGGCCGACCACTTCTCCATCGATGCCCAGTGGAGCCAGAAGCCGGAGGAACTGAAGGTGGGCGACTCCGCCACCCTCACGGTCACCATGATCGCCGTCGGCCTGCCCGGCGCCCAACTGCCGCCGTTGCAGTTGCCGGAGCTGGACAATATTAAGCTCTATCAGAATAAGGGTGAGGTGGCCAATAACCCCACGCCCAAAGGCATCGCCGGCAGCCGCCAGGAGAGCATTGCCCTGGTAGCGACCAGGCCCGGCACGATGGAGTTGCCCGAGATCCGCATCCCCTGGTGGGACAAGGGCAGGCAGCAAGTCCAGTATGCGGTGCTACCCGCCGCGCATCTGGTGATCCACGGTACGCCGGCGGCGGAACCGGCCCCGGCCCGGCCAGCCGAGCCGGCCCCGCCGCCCATGTCGGTCGCGCCGGCGGCCGAGGCAGTGCCACCTGCGCCGACTTCCCGACCGACCATCTGGATGGCCCTGACCCTGCTGCTGACCCTGGCCTGGCTCAGCACCGCCTTGCTCTGGTGGCGCACCCGCGGGCGCCTCGCCGTTGCCGACCAGGCCCGGCGCCCGGCCAAGGCAGCGACCTCCATGCGGGAAGCGGAGGCCTTCAACGTCTTGCGCCATGCCTGTCAGGCCAACGACCCGGCGCAGGCCCGGGCCGCCCTCCTCGCCTGGGCTGTTGCCTGCTGGCCCCGGGCCAGGCTGCGCATCCTGAACGATATCGTCAGGCTCCACCCAAACCCAAAACTGGGCGCGATTTGCCAGGCTCTGGATCAGACCTTGTACGG
>DYDL01000136.1 GCA_020717925.1 Desulfocapsa sp.
AAAGCTGCCACCTAAAGGTGGGGGTTTTAACCCTCCCAAGGGGTGACAATAAACCCCCAGCAGGTTAAGGGAGAGCAGCACCAGCCCGGCGCAGGCGATGCGCTTCACCACCTGCGGGCTCACCCGCTTGGCGATCTGCGGGCCGATGTACCCGCCCAGCAGGGCCGCGGGAAACATGGCCAGAAAGAGCAGCAAATCGAAGTTGCCGAACTGCATGTGCCGTATGGAGCCCATGGCGGTGTTGAAGAAGATGGCCAACAATGAGCTGCCGACCACGATGTACATGGGCAGCCCGAGGGCGACGGTCATCAGCGGCACCATAAAGGGGCCGCCGCCAAAGCCGAACATCGATGCCATGATGGCGATAAGGAAGCCGCCGAAACAGCCGACCCACATGTTGACTTCAAATTCATGACCCCAGAAATCTACTTTCATAACGGATTCCTCCTGATAGTATACTTATACTTTTACTTTGCCCCGGGACATGCCTTGGTACCTGTTTCGTCACGCTTGGCGCATTCCTCGGCCCGCTTCTTGAACTCCTTCAAGATGGCCTGTTCCTTCTTATTCTTCTCAAGATAGCCGGGGGTGGTCTGCCAGAACATCAGGCCGGCCAGCACCATCAGGATCCAACCAAAGGCGAACTTGAATTGATCCAAGGTGATCATCTCGGTGAGCTTGGGGCCGATAAAGCCGCCGACCAGCATGGCGCAGCCAACGCCAATGCCGAGCTTCCAGTTGATAAACTTGATCTTGGAGTAGTTGAAGATGCCGGAGCCCTGGGAGAACAGCACGGTGGGCATGACGGTGCCGGCCACGATGGTGTGGGGCAGGGGGAAGAGCGACACCAGGATGGGGTTGAGGATGAAACCGCCGCCCGCGCCCATCAGCACGCCGAAGATGGAGATAGCCAGGCAGAGGCAGAAGGGCCAGAGGAGGTTGATGCTGGTGCCGGCGGAAGAGAGGTAAACAGTGGGGAAGGATAACTCGTTGTTGAAAAAGAGGGCCTCACTCTTGACCTTCTTGACCGTTTCCTTGTCGCCTTCCTTGATGCGCTCGGTAACGGCGGTGACAATGACGCCGTACTTGCCAGGGGCCTGGCCGGCAGGCAGCTTGAGCTTGGCGGTGTAGGCCCCGGCGGGCGTGGTCTCGACAGCAGCGGCCAGCAGGTTGCCGACGCTGCGGAAGCGGCCCTTCACCAGCTTCATCGATTCCCGCTTGCTCTCCTTTTCATCCATGGGGTCCAGCAGCTTGCCGCGGGAGCCGATGATACTGGCCATGATGGTGGCCTGGTAGCTGTCGATCTTGACCTTGGCTGGCGCGCTGTAGGCGGCGTCGGCGCCGATCTTCTTCAGCACCTCGGAATACTTCCAATCCTTGCCGGCACCCTTAGCCTTGTCCAACTCTGGCGCCATTTCTTGGGGCACGAGAATCTTGAAAAACGCCGGCATCTCCTGGGTTACATAGAACTTATACGGAATCTTGCCGGTCTTGGGATCCTTTTTACCGTCAAAGCGATTGGCCCGCACCTTCTTGTCCACGGAATAGACTTCGACATAAACCTGGGCGCCGGCCGGGGCCTGACCGCTGACCACGATCTCGCCGCCGTTGGCAATCGCGCTCTTGTCGAGGTTAATGGTGGGCGGAGAGGCAGAGGCCTCATCCTGGGCCTGGGCCTGCGGGATGATGGGCCAGGCCATCATCATCAGGGCGAGTAACAACCACACACTGAACTTGACTTTCATACCATCCACCTCCTGTCCGCAATGAAAATGATTTAATAGAGGGCTTTTACCGCGGTTCCCCCTGCTGTTCCACGGCCCACGCTGGTCTAAGAGAGCAATAACAGTGCCAAACGTCGAGGTGGGGACTTAATTATCCTTATCAGCCTGATTGTACGTGGATGCTGCTGTGGTTTTACCGCGGGCGGCAGGGAGGAAAAAGTCGGAAAATGGGCAAGGATACGCAGCAAAAAATAGGCACTGCCACTTTTTTGCTGCACAACGTTGTCTGCTCCGTCCAGATTAGCTGGTCCGGCGTCTCGTTGCGTTCTCTTACCTGTCTGGCGGGGTGCGGAATTTTTCGGCGGCAAGACCAAAACGCTGCATGAGTTTTTGAAAGGCCTGGCGGTTCATGCCGCTCGCCTGGGCCGCGGCCGTAACGTTGCCGCCGTTTTGCCGCAGGGCGTCGGCCAGATAGGCGGCGGAGAAATTTTCCACCAGCCGTTGTTTGGCACGATTGTAAGGCAGGGTGTGCAGATTTTCGCAAACTGCCCCGGGGTCGGAGACCTCTGGATCGGGTTCCGCCATCTGGCGGGCGGAGATGGGGCTGCCATCGGCAAGCAACACGGCCCGCTTGATAACATTCTGCAATTCGCGGACATTCCCTGGCCAGTGCCGCTTCACCAAGGCAGGGATAGCATCCGTTGCAAAGACAAGTCCATCGCGGGCATACTCCTTGGCAAAGGCCGCGAGAAAGTGCTGGGCCAGGGTCGGTATGTCTTCCGGTCGGTTCCGCAGGGGCGGCATGGTGATGGTCACCACGTTGAGGCGATAAAACAGATCTTCCCGGAAAAGACCCTGACGTATTTTTTCCTCCAAATCCTGGTTGGTCGAGGCCAGCACCCGCACATCCACGGCCAGGCTTTTGGTCTGGCCCAAGGGCATGATCTCTTTTTCCTGGAGAACCCGGAGCAGCTTGGTCTGCAAAGCAATGGGGAGATCACCGACCTCGTCCAGCAGGAGGGTGGAGCCGTTGGCTTCGAGAAACAACCCCTTCTTGTCGTGGGTTGCCCCGGAGAAAGCACCCCTGACATAGCCAAAGAGTTCACTTTCCAGGATGTGTTCCGGCAGGGCGGGGCAGTTCACCGTGACCATGGGTTTTTTGTTGCGCGCGCTCAGTCCGTGCAGGGCGCGAGCGGCCAACTCCTTGCCCGTGCCCGATTTGCCCCGGATCAGGACAGTGACATCGGTATCGGCCAGCCGGCTGATCAGGCCGTATACCTCCTTGATTTTCGCGGAGGCGCCAATAAAGCCGGGAAAGGCCTCCTGCTCGGCCAGCCGTCGCGCCAGCCGCCGATTTTTTTCAAGCAGGCAGAGGTGTTCCAGGCAGCGTTGCAGGGTATGGAGCAGATGCTCATTGTCAAAGGGCTTCTGGATAAAATCGTAGGCCCCATTTTTCAGCGCGGCAATAGCCGATTCCACCGTGCCGTGACCGCTCATCATGATCACGGCGATCGCCGGGTACTGTCCCTTGATTTTTTGCAGGAGCGCCAGGCCATCCAGCCCTGGCATCTTGATGTCGGTAAGCACGAGGTCAGGCTGCCAGTCCTGCAAAAGCTGCCAGGCGTTTTCGCCCGAGGGTGCGGTTTTCACCTCGCACCGGCATTTTTTGCGCACAAGCAGCGCCAGCATGGCTAGCATGTCGCGGTCATCATCAACGATGAGGACCGAGGCGAGGAATTCTCCCGCCTGGCAGGCAAACTGGGGCTGGACAACCGTCAAGGAGTCATCTCCTGCCAAAGTCATGATGGGGACAGTGCGCACACAACTCTACACTGAATGCATCATTTACCCAAAAAAATCAACATGTTCTTATCGATCTTCAGGGCGGATTTCCCTGGATATCGCTTGCGCCCGTTGGGACAACCTGCTAATTGTGAGCTTAGTATCTGTCCATTCTGGGCAGTGGCGGAGGATTCGGGATGAAAAGAGACGCTTTTCTGCTGGGCTGCCTTTGCCAGCTCTGCTGGAGCGCCCCGGCCTGGGCTGTTCAGTCCCATGGCGAGGCGGAAGGTCCGGTGGTGCACCTGATGGCCCACCTCCTGTTGTTTGTCGCCCTGTTGCTGTTGCTGATTGTGCTGCACACCAGGCCACCGGATAACGGATTGTCCTGGAAAGCCCTCAAGCTGTCTCTGGTTTTTTTTATCCTCTGGGATCTGGATCACCTCTTTATTCACTGGTTTGCCGGTCATATGTTCGCCGATGTCAGGGGTTCGGGGGCCAGTCTGGTAGGGGATTATTTTGTCGGCACCCGGACGCTGCTCAACCTCCTCTATTACCTGGGGCGGTTTGACCACCTGCTCTGTGTTCCCGCCCTCTGGTTTTTCACTAGCGCCCTGCGCGATTTCAGCAAGGTCATCGAAAAGCGGCGGCAGACCAAGGTCGGGCAGCTCTTATGATGGCAACGGCCTTCAACCTTCCCCTGTTTCCCGTCTATCTGGTGGATTATCTCGGCGCCACAGTGATGGTCCTTCTCGCCTTCTGTGCCCTGGTTTTTGCCAGACGCCTTACCCGGATGGAACCGAAAAACATCCTCTGGGCGTATTTTTTCTGGTTTTCCCTGGTGATGGTCGTCTTTTCCCTTTCCCGCGGGGTTGGGCACCTGCTGCCCTACGTGTTCAGGCTTGCCAGCCTGCCGGAGCTGTGGGATGTGCTCGATCCCTACAGCGGCGGGATGAACACCATCGCCCTCTGCGGCGTGGCGATCCTGACCCTCCACTATCACAGCACGGCCATTCTTATCGACCGGGCCAAAATCGACGCGCTTTCCCTGGAGATTGCCAATGCCCGGCTAAGGGAGGCGCATGCCGACCTGTCTCGTCTGAATCAGACCCTGGAGCAGCAGGTCGAGGAGCGCACCCATGACCTGCGCCTGTCCGAGGCGAAATTTCGCGGCTTTTTCGAAGGCTCGAAAGACATGATCTATTTTTGTGACGCAACGGGCAGACTAAGCGACATCAACGAGAGCGGCCTGCGTCTGCTCGGGGTTGAGCACCGGCAGGATCTGGTCGGCCAACCGCTGGCCGAGTTCTTTCTCGACCGGCAGCTTGGGGCACAGTATCACGCTCAGCTTGCCGCGGATGGTCAGGTCAAGGACTTTGAGGCGGAATTTGCCGGCAGGAATGATGGCCCTTTGTATCTAATGATCACCGCCTCGGCCATCCTGGATCGCGCCGGCGCGATCCAGGGTTGTCAGGGCATCGCCAAGGATCTTACCCGCTTCAAAAAAATGATGGAGCAGTTGGTGCATTCCGAAAAGATGACCTCGGTGGGGCAGCTTGCCGCCGGGGTTGCCCATGAAATCAATACCCCGCTAGGCATCATCCTGGGCTATGCCCAACTGCTGGAAGAGGATTTCCCAGAGGAAAGCGAGGTGCGCGAAACCCTGGGGATCATTGAAAAACAGGCTAAGATCTGCCGGCGGATCGTGGCCGATCTGCTGAATTTTTCCCGTCAGACCCAGGAACACAACAAACTGTATGGCGACCTCAACCAGTGCCTGGAGGAGGTGCTGGCCATGGTCAACCACACCCTGAACATCGATCATATCTATATCCATCGCTGCCTGGCCGAGCATCTGCCCAAAACCTATTTTGACAACGAGCGCCTGCGTCAGGTTTTTGTCAATCTGCTGACCAATGCCCACCATGCCATCGGCAGCGAAGGGATTATCGGGGTGTGGAGCCGCTGGCATCAAGAGAGCGGCCAGAGCGAAATCATCATCGCTGATTCCGGTTCCGGCATCCCCCCGGCGCAAGTGGGCCGGATCTTTGACCCATTTTACACCACCAAGGGTGTTGGCAAGGGTACCGGGCTGGGACTGTCGGTTTCATTCGGGATTATCCAGGATCATCATGGCCGGATCGAGGTCAAATCCCCGCCCCTGGAGCCGGAGCTTGTCGCCATGGATATGCATACGGCCTTTCATATTTTTCTGCCGATCATTGCCGCTGATCCGGAAAAGGAGCAATAAACAGGTGGCACGGATTCTGGTGTTGGACGATGTGCTGGACGCGGGGATTCTGATCCAGAGAATATTCCAGAAAAAGGGCCATATGGTGCATGTCTTCCAAGACGAGGACGAGGCCCTAGGGTTCACCAAGAGAAACCCGATTGACCTGGCGATTCTCGATATGAACCTGCGCAAGCTGGATGGCCTTGCCGTGCTGGGCGAAATGCGCAAGGCGCTGCCAGGCCTGCCCGCCATCATCCTGACCGGTCTGCCCGACGCCGACCTGGCCAGACAGGTGTTTGCCCTTGGCTCTGTTGCTTATTGCGCCAAGCCCATCGACAAAGACAAACTGGAAGAACTGGTGGCCAAGGCCCTGCAAGGGCACAGCCTCTCCCAGGTATAGAAGCTTGCCGCTGCCCAACAGCGCAAGCTTGACCGTCCCGGCCCGCCGTCAGGAGGGGGACGAGATGGCGGCCAGCAGCGCATGCAGCGTGGCGGTGACGCAGAGCAGGATGCCGCTCTGCCGATGCAGGCGCGGGGTGGCTTTGACCCAGCGCAACCCAGAGGCCAGTTGCCAGGCGAGCAGCAACAGGTTGACCACGCCCAAGGGGCCGACCAGTTTGAACAATGGGTGCATTTCCATAGGTTTTCTCCAGGGATTAATAAGCCCAGCGCTTACCGCTTGGCCGGGGCGAGGTCGAAGACGGTGATCTCCGGCGGCGAACCCAGGCGCATGGGCGGGCCCCAGGTGCCGGTGCCGCGGCTGGCGTAGAGAATACCGTGGCCGGGCAGGAAGGAAAGGCCGTTCTGCAGGGGAAAGCGCAGGCCGGTGAGCAGGTTGAAGGGGAAAAGCTGGCCGCGATGGGCATGGCCGGAGAGTTGCAGGTCGAAACGTCCCTGGCTGGCCGGGTCGATTTCGGGGCGGTGCTTGAGGAGGATGGTGTAGCGCTCGGATCGGACCGTGGCGAGCAGGACACCCTCGGCAACGGGCGAACCGACAGTCGGATCATCAACGCCCACCAGGTTCAGCGCCTCGCCGGCCACCAGGCTGGCGTTACGCAGCACCGTGAAGCCGGCGGCCCGCAGGAAGTCCAGTGACTGCCCGAGGCCGGCGTAAACCTCATGGTTGCCGAGCACCGCATATTTGCCCAGGGGCGGGTTGAGTTGTTGCCACAGCTCGCTTAACCCTTCGAGATGGTTGATCTGGGCGTCCACCATGTCGCCGGTGACCACCAGCAGGTCCGGTTGCAGTTCCCGCAGCCGGGCGATGACCGGCGTCAGGGCCGCCTCGCGCAACAGCAGGCCGAGGTGGAGATCCGAAACCTGGACGATGCGCAGACGCTGGCAACTTGCCGGCAGCTTGTCCGTGACCAAAGGCACGGTTTCCACCCGAATATCCCTGGCCTCGAAAAGGCCGTAAACGCCTGCGATCAGGGCGGCCACCAGAATCAACCCGGCGCTGACGCGACCGGCCGCCGACAGGGCGGGCACAGCCGGCAGCAGGCGGGCCAGCCCCCAAACGATGAGTTCCCAGGCCGCCAGGACCACGGTGAGGCTGAAGGCAAAGAAGAGCAACCCCATCCAGCAGTAAGCCACCCAGGCCAGGAGGCGGGCCGTGGTCTCATGACCAGCCTGCTCCAGCAGCCGCAGGAGGATTGGCGCCACGACCATGAGCAGTATCCAGGCCCAGCTCAGCCGCGTCAGCCAGGGATGGCCGGCCAGCAGGGGGTGAACGCCCCAGTACGCCAGGAGGTGGGCGGCCAGATAAACGGCGAGGAAGGTGAGGACAAAGATCAGCATGGTTTTCCCGATTCATCTCCGCCTTTGGCTGGGATGGGGAGCGTCCCCGAGCCCGACCAGCCGCGCGCGGTCATGCCCGCTCGCATTTATGCCGCCGACTCAAACGGAACTTCCCAACCGGGAAAAAGCAGAACGGCCGGGTGGCATTTGAGGGCATTTGCCAAAACCTTAGCGCGCTCGACGCCGAGATTGACCCGGCCATTCTCGATAGCCGAGAGAGTGGACTGTGGGATGCCGGTAAGCGCGGACAACTGATTTTGGCTCAGTTCCTGAAGCTCGCGAATGATGCGGACAGACTCGCCTACGGAAACCTCAACACGTTTTTTTGCCTCTCGAAACTCTTTCATAATCAAGGTCTCCGATCATGCGGGGTAACTTGCACCACCTGTACTAAAAATGCGTCAGCAACAACACGATAGTTCACCCGCCACTGGAGGCCCAACCGGGAAGAGCGGTAGCCTTTCCATTGGCCCAACAGAGCCTCATCGTGAAACCCTTTGATGGCACGCAACCCGCTGGGGCCTGAGATCATGACAATATCTTTCCACTTCTCATAGCGCTTCAAGATCTCAAGCGGCACAGCCCCGGAGAGTTGTTTGTCGACCCGACGGTGTTCTTCGATACGCCACATATCACATTATGACTATATCATTAATGATATGTCAAGCGCATGTGTAAAGTTTCTGAGTAATCCTTTGCGGCAGGCGCCTGGGAAACGTTGAGGCGCCGGGTGGCAAACGACTTGCTATTCTTGAACGTTGCTCCCAAAAAATTTACAATCTGAAGTACATCTCCTTTTCGTGCGCCGGAAAGTTAAAATGTTAAGATGTCCCGGGGTGCTTCCCAATCCAAACACAAAAACACCGACCTCGAAGTGCTCAAGGGTGCCATCCGGGCGCAACTGGAGAAGCTCATCCGGCTTAATCGGACCCGCGCCGACTTTGAGGTGGTCAAGTAAAAACAGACAGTTTGCTAAGCCGCTTTTTCAAGAAGC
>DYDL01000406.1 GCA_020717925.1 Desulfocapsa sp.
CTTTGTCTCGCCCTGCCCGCAGAACACCCCGGACGATGTCAAGGCCTTCACCCAGGGTAATGTCATGGCCAAGAACACGGCCGGGGCGTGCAACCAGATCACTGATGCCAACGCCAACCTGGTGCACTACGTGCAGACCCGGATGAGCTCGGTGGCTGACAAGATGAAAAATCAGGTGGCGCTCGACGCCACGGACACCGCCTTTATCCAGAACAGTCCGCTCTCCCTGAGCCTGGGGCTGAAGACCGCCGTGGGTACGGAGCAGGAGGGGGCCACCATCGCCACCCTGTCCGATCTGACCGCCAAGGCCTATGTCCTGCAGATGCTGGTCGATCTCTACAACCGTGCCACCCAGGTCATGGACAAGGCCAAGGAGCTCTTGAGCAAGCGGTCGAGCGCCGCCCCTGGTCAGGACTCGGAAAACTGTAAGGCCGCCATCTTTGCCGACAACCTGGACGACCAGGTGGCGGGGATGAACGAGAAGATCTACCGCCTGCAACTCGCGGCCCGAGAGAGTTATTCGGCCTCGGCCACCGAGCTGGCCATGATCTTCAAGATCATGGATCACATGCAGAGCGTGGACAACCGGCTATATAGCCTGATTGCCGAGAAATACGGGGCCGGAGTGGCGGAACGGGCCTTGCGATGAGGGTATTCGTGAACCGATGCCGCAGGCTTCTCCCGGCCAGGGTCGGGGTCAGCGCCGCCAGCGCACTCCTCTTCCTCTGCCTGGCCGACAGCGTTCACGCCCTGGACATGGAGTTCCACACCTACAACGGCTTCGGCCCGGTGACTCAGGCCTTCCGCAAGCTGGCGCTCATCTTCTCCGACGCTGGCTTCATCGGCCTCTTCTTCACGGCCACGGCACTCGGCATCGTGTTTGCCGCCATGGCCTTCACCGTTAAGATGGCAACCGGGGCCCGGATCGTGCCCCTAGTCTGGGCCATGCCGGTTCTCCTGGGCGTGGTGCTCTATCTCGGCCTGTTCGTGCCCAAGGGCAATATCACGGTCTACGATCCGGTGTTGAACCGCTTCGAGACCATCGGCAACATCCCCAACGGGGTGGTGGCCACGGCCGGTATCCTGAACACCATTGAACGCGGCCTGGTGGAGATCATCGACACTGCCGCCGTGCCCGGCTCCCGCTATCAGGAAACAGCGGGCGGGATCGGCTTCTCGACCCTGAAGGCGGCCATGAACGCCGGCCCCAAGGACGGCTACGCCAAGGAGAGCATGGCCCGTTACGTCAAGGACTGCGTCATGTTCGAGATGGTGCGGCCCGGCACCACCCTGGCCGCCAACACCATGCTCTATGCCACCTCCGATTTCCTGCCCGAGCTGGCCAAGGCCAATAACCCGGCGGTTTTCACGGTCTATTACGACGCGGCCAATCCCCAAGGCCAGGCCATGACCTGCCAGGAGTCCTGGAGCAATCTCTTCCCCATCTACAATAACGCCAACACCTTTGCCGACGCGGTCAAATCCGTGTGCGGCGC
>DYDL01000407.1 GCA_020717925.1 Desulfocapsa sp.
TAGTTGTATTTTGGCGTAGGACGGCGAATTCTCAAGCCGTAGCACACGCCTGTTGTTTGGCGAATAAATAAGCGAATAGTTCATTGGCATTCTGTCCTTGCTCAAGTTGCTGAGAGGCATACAAGATGAGCGCTTGGATGAGCATCTGTGCTTGTTGGCGACAGGCTTCCCCAATGGTTTTGATGGGTAAGCGGCTTTGTTTCAGTGATGAGGGCAGACAATCCAGGTGCAAAAGCGAATAGGCTACGAACACCAGACACCAATGTTTTTGAATGGCTTTGGCATCCCGCATGCGATACTCGTCGAATCCCAGGTGTTCTTTTCCATCCTGATAGAAAGTCTCAATCGGCCAGCGTAGCAAATAAGTGGCGATAATCCGTTGCGCCGTCCAGTCTACACGGTTAGTGACCAGCACAGCGTATGTGCCTTGTAGGTCTGCGTTTTCAAAACTGATGACCAGGCGGACTTTACCCAGTCCAGGAATCCGCACGGCCAGGGTGAAGGTCCAGTAAGTCTGATCGCCCACCTTCACTTCACGATATGCGTTGGCAGGAATGAGCGCCACCAGGTCTTCGACACTGATGTGCGGCCCAGCCAGCGGGATGCGTTTTCCATCAGCATCCTTCAACACAAAACTGTTCGTTTCCAGATTACGGTTCTTTTTGAGGATGCTGATCCAGTCTTTCTTGCGGCGGCTAAGCACAGCAATAAACTCTTCCGCCAGGTACCAACTGTCAATGAGAACCACGCTGAATGGCAACTTGTGCCGTATGGCGGCTTCCACGAGTTCCTTCGCCAGAGCGATTTTGGTCTGGAACTGTTGGTGTAAAGCCTGAAACTCCGGGTCTTGGAGCAAGACAGGATCAACGGCTTTGTGAAACTGCGTCCGCTCTTTTTTCTTCTTGGGAATCTCCCGCTCGGGAAAATGCTTATGCACGAACTCTTCCCAGCAAGTCACTTCTTCATAACGACGATACAGCCGCAGGTCTACCGGAAACCGCACCGGACCGCTTACATAATGGCTGGTAACAGGATTATGCGCCAGCGGGTAGGTGTTGTCGCCATGATTGTAATGACGGTCAATGTACTCGAACAAACTCCCAACATGTTCGCACAAGGTGTCATCCACAATCAACGCAGATCGGTCTTTTGCAAGTCGCACGCTTTTCGTCTGGTGAAGCACATATTTGATCCGACGATCATTGACCTGCTCTTGGAACCAGTAATCGTTCGAGAAGTACCGCGACAAGTTGGTCTTATCGGCGCTCTCGACCACACACCGGGAAATATTCGCCATGCTCTTGTTGGGCAACACCATCAACCCCGTGAGATAGTTTTCAAAATGCTGAAACTGGCAGCGATTCTCAAACAGATCTCGGAAGGCCTCTGCATGGGCAGTCACAAGTGGTGCAGGTGCGATAATTGGAAGTTGCATCAGGTTTTGTCCGCTTGAATAAGATGCCAGCGAGGGTATCACGTTTATGCTGAAAACGCTAAAATACAACTAT
>DYDL01000408.1 GCA_020717925.1 Desulfocapsa sp.
ATTGGCGAAAAATCAATTGAAAAACAAGGATGGACGTTCTGATCGCGACTGATAGGTGCGCGCAAGCAACTGAGCTTCCAAGAGTGTTGTCAGCCCAGCAGACCTGCACTCCGACGGCCACGGGTTCACGCGGTAGAGGGCTGTGACTCCAAGCGTAGGAAACGTTGCAAGACTTGTTGAACGTCGCCGACTTCGCGCATCATTTCCAAAGCGCCGGTTAACCAATCCACCGCATGCTCGTCCCGATGCCGCCGAATCAGGTCGCCGTAGGTCTTGATCTGGGTTCCGCGTTCCTGTTCGAACCGTCGTTCGACATAGACCCAGGTTGCGAGCACGACGACCGTGTATTTGTCCACCGCCGCGTAAGATTGCACGCGAAAGTCGGCCAAGCCCAACTGGGTTTTCAGGTAGAAATTGTCTACCTCGCACGACCAACGCCCGCTGTAACCCTGCAAGGCCTGTTCGGCCGAGCGAGTGAGATCCGTACACATAAAGTACGCCGGGGATTTCTCCCGCGGGTGCCGTCTCGAGAAAAAGGCGCGGACATCGTCGGGAACATGGGACAAGCGTCCAGTGGTCTCGCGGACGTAGTAGGTCGTTTTGTTCCCATCCGCAGCGGTAACTGAAACTGGGGTGTACCGCTTGTGCCGAAGAGCATGGTCGAGTTGGTCGAGCCGTTTCCCATTGAGTTTGCGATTGCTTTTGAGACCGCAAGTCGTCTGCCAACCTTGGCGACGGACGTATTTGATCAACTGTTCGGAAGCATACCAACTGTCGAACTGCACATAGATCGTCCAGCCCTGGGGCAGGAGTGGCCGCAAGGCTTCCAAGATACAGCGCGCTAGATGATTCTTGCTGCGAAACGGAATCCGTTGTTCGGGTGAACGATGGCGATTGATACGGCGAACCGTCTTGGCGCGTAAATACAGGCGTAGGTCGACCGTCACCACCATTTTGCCGATACGTAGCGTGCAGACCAGATAACAAAAACCGTTCTTGAAGCGCGGGCGGCGTTTCGTGCTCTCGGCGTGATCGTGAAACCAGTCCACGGGCTCCAGATGACGCGTGTGTTTGTCTTTCTCGCCCAGCGAGTCGTCCAAGTTGATGTAAATGACCTTGGGCGTCTGCGTGCGTTCGGCTTCGGTGATAATCCAAGCCACTTGGTCGACCCGGAGCGCCGTGCGCCCCTCCTCGGCAGCCCACGGACTGATGCGGAGGAAATCCGCCATGTTGGAGGCATCGGGCGCCTCGATAAACTGGCGTTGCAATGCGGCTAAGGTCTTCTCGTCTTCGCAGACCAACAACGCATCGGCGAGGTTCACAATGTGTTGCCGTTGTGGCTTGGACAGAGCAAGATTCAAGTGGTCGAAGAAGGTGCATAATTTCTCGGAATTGTGTAAAATACGGGTGAGCATGGGATGACCTCCTGTTGGAACAAGTAGTTGGCTTTTAGCCATTCTACTCAAGAGGCGTCCCATGTTCAACTATTCATTTTTCGCCAGAGT
>DYDL01000137.1:0-1986 GCA_020717925.1 Desulfocapsa sp.
GATGCGGGCAAGAAATTGCCTGCCAAAATCATCGCGCTTCTGCTGCCCCACCCCCTTGACCTGGAGAAAATCCTCCAAGGTCACGGGTCTACGGCGCGCCATGTCGCGCAAGGTGGCGTCGTTGAAGATTATGTAGGCGGCCACGTTGCGTTCCAGGGCAAGCTCGCGGCGCAACTGGCGCAGATCCTCGAAGAGCTCGCGGTCCACCCCATACCAGGAATCCACCTCCACCCTGGCCCTGGCCTGCGCCGGGCGGGCGGGTTGCAGCAGCCTGGGCGTAAGTTCGCCGCGCAGCAACCGGCGGCCGCTATCGGTTACCTGCAGCACGGCGAATTCCCCGATCTTGGCAAGAAAGCCCTGCTCCACCAGTTGCTCGATCCAACCGCGGATGGCACGCTTGTTCTCCTTGGCCAAAATACCCCAGGTGCTCAAGGTGTTGTGCTTCTGCCCGACGATGCGCTGATCATTCGAGCCAGCCAGCACCATGGCCGTATAGTCACCGCCGAAGCGCTGTTGCAGACGCACGACACAGGAGAGGATCTTCTGGCCGATGATAAGCGGCTCACCCACCATATCGAGTTCCCCGAGGCAGACATCGCAGGCGCCGCACGGTGCGCCGCTGTGCCGCTCACCGAAGTATTCCACCAGTGCCCGGTGCCGGCAGGAGACCCCGGCGCAGAAATTTTGCATGGCGCCGAGCGCCGCCAGCGCCCCGGCCTGGGCCTCGGGTGGCATGTTGGCGAGCATTAGTTTCCAGGTCATGAAATCCTGGCCTGAATAAAACAGGCAGCACTCGGCCGGCAGACCGTCCCGGCCGGCGCGGCCGCTCTCCTGTTGAAAATGCTCCAGCGACTTCGGCATGCCGGCGTGGATAACATAGCGCACGTTGGACTTATCGATTCCCATGCCAAAGGCCACCGTGGCCACGATGATCTCCACCTCTTCCCGGATGAACTCGTCCTGGTTGCGGCGCCGCTCCTCATCGGCCAGGCCGGCGTGATAAGGCCGCACCCGGTAGCCGGCCTCGCCAAGGGCCAGGCAGGTCTTGTCCACGTCTTTCCTGGTGATACAGTAGACGATGCCCGCCTCGCCAACATGGCGGTCGAGCACCGCGCGGATCTGACTCAAGCGGTTGGCGCACCGTTGCACCTTGTAGATCAAGTTTGGCCGGTCGATCGGTCCAACCAGGATGGTGGGCGCAACCAGGCCGAGTTGCTCGGCGATGTCATGGCGGACCCGGGCAGTGGCAGTGGCCGTGTAGGCGTGTACCGCAACCTTGGGAAAGATCTCCTTCAACCGCCGCAACTGCCGATATTCGGGCCGGAAGTCATGGCCCCAGGCACTGATGCAGTGGGCCTCGTCAATGGCAAAAAGGGATATTTTCCGCTGCTGCAACATGGCCAGGGTACGCTCCTGCACAAGGCGCTCTGGGGCCAGATAGAGCAGGCGCAACTCACCGGCCTGGATGGCGGCGCCGATGCGCTGCTGCTCGTCGGCGCTGACCATGCTGTGCATACTGGCCGCCGCAATGCCGCAACTTTGCAGGGCATCGATCTGGTCCTTCATCAAGGAAATGAGCGGCGACACAACCACGGCCAATCCCTCCAGGCACAGGGCCGGGGCCTGAAAACAAAGAGACTTGCCACCGCCGGTGGGCAGCACCACCAATGAGTCCCGATTTTCCAGCACGCAGCCCATGGCCGCGGCCTGCATGGGCAGCAAGGAGTCGTAACCCCAATATTTTTGGAGCGCGCCGCTAAGCGTGGGCGGCAGGAGAGAGTCGGGCTGTAGCGACATATGACTATCCCAGAGGTAAAAACCTTTATAGAGAGCGAGATAAAATCACGGAAATTTTTTCAAGTTATCATACAGCAGCGGCGCTTATCATCCTAACGTTCCAAGACAGGAATGCAAGACATATTTTTGCTTTCAGCCACCAAGAATGCCATAGGCAATTCCTGATGTTATGGTGACGGCATGGAGGCA
>DYDL01000137.1:2175-8493 GCA_020717925.1 Desulfocapsa sp.
AAGACAACCCCCTCGGTCCCCCACCCCCAGCAGCAATCGCAGTTGCCGGCTGGCGGTGGCTCAGCCGCGGACCAGACCGCCAATCTGGTGGCCCTGGAAAAAGAGGTCTCATTGCATCCAGACAATGCCGCCGCCTGGGTTGAAATGGGCAACATCTACTTTGATTCCGACCAGCATCCCCAGGCCATCAAGGCTTACAGCAAGGCGCTTGAGCTTGCCCCGAACAATGCCAACGTGCTGACCGACCTTGGCGTCATGTATCAGCGCAACCACCAGCCCGACCTGGCCATCTCCACCTTTGACAAGGCTAGCCAGGCCGACCCTCGCCACGAACCCTCCCGCCTGAACAAGGCCATCGTGCTGATGTACGACTTGCACCAGCATGAGGCCGCCATCAAGGCCCTGCAAGACCTGCTGGCCATGAACCCCAACGCCGTTGGCCCGAACGGTATGCCGGTCAGCGAAATGCTCAAGACCTTCCAGCAGCAGACCGCGGCTGAGACGCCACCGCGTTAAGACAACACCATTTTGCCCCCTTGCCGCTCCACCCGCTGGCGAAAGTTGCTGGACGTACGGCAACCATGACATGCTAGCATGAGGGAGGGCAAAACGACATACGCCTGGCTCACTTTTCCAGATCCGGCAGAAAGATGGCAAGCAGCCCGATAACCGGCAGGTACGAGCACAGGTGATAGACATAAGCTAGGCTGGTCATGTCCGCGAGATGCCCAAGCACCGCCGCGCCAATGCCACCCATGCCAAAGGCAAAGCCAAAGGCCAGGCCAGCCACCGTGCCCACCCTGGCCGGTAGCAGTTCCTGGCCATAGACGACAATGGCCGGGAAGGCGGAGGCCAGGATAATGCCAATGGGCAGGGTGAGCAAGCCGGTCCAGAACAGGTTGGCATAGGGCAGGGCCAGGGTGAAGGGCAGCACCCCCAGGATCGACACCCAGATCACCACCTTACGACCAAAACGGTCGCCAAGCGAACCACCAGCAATAGTGCCAACGGCGACCGCGCCAAAAAACACAAAAAGATGCATCTGCGCGCTCTGCACCGAGAGCTGAAACTTATCAATCAGATAAAAGATATAGTAGCTCGACATACTGGCCAGGTAGAAGAACTTTGAGAACAACAAGGCCAGCAGCACCGCCAGGGTCAGCGCAACCCGACGGCGAGGCAGCGCCGCCCGAGGTGCAACGGCGGGGGCGGTGGACCGCAGGCGCCGCGCCCCGTGCTCCTTGTACCAGCGCCCGACTCTGAGCAGAAGATAAATGCCAAGCAGGGCTGCAATGGAAAACCAGGCCACGCCTGTTTGGCCATGACGCATGACGATAAGCGCGGCCAACAAGGGGCCAATGGCCGAGCCCGCATTACCCCCCACCTGAAACAAGGACTGCGCCAGGCCATGCCGACCGCCGGAAGCCATCCGCGCCACGCGCGATGATTCCGGATGAAAAATCGACGAACCGGTCCCCACCAGCGCCGCCGCCATTAGCAAAAATGAAAAACTGCCGGCCTGGGAAAACAGCACCAGTCCCAACATGGTAAGCCCCATTCCCATTGCCAGGGAATAGGGCCGCGGATTGCGGTCGATATAAAAACCGACCATGGGCTGGAGGATAGAGGCCGTACCCTGAAAGGTCAGGGTGATAATGCCGATCTGGGCAAAGCTCAAGCCATAATTCGTTTGCAGCAGCGGATAGATTGCCGACAGCAGGGTCTGCATCATGTCGTTCAACAAATGACAGACACTGATAATCAGCAGGATGGTAAAGGCGGTTTTCTCGGCGGGCGTCTGCGTGTTTGCAGGGGCCGCATGCACTTGGCTTTCCATGATGGCGGCAAGGTATACTCACCGCAAGGATGCGTCAAGGGGATTAGGAGGTTTGACCATGCTTATCCAGCGAATCTCGCTGCCGCAAGGGCAAGCACTATATAGCGGCCAGTTTTGGCGATACCGACCAACAGCAGAAAAATGACCAGGCGTTCCCGCATAACGCCTGCCGCCACGGTCAACGGATCTCCAACGAACGGCACCCAACTAAGCAATAACGACCAGCGACCATAGCGGAGGTACCAGCCCTTGGCGCGTTCGAGCGCCGATCCATGCAGAGGAAACCATTTTCTATCATGAAAACGCTCAATGCCGCGCCCCAATCCCCAATTCACCGTCGCACCCAGCACATTGCCGAAACTCGCGACCAGCACCAGCAGCCAAGGGGCATAATCGCCGCCCCACAACAGCCCGGTCAAAACCGCTTCAGACTGAGCCGGAAAGATGGTAGCGGCAAGAAAGGCCACGGCAAACAGGCCGGCATAAACAGCAAAAGCGGTCATACGGCGGCGCACACTGGGGGCGGAAGGCAGTTATACAGGGCCATAGTGTTTCTTAGCTTACTTAAGCCCCTCCGTGCCATTCGAAAGACCAGCGGACCGCCTCCCGGTCATTCTTGCTCACCCCCGCCGAGAGCAACTCTGCTTCCCAATCACGGGTGGCCTCCTTGACCTGGCCGACGATCTCCAGGGCCTGCCCTTGGCTAAGACTGAACCGCGCGCATTGGCTGAGGAGGTTGGTCATGTTCGCGGCCGAACCTTGGTTCCCGATGTTTAAGGCCAGATGAAACTCATTCTTGGCCTTCCGGCGGGAAGGCATTGGCACGATATCGTAAGCCGGCGACAGCCTCCAGCCCTCTTTATAAATAAAGCCGTGATTCCTGAGATGGTCGTCTTCGTTTCTGACCAACATGTTGAAGGCCATCCGCCGGAAAAGTTCATGATGATCATCCGAGACATGGCTAACGAACTTGCGCATCTGGGTGGCGATTTCAGGGTACGAACCGCGTTCCAGTTCATCAATGTCGAGGTTGCTCAGGGCGAAGGTGCTCATGAAAGGTAAACGGCGGCCATGCGCCCGATCGAATCGTTTGATCAGATAAACCGCCCGCCCCGCCACCGACTCAAGGCGGATCTCCGGCACCCTGATTCCCGCCCTTTTGGCCAGGGTCATGGTGGCGTACTCAATGCCCGGATATTTGACAGCGGTCTTGCTGCTCTCGAATTTGGCGATCCACTCCTCGGTATCGATCATCACCGTGCATTTGGGCTGCGCGCCGCCCAACGATGTCCCCTGCCGGAGCAGGGCCAGAACCTCAGGTGGCAGTTCCTGGTCCTCGACCGCCTGGTCGATGACCTTGGCCACATCGGCCAAGTCGGCTAGAGAGACTGACTTTTCACTCGGGGTAGTTGATTTCTCCGGGGTCATGCCGAAAGAAATCGCCCCGACCGCATTGGAGGAAATCAGGTCGATGAATTCATAATCCTTATGGGTGCCAAAAGGAACGCCAATGTGCTTTGCCATGACGTACCTGCCCCAGCTATCTGGCAAGACATCGCGCAGAATCCCGAAGATGCCGTCATTCTTACGGGTCACATACTCTCTGTCGGTGAGCGGCAGATTGACCGGATCGATAGCGATGGCTTGCGGGCGCTCGGCATAGCGCCGGCCATATTGGAAAGTGCCAACGCCAAGCACGACATCCAGGGTGAAAAGCCCCGCTGGCACCGGCCGCTCTTCTCCCGGCAGCTCGATAAAGACGACCCTCTCAAAGACCCTAGAAATCAAGGCGCTTCTCCTTCTTGGTTCGCACCCGCTGCGGCAGACGCTGTTTTTCTAAGGCCAGTCCAATGCGGTCATCCTCTGGATCGGCAAAGCGCAGGGTGTAATCAAGTTGATAGACTTCAAGGGCGGCAAGATAGGTCTCGAATTTGACCGACGGATCACCGACCTCCATTCTGCGCACCGAGGATAATGAAGTACCCATCATCTCCGCCGCCTGCTGTACTGTTTTTTTTCGCCTTTTTCTGGCAATCTGGAGATTCTTGCCAATTTGCCGCAGCCTGGCCTGCATATCAGGAGAAAGCATCGCTGTAAAACTCCTCATCTTTGGACATTAAACAATGATAAGTGTTCATATATGACGATTATGCCCCTGGGCCAAAAAAATGTAAAGAAGGATTTCAGCAAGCATCCGATAGGAGGGGGCTGCTTTTTCTCCAAACGAAAAGCCCATGCAGAACTTTATGCCACGATCAAACAAGGTCGAAACGGTCCAGGTTCATGACCTTGTTCCAGGCCGCGACGAAGTCACGCACAAACTTCTCCTTCGCATCGTCCTGCGCATAGACCTCGGCCAGGGCGCGCAACTGCGAGTTGGAACCGAAAACCAGGTCCACGCGGGTGCCGGTCCACCTGGGATCGCCCGTCTTGCGGTCGCGCCCCTCAAACGTGTCCTTGGCATCGGACGCGGGCTTCCATACGGTACTCATGTCGAGCAGATTCATGAAGAAGTCATTGGTGAGCGTCTCCGGCCGCTTGGTGAAAACGCCGTGCCGGGAGTGCCCGAAGTTGGTATTCAAGACGCGCATGCCGCCAACGAGAACCGTCATCTCGGGCGCGGTCAGCGTCAACAGTTGCGCCCGATCAACCAGCAGTTCCTCCGCCGATACGGCGTATTTGGTTTTCTGATAGTTACGGAACCCGTCTGCTTTTGGCTCGAGCACACCGAATGACTTCGCATCAGTTTGCTCCTGCGACGCATCCGTGCGTCCCGGCGTGAAGGGAACAGTTACCTTGTGGCCACCTTTCCTCGCAGCCTGTTCGACACCGGCGCAGCCGCCCAGCACGATCAGGTCGGCAAGCGAAACCCTCTTCTCGCCTGACGGCGCGTTAAACTCCTTTTGGATGCCCGCAAGGGTCTGCAGCACCATCTGCAGTTGGGCTGGCTGGTTGACTTCCCAATCCTTTTGCGGGGCCAGGCGAATGCGTGCCCCGTTCGCACCGCCACGCTTGTCAGAACCACGGAACGTGGAGGCCGAACCCCAGGCGGTCGAAACCAGTTGGGAGACAGATAATCCCGAAGCGAGGATCTTGCCCTTGAGGGCAGTGATGTCCTGCGCGTCGATCAGCTTATGATCGACCGCGGGCACCGGGTCTTGCCAGATCAGTTCCTCCGCCGGAACCTCCGGCCCCAGATAACGCGAGATGGGGCCCATGTCGCGGTGGGTCAGCTTGAACCACGCCCGGGCAAAGGCATCCGCGAACTCATCCGGGTTCTGGTGGTAGCGCCGCGCGATCGGTGCGTAGATCGGGTCGAACTTCAGTGAGAGGTCCGCCGTGGTCATCATCGGCCTGTGCTTCTTCGCCGGGTCGTGCGCGTCCGCCACCATGTCCTCTGCGTCCACGTCCTTGGCCCGCCACTGATGCGCACCGGCCGGGCTCTTGACCAGTTCCCAGTCGTATTTGAGCAGCACCTTCAGATAGCCCATGTCCCATGTGGTCGGGTTCGGCTTCCAGGCGCCCTCGATGCCGCTGCTGATCGTATCACCGCCCTTGCCGTTGCCAAAGCTGCTCTTCCAGCCGAGCCCCTGTTCTTCCATGGGAGCGCCCTCCGGTTCAGGGCCCACATGCGAGGCCGGGCCGGCGCCGTGACACTTGCCGAAGGTGTGACCGCCGGCGACCAATGCGACGGTCTCTTCGTCGTTCATCGCCATGCGCGCGAAGGTTTCACGCACGTCACGGCCCGACGCGACTGGGTCGGGCTTACCGTTCGGCCCTTCCGGGTTCACGTAGATGAGGCCCATCTGCACAGCGGCCAGCGGGTTCTCCAGGTTCCGGTCTCCGGAATAGCGCTTGTCGCCAAGCCAGGTGTCCTCGCTGCCCCAGTAGATATCCTCTTCCGGTTCCCAGATGTCCTCGCGCCCACCACCGAAACCGAAGGTCTTGAATCCCATCGACTCTAACGCGCAGTTGCCGGCGAGGATCATCAGATCACCCCAGGAGATCTTGTTGCCGTATTTCTGCTTGATCGGCCAAAGCAACCGCCGCGCCTTGTCGAGGTTGACATTGTCCGGCCAACTGTTGAGCGGCGCCAAGCGTTGCGAGCCGGACCCGGCCCCGCCGCGGCCGTCGCCCATACGATAGGTGCCCGCGCTGTGCCACGCCATCCGGATGAAGAGCCCACCGTAGTGACCCCAGTCAGCCGGCCACCACTCCTGCGAGTCGGTCATCAGGGCGAACAGCTCTTTCTTCAGGGCGGCAAGATCAATCTTCTTGAATTCGTCCGGGTAGTTAAAATCATCGCCTAGCGGATTAGACTTAGAGGAATGCTGGTGCAGAACATGAAGGTTCAACTGGTTCGGCCACCAATCCCGGTTCGAGGTGCCACCGCCAGCTCCTTGTTTGCTGGTTCTGCCCGTTACCGGACACTTGCTATTTTCGCTCATCTTCGTTCTCCTTTGTCAGGTTGAATTAACGGA
>DYDL01000409.1 GCA_020717925.1 Desulfocapsa sp.
GTTGCGGGTCGCCCAGCAGCGTCGGGGAAAACGCATAGACGATCCGCCGGATGTGGGCGGGCCATTGTTGTTCCCACGCGCGCACCTGTTCCGGAGTCGAGCCGGTGCGGAAGTGGTTCGACCAATACACCCACTGATAGGGCTTCCCGTAACTGTCAAACACGAAACAGGTCGGCGGAAACATGATGGTGTCGCCCATCACCACCAGCGTCTCCTCAGGCTTGCCAGTGCGGCCCAGCCAGTCCACAAAACCATGATGACCCCGCAGGCGATCCATCTCGAAGTTCGGCTCCTTATCGTGGAGATACCGGCCATAATAGGCGCGGTGCGTGCTCCAAGCCGCCGCCAGCAACAGCACGCCGATGCTGATCCCGTAGAACAATGAAAACGGTTTGCGCCATCCCGCGCCGACGGTGAGGACGCCGCGCGCGGCCAGGACGCTCAAGGCCGGCAGCCCGTTCATGGCGTAGCGGTGACCATAGATGAAGAACAACCCAATGACGCCAAACACCACAAGCGCCCATAGCAAAAAAAACTGATCCGCCCCGCGCCGCTCCTTGACCGCACAGAGCAGCCCGACCACAAGGAACCCGGTGAACACCCACGGAACCGCGGGATGGCCCTCCAAATACTTGTCCACGTGTCCGTCGTAGGTCCGGCTGTCCCAGAACAGGCACTTCGCGGCATACGCCATCTTGCTGCCAGCCGTGAGCTTGAGCAGGCCCGGCTCGCCCTCCTTGTAGCGCCCAAACATCATTTCGCCGATGGTTTGATGGATCTCCAACGAAGGGAAATCGTAGCGCCACGCATACAGCCACGCGACGACCACTGCCACTACGACCGCGCAACCTGCCAGACAGAGTCCGTGAAGCACCACCGTTGCCGGCCGGCGCGGGCCGCCAAACAGGAGGACCGCGCCGGCGAACGGGACGCCGAAGACGACGACGATCCCACCGACCAGATACATCATTCCCAACAGGCAGCCGCTCAGCCCAAGCAGCCACCAGCTTCGGCTGCGCCAGTAGCCATGCAGACACAACGCCAGCAACACCATCAACACCACCGACGGCGCCACTTGCGCATAACCAACCCGCACGTGGATCAACCAGACCAAGCTCGTCGCCATCAACGCCGCCGCCAGCAGGCCGCACCAACGTCCGAACATCCGCCACGCCAGCAGTCCCGTTCCCAGCCACGCAATGAGCGCGAAGAACGTGGAGAAGCACACAATGACTTTGCGGTTGACCCCGATCCATTTCACAAACGGCAGGTAGCCGATATTCAGCGTCACAGCCGCCTGGCCGGTCCACTGCATCTTGAAACGGCCCAGCGGCGCCTTGGTATAGACTGGGTCCTGTTCCTTCCAATGCGCCACCAGCGGGTCTTCCTGCCAGAACAGGTCGGCCGGACGCTGCATCGCCCGCGCCTTCTCCAGCATCGCCACCGTCAACGGGCACTCCATCGCCTCCGGATTCGGGTCTTCAACGACGAACATCTGCG
>DYDL01000410.1 GCA_020717925.1 Desulfocapsa sp.
CGGTCCACACACTACCGCCGAAGTTGGCAATAATGTTTCTTTTAAGGATACTCATGTTGGATCAACTGCTTTTCGCACAAATGTATTTATCGCATCTGAATAATCCAGCAAGGCGCCATGGGCTCATAATCCGGATACGGGTAATGGCTCGCATTGATCTTTCTTTGATCCCGGTAGCCAATAGCTGTTGCAACCCTCTTTGGTCAAGGTATGCTCTTCATAGGTATTATCTTGGGGAAAGGGATTAAGTCAAGGGAAAAAGAAAAGGGTAGGAGAGAATAGGGTGGGGGTTCCCCCACCCTGCACATTGTGATTTGCCGTCGTGCCGTTTCCCAACTGGACCACCAGACAGGGACAATCCACCGTTGGTATGCGGGTGATTGTTATTCGCTGCGCGCTGTCGCAATCCGTTCATAGAAAACCTCCCGTGGCGTACGCCAGCCCAGGCACTTCCGCGGCCGGTCGTTGAGGTAGGATTCGATCCTGGCCAGCTCGGTTGCGTCGATATCGGCAAACGACGACCCTTTGGGGTAAAGGCGGCGGATCAGGCCATTGGTGTTCTCGTTGGTGCCTCGCTCCCAGGAATGATACGGAAAGGCAAAGTAGATCTCCATCCCGGTACGCCGGGACAGTTCCTGATGCAACGCAAACTCTTTGCCATTGTCAAAGGTCCCGGTCAGGCGTACGCTCGCAGGAATTTTCCGGTCTTCGAATGTCTTCACGATGCAGTCGTTGACCTCCGCCGCTTCCTTGCTTCCCACACGCCCCACCAGCGTATATCGCGATACGCGATCTACCATCGTCGTCAAATGGCCCGTCCTAGGCGCACCCGACATCAGATCGCCTTCCCAGTCCCCGATCCGCTCCCGCTTGGCGACAATCTCCGGCCGCGTGTCTATCCGCCGCTGGTTGGGGATCCGGCCCCGGCCACGACCTTCCTGCCGCGGACACCGCCGATGCCGCTTGCGCTTGGCACGCGGCAGATGCGTCCACAGAGTATCGCCCCCCTTGGCTTGGGCATAGAGGTAGGTGTAAATCGTCTCTTTGCAGACCATCGGCCGACCCTCAAGCGCGGCGCGGCCCTTGATGATCTCGGGGGTGTGCCCCTTGCGGATCTTCTCTGCCACCTCTACGCGCATTGCCGCCGTGAATTTCCGCGCCCCAGGCCGCTTGGCACGCGCCTCCGCACGCTCCTGCGCCTGCTGGGGCCGGTATCCACACTGCCCCGTGTTGCGCTTGATCTCCCGCGATACCGCACCCTTGGATCGGCCCAATAATCGCCCGATCTCTCCCCGCGATCGTTCCGCCTTCAATAACTGATAGATCAACCGCCGCTCTTCCGCCGTGATCCGCTTGTTGTCCATGTTGCAGGCCTCCTCGTGTTACTCGACCACGAAGAGCATACCACATCTATTGACCTTTGCCAGCTCCTTTATGCCAGCTCAAGCGTTGCATTGGCTA
>DYDL01000411.1 GCA_020717925.1 Desulfocapsa sp.
CTACGGGGTGGCGATTGACGAGCGGTGTGTGGAGTATCCGTGGCTGTTCGCGCACCTGCGACCCGGTCCCGAACGCGTGCTTGATGCCGGCTCAGCGTTGAATCACGAGATCGTCCTTCAACAGCCGCTGCTGCGCGAGAAGAAGCTGCACATCGTCACACTGGCGCCCGAGGCCGGCTGCCACTGGACGCGCGGGATCGGCTATCTCTACGAAGACCTCCGGGCCCTTCCGATTCGCGATGGGTTTTACGGGACGGTGGCTTGCGTCTCCACGATCGAGCACGTCGGCTGCGACAACACGTTCTACGGCGACAGCCGCCCGCCGACCGTCGCCGAGTCGAGCGATTTCGAGATCGTGATGCGCGAACTGCGGCGCGTGCTCCAGCCGGGCGGCCAACTACTGTTGACGGTGCCGTTCGGGGCCTATCGGCACTACGGCCGGTTTCAACAGTTCGACCTGCCGTTACTGCAACGCGCCATCACCGCGTTCGGCCCGGTTCGCGACAGTGCCTCGACTTTCTATCGCTACTCGGCCGGCGGCTGGAACGTGGCCAGGGCAGCGGAGTGTGCCGACTGCCGTTACGTGGAGTGGATCAACTGGCCCCGCGAGCAATGGCCGCGGCCGTTGCCGGTCGAGCCGGATCGGGCCGCCGCGGCGCGCGCCGTGGGGTGTGTGCGGCTCGTGAAGGAGTGATTGGCCCATGCACATCGGCATCCTTCCCATTCTGATGCCCTTCGGGGGCGGCGTGTATCAATACAGCCTCTCGGTGCTCCACGCGCTCGATTCCGCACCGGAGCATGAGTTCACCGTCTTCGAGTATTTCGGCACGGTCGGCGGGGTGGCGGGACTGGATGCGGCGCGTTGGAACGTGCAGCCGCTCGCGCCGCCGTCGCGGAAGCCGGCGTGGCTGAAGGCGCTCGACCGCGCCGTGGGCGAGGGGCCGCATCGGGACGCGTATCGGTGGATGAAACGATTGTTGCGCGGCACGGCGACGGCGCCCGTGCGGCCGGCCGACGGCACGGCGGGCCTGGACGAGCCGCTGCACCGGCGGCTGACGGGGTTCGGGATTGAGTTGATGCTCTACGGCAACCCGATGCCGATGTCGTTCGAGGCGCGTTTGCCTTATGTGATGCCGATTCACGATTTGCAGCACCGGTTGCAGCCGGAATGGCCGGAGGTTTCCGCCAACGGCGAGTTTGAGCGGCGCGAGTATGCCTTTGGCAATGGAGCGCGTTACGCGACGCTGGTGCTGGCCGATTCGGAAGTGGGCAAGGAGGACATCCTCGACTGCTACGGCTCACTAGGGGTGACGCCGGATCGCGTGAAGGTGCTGCCCTACGTGCCGGCGCATTACCTGGCGGTGGACGTGTCGCAGGCGGAGCGGAACCGGGTGCGGACGAAGTATGGGTTGTGGGAGCGGTTTTTCTTTTACCCGGCGCAGTTCTGGCCGCACAAGAACCACGGACGGATCGTGGAGGCGCTGGGCCAGCTCGCGGCTCGC
>DYDL01000412.1 GCA_020717925.1 Desulfocapsa sp.
CCAGCACAAGGACCAGTCGGTGGATTTCGAGAAGGGGATGCGCGAGAGCGTGAGTTTGGAATGGTCGCACGCCCCAACGGCGATCCCGGCGGACTAAGTGAAACGATACCTGATCTGGCTGTGGGTCTTGTTTGCGGCATCGCCTCTCTGGCGTTGGGCGACGAACGAGCTGGAACTGCAGACGTGGGTATGCGGGTTCTTCTATTTGTTGGGATGGCTGGCGCTTTGGTTCGCCTTTTCACATGACCCGAATACGGAGAAGCTGAAATCTTTTGGGCGCTCCATCGTTGGCCGTGTGGCGTTCGGGCTGGTTGTTGTGATGTTGTTGGCGATTGGCATCGCGGTGTCCATCCATGCCGCGCTGGACACCTGTTTGGTAGTGGCGGCGGCGTTTGGCGTGCTTTGGGCGGGATGTCGGTCTGCTGAAGGGATGGGGAGGGCCGTTGGCAGGATGCTGTTGATGGGCGTGTCCATTGGGCTGGTGTTGTTTTCGGCGGAGATAGCTTTTCGTTTGCCTGTTGTGGTTCAGCGCACCGGAGGAATGGGACCTGACCCGAAGCGATGGGCGTCGGAGATCTACGATCGCCTATGGGAGAGGAATCCTCTCAAGTTGCGCTCATTGCATCTCGATCGGCCCAAGCCACCGGGGGTGTTTCGCATCGCGGCCTTGGGCGACTCGTTTACGTGGGGCCTGTTCATAGCGCGAACCGAAGACACATGGCCCTATGTGGCCGAGCGATGTCTCCGCAAGGACGATGCCCGCGTTGAAGTGCTCAATCTTGGATACTGTGGCTTTACAACGGTGAACGAAGCCGAGCGACTGGAACGGTTGGGTTGGTCGCTGGAGCCGGACTTCGTTGTTCTGCAGTTCACGCTGAACGATCCGTTGCCCAGCGGCCCCGATTACCGGAATGTGGACGAAGGACACGTGTTCCGGTTGTGGCCGTCGGTGCCGATCATGGGTCGTTGGATCAGTCCGCACAGTTATTTCTACCGGTATGCGGAGGCCAAGTATCAGTCGTGGCAGATGCACTTTCGCTATTCCCGAGGGATAGCCCCGCTCTACGACGATGAGTTCTCCGGCTGGCGCGACTGCAAGGCGGCCATGGCCGACATGGCGCAGAGCTGCAAGCGCCGGAACGTGCCCATGTTGGTCGTGGTGTTTCCCTACTTCACTCCGGGGAAGCTGGACATGAATTCGTATCCGTATGTTGAGGTGCACCGGAAGATCGAGGCCGCCGCCGCCGCCGCGGGTCTTCCGGTGGTGGACTTGCTGCCGCTTTACGCTGGTTACGGCCGGGACGGCCGGTCGTGGTGGACTTTCCCGTGTGAACGGCATCCCAGCGTGGAGGCCCATCGGATAGCCGGCGAAGCTGTCGCGCAGAAGCTGCGGGACATGGGGATCGCCAAGGCCAGAGTGGATTAAACATTTCGACTTGTGACCGACCCGGAGAACGCCTACAACACGTTCGTGAAGACCGGCATTGACGTGCTGG
>DYDL01000413.1 GCA_020717925.1 Desulfocapsa sp.
ATGGCGTCCAGTGATTCCGATCCATGCCGTCCACCGATTCCGATTCATGTCGTCCACTGATCGGAGCGAAGCGACGCTGGTGAGGGCATTATATCAGGTGGACGGCATGGCGCGGATTTTTCGTTGAGAATCTCCTTTCAGGTTGATACGGTGGGCATTGTGGATGATGCGGTCGAGCAGGGAATCGGCCAGAGTGGGATCGGGGAGGCGCGCGAACCAATCGGCCACGGGTACCTGGGAAGCCAGGAGGGTGGAAGCCCGATTGAAGCGGTCATCGAAGACTTCGAGCAGGTCACGGGTTTCAGCGGGGGTGAGAGGATCGCGCATCCAGTCATCGAGGATGATCAGGTCGAGCTTGGCCAGGGAGGCAAGCAAGGCCGGGTAAGAGCCATCGAGGTGGGACTGCGCCAGTTGGTAGAGGAAGCGTGAAGTGCGGAAATAGCGAACCGTGTGATCGCTGCGGCAGGCAGCCAGACCGAGTGCCGCAGAGACGAATGTTTTTCCTGAACCTGTTGGGCCAAAGACCAACAGGTTCAGGTGGCTGGTGATCCAGGCGCACTGCGCCAATTCGAGCACGAAACGGCGTTCAAGACCGCGTGCGGCAGCCATGTCGAGATCTTCGATGGAGGCCGGTTGCGGGAAAGCCGCGGTGCGAATGCGGTTGCGGATGCGGTGGTCGTGGCGGCGGGTGCATTCCAGGTCCACCAGGAGCGCCAGGCGCTCTTCGAAGGAGAGTTGGGCATACTGGGGATTGCGTTCCTGCTCCTGGAGACCGTCGCGGAAGGCGGGCAGGCGCAGTTGGATAAGTTTGTCGAGCAGGGGTTGGGTAAGCATGGGAGTAAACCTCACTGGTAGTAGGATTGGCCGCGGATGTTCTCATGAGCAGGCAGCGGTGCGGGGATGTCTTTTTTGGAAGCGGGCAGGTGTTCCAGGATGTCCTTGAAAGCAGAATAGTTCAACAGGTGGGCCTGCAGGGCCATCTGGCAGGCGGCTTCCATTTGGGCACCTGATGCCTGGCTGGAAAGTCGCAGGATGCCCAGGCAGGAGCGGAAGGCTTGTTCAGGATGCCGCCGGTGGGAAATGATGGCTTGGACCAGTTGAGCGGTCTGCGGGCCGATCTCTCCCGCCCAGCGAAGCAGGCGTTCTCCGCTCCATTCGGCGGCTTTCTGATGTTTTGGGGGCATGTGGGCAGTCTGGGTCGAGTAGCGACCAGGGAGAGAACTGCGTGGGTGCAGCGCCACCGGCTCCGGTTTGCTCTTGTGGAAGATCTCCAGCATGTGCTCGGTGGCGCGGACGCGCACTTCTTCGTGGATCAGGGCATAGGGGACGGAGTAGAAGTGTTTTTCGAACTCCACGTGATAGTCGATGTTCACCCGGCGGATCTTGAAGGTGGCGTATTCATAGGGTTTGGAGGGCAGGGGATGCAGCGCAGGCTGATCCACTTCGGCGAACAGTTCGCGGCGGGTTTTCTCCAGGTGTTCCA
>DYDL01000414.1 GCA_020717925.1 Desulfocapsa sp.
ATTTTCAGGCAATCCACCCCGGCCGCCAACAACTCCGGCAACCAACGCAGCAGGCAGAGGTCCTTGGCATTGAAGATATAGGTGCCGCGCTCGTCCTCCTCCACCGGGAAATACTGTCCCGGCCGCTTCTCCTCCATCAGTTGATAACGGTAGCGGCAGGGATGGGCGCAGTCGCCCTGATTGGCGGAGCGGCCGGTGAGGTAGGTGCTGAGCAGGCAGCGGCCGGAATAGGAGATACAGAGGGCGCCGTGGACAAAGACCTCAAGCTCCGCTTCGCAGCCACCCCGAATGGCGCTGATCTCGGCCAGGGAGAGTTCCCGGGCGAGGTTGAGCCGCCGCACCCCCTGGCTGGCCCAGAACCGGGCGCTGGCCGCGTTGGTGACATTGGCCTGGGTGGAGAGATGAATGGGCAACCCCGGCGCCACCTCGCGAGCCCGCAAAAGGATGCCGGGGTCGGCAACGATCAGTCCGTCCACTCCGGCCTCGGCCAGAAAACGCAGGTAATCGTCCAGCCCGCTAAAGTCAGCCTCATGGGCAAAGATATTCACCGTGCAGTAGACCCTTACCCGATGTTCATGGGCATAGGCCACCGCCTGCACGATGCCCTCCTCGGAAAAGTTGGCGGCCCGAGCCCGCAGACTGAAACGGCTGCCGCCCAGGTATACGGCATCGGCGCCGTAGAATACCGCAATCTTCAGTTTCTCGAAGTTGCCGGCCGGGGCCAGCAGTTCAGGCAGGCGGCGGCCGGATGAAACGGTTTTAGTCATGGTTTTTTCCGCCTGGGGACGGTAACGTAAGCGCTCCTCGGTCCCCGCTGGACCGGGATGCGTGACACAACATGATGGATGACCTGAAAGACATAGAGGTTGCCGTGGCCATGAGCGGCGGGGTGGACTCCAGCGTCACCGCCGCCCTGCTTAAGCAACAGGGGGCCCGGGTCCGCGGGGTGTTCATGGCCCTGGCCCAGCCCGACTTGCACGAGCAGGTGCGCCTGGTGCAAGGGGTAGCGGCCAGCCTGAACATACCGCTTGAGGTCATCGACCTGCAAGCCCCTTTTAGCGAGAAGGTGATGGCCTACTTCCGGCAGACCTATGGTGCGGGCCGCACCCCCAACCCCTGCGTAATCTGCAACCAACAGATCAAGTTCGGGCTGCTGCTAGACCGGGTGCTGCAAACCAGTGATCTGCTGGCCACCGGCCACTATGCCCGACTGGCCCGGGCGGAGGATGGCCGCACCCGGCTCCTCCAGGGACTGGATCCGCAAAAGGATCAGTCCTACTTCCTCAACCAGCTCACCCAGGCCCAGTTGACCAGGCTGCGCTTTCCCCTTGGCACCCTGCACAAGACCGAGGTGCGGACCCTGGCCGCGGAACTTGGCCTGCACAAGGTGCATGGCGCGGAGAGCCAGGATGTCTGTTTCCTCAAGGGAGGAACGGTGCAGGATTTCTTGTCAGACCAGGAAAGTCCGCC
>DYDL01000415.1 GCA_020717925.1 Desulfocapsa sp.
GCCCTGCGAGGCGATATTGGTGCCTACCAGGTTGACGTCGTTGCCCGACTTGACCGTGACCTTGCCGCCCGAGTTGATGGCCGAGGCGGCCGAGGTCGTCTCGTTCTCCTTGGAATAGCCGCCCTTGAGCCCCAGGGAGCCTTTGGTGTCTTTCTCCTTTTCCTTGCCGTCCTTGCCTTTTTCCGTGCCGCCCGCGCTCAGGCTCGCCTTGCCGCTGACATCCCAGGCGCTGGACGAGGAAGTGCTTTGCGCCGCGTTGAAATTGACGTTGTCCTTGGCCGTGACGGTGGCGTCGCCACCCGCGTTCAGGTTGGTGCCTTCGAAGGTGGCGGTCTTACCCGAGTTCACGGCAAGGTTGCCGCCCGAGGAGATCGAACCAACAACCGCGTCGCTTTTGTTGCTGCTGGAGGTGCCGTAACCGCCCTCAAGCTCCACCCCCGCGCCGGTGCCGCCCTTGCCGCTGTCGGTGCCCTTGCTCTTGGACAGGGAGAGGCTGCCGCTGGCGTTGAAATTGGTATCGGAACTGGTCGCCGTGTTCTTCGCGGCCGCGAAGTTGACATCGCCGCCAGCCTTGACCCCGGCGTCGCCCTGGGCGCTCAGGTTCGTGCCTTCGAATTTGGCGTCGCCGCCGGTATTGACCTGCAAATTGCCGCCTGACTTCATATTGCCGACAACCGCCGTGGTGGTGGAACTACTTTTCTCGTCCTGCTTGTACCCGCCGCTGACCCCTAAATCCACGGCCTTGGTGGCGGAAACCCCAACCTTGACGTCGGCGTCGATATTGCTGGTTTTGCTGCTGCTACTGGTAGTGTCTTGCGCCGCCTTATAGTCCAGGGAACCGGCGTTTAAGGTCAGATCGCCGCCCGAATTCAGGTTCGTGCCTTCGAGCGCGGTCTTGCCGGTCGTGGTCGTGGTCATCTTGCCGCCCGCCTGGATGTTCGAGACCACGGCCTTGCTGGCGCTGGCGCTCTTTTCATCCGTGTTGCGGCTGTAAGCGGCCTCAAGGCCCGCCGAGGCATTTGCGTCGGCGTCGGTTTTGGCGCCGCTGGTCGTTTTGGCCTCGGCCGACGCACTTGCTTCGGCCTTGGCATAGAGGCCAAGCTTGGCGGTATTGGTTTCCGACGAACTGGAAGAGAAGGTCGTGTTTTGCGCGGCGCGGCTTTCCCAGGTGGTAGAGGACTGGCTGAAGTTGCCGCCCGCGTCGATCTGCGTGCCTTCGTCGCTGATCTTGTTCGTGGCGTTGCGGGTCATGTCGCCGCCCGAATGCAGTGAACTGGTCTGCGCTGTTGTCGATCCCTCTACCGAACCGGTCGTCGTGTTGCTGCCATAAAGACCAACGCCCGCATTGGCTTCGGCCTCCGCGCTGGCGCCCGCGCCACCGCTTATCCCCTGTGCATTGGCATTGGCCTGGGCGCTGGCGCTGGCGTCGCCCGAAAGATACAGCCCCGCCTTGGTCGCGGTGTCGGTTTTGGTTTCCGTGTGGCTGTCGGT
>DYDL01000138.1 GCA_020717925.1 Desulfocapsa sp.
TTCTTGACTGTCAAGGGTGCGGCTCGCTCAGCCCGTCCGACAGGAAAAGTGTAAAGTAATCGATGGGATGCCGCCAATGGCTCCCCAACCTTTTGAACCGTTAAAACCAGGAAGGAGAAGGCATCATGGCTCGAAAAATGGTCACCATTGACGGCAACCAGGCCTGCACCCATGTGGCTTACGCCACCAGCGAGGTCATCACCATCTATCCGATCACCCCGTCGACCCCCATGGCGGCCGAGGCCGACACCAAGTCCACCGCCATGCAGGAAAACATTTGGGGTTCTGTGCCGGTGGTCACCCAGATGCAGTCCGAGGGCGGCGTGGCCGGCTCCCTGCACGGCAGCCTTACCACCGGCGCCCTGTGTACCACCTTCACCGCCTCGCAGGGGTTGCTGCTCATGCTGCCCAACATGTACAAGATCGCCGGCGAACTTACTCCCACGGTCTTCCACATCACCGCCCGTTCCCTGGCCTGCCAGGGTCTCTCCATCTTTGGCGACCACAGCGACGTCATGGCCGCCCGCCAGACCGGCTGGTCCATGCTCTGCTCGCAGAATGTTCAGGAATGCATGGACATGGCGCTGATCTCCACCCAGGCCGCGCTGGCAAGCCGCATCCCCTTCATCCACTTCTTCGACGGCTTCCGGACCTCGCACGAAATCCAGAAGGTCGAGCAGTTGACCTTTGAGGACATGGGCAAGATCATTGACGAGGAACTGGTCGTCGCCCACCGGCTGCGCGGCCTCTCGCCGGACCGGCCGATGATGCGCGGCACGGCCCAGAATCCGGACGTCTACTTCACCGGTCGCGAAACGGTGAACAAGTACTACAACGCCGTGCCTGGCATCGTCCAGAAGACCATGGACAAGTTCGCCAAACTGACAGGCCGCAAATATCACCTCTTCGACTACATAGGCGCCCCGGATGCCGAGGACATCATCATCATGATGGGTTCCGGCGCCGAGACCGTGGCCGCCACCGCCGAGCACCTGATCAAGAAACGCAAGAAGGTCGGTCTGGTCATCGTCCGCCTTTATCGGCCCTTTGACTCCGCCGCCCTGGTCAAGGCCCTGCCCAAAAAAGTCAAGCGCATCACCGTGCTCGATCGCACCAAGGAACCGGGCGGCGCCGGTGAGCCGCTCTACCTCGACATCCGCACCGCCATCGGCGAGGCCGTGGAGGCAGGCGTCCTCAAGAAGTCCCCGATTATCCTGGGCGGCCGCTTCGGCCTGGGCTCCGCCGAGTTTACGCCTGGCATGGTCAAGGCGGTCTTCGACAACATGGCAAACAAGAAGCCAAAGAATCATTTCTGCGTTGGTCCCAATGACGACGTGGCCCGCACCAGCCTCAAGTACGACCCGGCCTTCAACATCGAGGGCAAGGACGTGGTCCGGGCCTTGTTCTACGGCCTGGGTTCGGACGGCACCGTGGGCGCCAACAAGAACACCATCAAAATCATCGGCACCGAGACCGACAACGCGGCCCAGGGCTACTTTGTCTACGACTCCAAGAAGTCCGGCTCCATTACCACCAGCCATCTGCGCTTTGGCAAGAACAAGGTGGTGGCCCCCTACCTAATCAGCAAGGCGAACTTCATCGCCTGCCACAACTTCACCTTCCTCGACAAGTACGACATGCTCGAGAACCTTGAAGAAGGCGGTACCTTCCTGCTGACCACCAGCTTCAGCAAGGAGCTGATCTGGCAAGAATTGCCGGCCGCGGTCCAGAAAGACCTGATCAACAAGAAGGCCAAGTTCTACATCATCGACGCCATCAAGCTGGCCGAGGCCCTGGGGTTGGGCGGCATGATCAACATGATCATGCAGACCGCCTTCTTCCTGATCTCCGGTATCCTCAGCAAGGCGGAGGCGATCAAGGCGATCAAGGACGCCATCAAGAAGACCTACGGCAAAAAAGGCGACAAGGTCGTTAACATGAACTACGGCGCCGTAGACGCGGCGGTGAACAACATCGTCGAGGTCAAGATCCCGAAAAAGGCGGGCGGCCACGCCCTGCCGCCTACCGTGCCGGCCGATGCGCCGGACTTTGTGAAAGAGGTTACCGCTAAGATGATTGAGGGCAAGGGCAGCGAGATCAAGGTCTCGCAGATGCCGGCTGACGGCACCTGGCCCACCGCCACCACCCAGTACGAGAAACGTAACATCGCCGTGCATGTGCCTGAGTGGATCCCGGCCAACTGCATCCAGTGCGGCCGCTGCTCCCTGGTCTGCCCGCATGCCGCCATCCGCCTGAAGATCGTCAAGCCCACCGACCTCAAGAAGATGCCCAAGAGCTTCAAGACCGTGGACGCGGTGGGCGGCCAGTTCAAGGGCCGCATGACCAACATCCAGGTCTTCACCGAGGACTGCTGCGGCTGCACCCTGTGCGTCGACGCCTGCCCTGCCAAGACCAAAGCCCTGAAGATGATCACCAACACCGAAGCGCTCCGGGTGCAGGAGGGAGCAAACGTCAAGTACTTCCTCGCCCTGCCCGAGGTGCCCAACGTTGACATCGACCCGTCCACGGTCAAGGGCAGCCAGCTCAAAAGGCCGCTCTTCGAGTTTTCCGGCGCCTGCTCCGGTTGCGGCGAGACGCCCTACATCAAGCTCGCCACCCAGATGTTCGGCGACCGCATGATGATCGCCAACGCCACCGGCTGCTCCTCGATTTACAGCGGCAACTTGCCGACCACGCCTTACGCCAAGCGGGCCGACGGCCGCGGACCCTCGTGGTCCAACTCGCTGTTCGAGGACAACGCCGAGTTTGGTCTGGGCATGCGCTACACCGCCAACAAGATGGGCGCCCAGGCCGTGGAACTCCTGGGCAAGGGTGTGGCCGAAAAGCTCATCGCCAAGAAGATGGCCGATGAGCTGATCAATGCCTCCCAGAAGAGCCAGGACGAGATCGAGGCCCAGCGCGACCGGGTGGAAAAACTAAAAAAGGCGCTGGCCAAGTCCACCTCGGTCATCGCCAAACGGCTGCTGCCCGTGGCCGACTTCCTGGTGAAAAAGTCGGTGTGGATCATCGGCGGTGACGGCTGGGCCTATGATATCGGTTACGGCGGCCTGGACCACGTGCTGGCCTCGGGCGAGAACGTCAACGTTCTCATCCTCGACACCGAGGTGTACTCCAACACCGGCGGCCAGATGTCCAAGTCCACCCCGCGGGCGGCCACGGCCCAGTTCGCGGCAGGCGGCAAGAAGATGCCCAAGAAGGACATCGGCATGATCTTCTCCACCTATGGCAACGTCTACGTGGCCAAGGTGGCCATGGGCGCGAACCCCGGCCAGGTGGCCAAGGCCTTTGCCGAGGCCGAGGCCTACGACGGGCCTTCGCTGATCATCGCTTACGCCCACTGCATCAACCACGGCCTCAACCTGGCCAAGGGGCTCGACCAGCAGAAGAAGGCGGTGGAGTGCGGCCACTGGCCGCTGTATCGCTACAACCCGGAGCTGGAGGCCGAAGGCAAAAACCCGCTCCATCTCGATTCCAAGGCGCCGGCCATCCCCTTTGCCGACTATGCATTAAACGAAAACCGCTACCGCATGCTGAAGATGATGAATCCCGCCCATGCCGATGAGCTCATGGCCGCGTCCCAGAAGGATGTGGAAAAGGGTTGGAAGTTCCTGGAGGGCCGTTTCAAGGCTCTGGAACCAGGCAAGTAAGGATTGGGCCGACAGGCCCGCTAAACGGATGATGACAGGGGGCTGTCCCGCCAGGGACAGCCCCCTGTTTTATATGTTGCGACTGAGTTCAACATAGTATTTTTCAAGCTATTAACCTGCGGCACAATTCTTGCGTTACATTTCAAGATAAGGTATTACAAATACAATGCCAAGCACGGAACACGGCTGCTTGTTAGACCAACTACCTTATTTTATTTAATAAAATTTGCGCAATGCGTCCAAGGCAAACAGTAAAATTGTCAAGAGCAACTTGATATTTCGCGGAACAGTTAAATATCACGGCACCACGAATACTGTTTTTTGGGTTTCGTACTATCATGCCGCGACCTGATGAACGTAATCGGGTGCTGACCAACTTTACCGACCCTATATCCTTCCTGGTGCTGGGCGCGGAACTGAACGAGAAAAACGCAAGACTCACGGGTCTACTTTATGAGGCTGATGAGTAGCAATGGGAAGCGACAAGAATAAGAGCCTGCCAGCGGCAGCCGAACTGCGCCGACGTGCGTCGGAACAACTGAAAACGCAAGCGCCTGCTGTGGGTTTTTCCCGGACGGAAGACGAGACGCAGAGACTTTCGCACGAACTACAGGTCCACCAGATCGAGTTGGAGATGCAGAACGAGGAGCTTCTTAAGACCAGGGTTGAGCTGGAGACTGCTCTGGGCAATTATACCGACCTCTACGACTTCGCCCCGGTCGGCTACCTTATCCTCGACCGTGACGGGACCATCCGTACCGCCAACCTTACCACTGTCAGTCTTCTGAATGTCGAGCTCTCCCGACTGATCGGGCAGCGCTTCGGGCTGTTCGTCGCCGTTACAGACCGTCCCACCTTTGCTGACTTCCTTGAAAAAATCCTTGCGAGTCAGGTCAAGGTGTCGTGCGAGGTGGACCTCGATATTGAGGGAGATTTGTCGTGCTCGATGCAGATAGAGGGTTTGGCCACCGCATCTGGACAGAAGTGCCGTATTGCCTTGATTGACGTCACCGAGCGCAGGTATACAGAAAAATTTCAGGACTTTCTGGCGCGCACCAGCAGTGTAACGGCTGATTCATCCTTTTTTAAAGAGCTGGCCCGCTATCTTGGCGAAAGCCTTGCCATGGATTTCGTGTGTATCGATCGCCTTGAGGGAGACGGTTTGTCCGCCCGAACAGTGGCGGTCTGGTGCGATGGCCATTTCGAGGACAACGTGACCTATGCCCTGCAAGACACCCCCTGCGGCGACGTGGTGGGCAAGACGATCTGCTGCTTCCCTACCCAGGTATGCCAGTTCTTCCCAGACGATCAGGTGCTTAAGGATCTACGAGCGGACAGTTATGTCGGGGTGACCCTCTGGAGCCATGACAGCCGGCCGATTGGCCTGATCGCGATCATCGGCCGCAGACCACTTAGGAACCGCGTGCTGGCCGAAAACATGCTAAAACTGGTGGCCGTGCGCGCGGCCGGCGAACTGGAACGGCTGGATGCCGTGGAGGCGCTGAGAGCGAGCGAAAAACGACACCGGACTATCCTCCAAACGGCCATTGACGGCTTCTGGGTGATGGACAAGCAAGGACGCCTGCTGGAATTCAACGAGGCCTATTGCCAAATGAGCGGCTATAGCGCTCAGGAATTGCTGGGCATGAATGCTGCCGACCTGGAGGCCGGCGATACAGACGACGAAATAACCGCACATATCTGTACGTTCATGGAGCAGGGCGCGGATCGTTTCGAGCACCGGCACCGCCGCAAGGATGGTAGCATTTTCGACGTCGAAGCCAACATCCGGCCCCTGCCCGACAATGATGGATGCCTTGTGGGTTGCGTGCGAGACATTACAGAGCGCAAGCGGATGGAGGAGCTGACAGCTCATCTGGCCTCATTCCCACGGATGAATCCGAATCCAGTCATCGAGGTTGATTCCTCAGGCCAGATTACCTTCTTCAATCCGGCAACATTGAAAATTCTTGCAACCCTCGGGATGGAGAAGACGGATATCGCGGTATTCCTGCCCTCGGATATGGAAGGCATTTTAGCAAGCTGTAATAGTTTAAACGAAACGAACCTTTATCGCGAGGTCGTCATAAAGGATAGAACGTTTGGAGAAAACATATCCTGGATTCCCAAATTCCAGGTTGCCCGCTTCTATCCCTTAGACATCACCGCGCGCAAAAAAGAGGAAGTAGAAAAAGAGACAACGGTTGAATTCCTTCGCCTTGTAAATAAAACCCTGAAAACCGACGACCTGATCAAGAACGCCGCCGCGTTCTTTCAAGAGACGTCGGGCTGCGAGGCGTTAGGCATCAGATTGAAGGATGGGGATGACTATCCATATCATGAGGCCCGGGGTTTCCCGCCGGAGTTTATCCTGGCCGAGAACTCGCTCTGCGCCAAGGATGCCACGGGCGACATCATTCGGGACAACATTGGCAATCCTGTCCTGGCGTGTATGTGTGGCAACATAGTCTGCGGCCACTTTGATCCCATGAAGGAGTTCTTCAGTAAAGGCGGCAGTTTCTGGACGAACAGCACAACGAAATGGTTGGCCAGCACAACCGAGAAGGACTGTAAGGCCCGTACCCGCAATCGGTGCCACGGCGAGGGCTACGAATCCGTGGCCCTGATACCTCTGAGTGTGGGCGCGGAACGCCTGGGCCTCATCCAATTGAATGACCGCCGACCGGGCATGTTCACTGCCGAGACCATCGCCCTTTGGGAGAGGCTGGCCGGGTATCTCTCTATTGCCATGATGAAATTCCGGGCCGAGAATGACGTCCTGGGACTAAACGCGGACTTAGCGGCACGCAACCTGGAACTAAAAGATCTGAATAAGGAACTGGCGGCGTTTTCCTACTCGGTCTCCCACGACCTGCGTGCGCCACTGCGGGCCATCGACGGCTTCAGCAAGATCCTCCTGGATAAATATCATAACCTTTTGGACGAAAAGGGTGGGGATTACCTGCAACGGGTGCGCAGCGCCACGCTGAAGATGGACCAGCTCATCGACGCCATGTTGAAACTCTCCCGTCTCTCCAAGGGAGGCATGAACATAACCGCTGTCGATCTGTCCCACCTGGCCATGGACGTTGCGGCGGAACTGAGCAAGGCGCAGACCGGCCGGCAGGTTTCCTTCGCAATAACCGAGGGGCTTGTTGCCCAGTGCGATCAGCATCTGATCAGGGTGGTCCTGGACAACCTGCTGGGCAACGCCTGGAAGTTTACCGGCAAAAAGGAAGAGGCTGCCATCGAGTTTGGCTCCGCGCTGATCAATGGGACGCAAACCTACTTTGTCCGCGACAACGGCGCTGGTTTCGACATGGCCTATACCGACAAGCTTTTCGGCACCTTCCAGCGGCTGCACCTGGAACAGGATTTTCCCGGCACCGGCATCGGCCTCTCCCTGGTGCAACGTATTATCCATCGCCATGGCGGCAAGGTTTGGGCCGAGGGGAAGGTCGGCAAGGGCGCGACCTTTTACTTTACTCTTACGCCAATGAAAGGAACTGCTCATACTCATGATTAACAAGAATGTCATCCTGCTGGTCGAGGACAACCCCGATGACGAGGAACTTACCCGGCTCGCCTTCGCGGAAAGCAACGTCCTGATTTTCCTGGAAGTGGTACGGGACGGCGTCGAGGCCCTCGACTACCTCTTCGTCACCGGCGCCTGGGCCGGCAGGCCCGAGGGTAACCCGAGCCTGATCCTCATGGACCTGAAGCTCCCCAAGGTCGGCGGCCTGGAGGTGCTGCGGCTGCTGCGCGCGGACCCACGGACGAAACGCGTTCCAGTGGTCATTTTCACCTCCTCCGTGGAGGAGCGGGATGTCGTTAGCGGCTACGAACTGGGATGTAACAGCTACATCCGTAAGCCGGTGAATTTCAGCCAGTTCACCGAGACGGTACAGCAACTTGGGCATTACTGGCTGCTCCTCAACGAGTTGCCTACACAGACGGGAGCGGTGAAATGGTAAGAACTCTGCGGCTGCTGATCATCGAAGACTCGGAAGACGACGCCCTGCTGGTGCTTGAGGAGTTGCGCAATGGGGGATATGCCCCCGACCTTACACGGGTCGATACGCCGCAGGCCCTTGAGGCAGCCCTGGAGGACGATGGCTGGGATGCCATCATTTCCGACTACAACCTGCCCTCCTTCACTGGCCTCGACGCCCTGCGGTTGGTGCAGATAAAGAAAATTGATATTCCTTTCATTATGGTCACCGGGGCCATCGGCGAAGAGCAGGCCGTGGAGGCGATGAAGGCCGGCTGCCACGATTTCATCGTGAAGGGGAATTATTCGCGGCTGGCGCTGGCTTTGGAGCGGGAGCTCCGAGAGACCGCGGTCCGCCGTGAACGCAAGGAGGCGATCGTAGAGTTGCACCGGGCGCACGCGGAACTGGAACAACGCGTGGCCGTGCGCACCGCTGAGTTGCGAGCTGAAATGAAGGTGCGCAGGCAGGCGGAGGAAGCACTACGGCAAGCTCACGACGAGCTGGAAGTGAGGATCAGCGAGCGGACGCAAGAGTTGACCAGGGCAAACGAAAAACTCTTGCAGGAAGTAGCCGAACGCAGGCGGGCGGAAGAGTCACTCCAGGATGCCTTCAAGGAAATAAACCGGCTGAAGACCCGGCTCCAGGCCGAGAACATCTATCTGCGGCAGGAAGTCGCCCAATCGTACAACTTTGACGAAATCATCGGTCAAAGCAA
>DYDL01000416.1 GCA_020717925.1 Desulfocapsa sp.
GTTATATACTATAATAACAAAAGGTTAAGCCACCCCATTGTAAAGAGAAAAATATTATTTTATCAGACTACCAAAAAAGAAACCTCCTGTTAAGATTTAGGTGCGAGCCATCAACCCTAACAGGAGGTTCAGAAACATGGATAGTTTACAACGACTCGGGGAATTTCGTCAACTGCTGAAAGAGATACGTGGTTCCGAGCAGCATCTCATTGTCGGTATCGATGCGGCCAAGGAGAAGCACCACGCCTTCTTCGGCACTGCCACCGGCAAAACGCTGCTTAAGCGTCTGATCTTTGACAACAGCATGGCAGGGTTTGCGAAACTGCTGGATCACGCGCAGTCGATCCAGGGACAGTCCGGCCTCACCAAGGTGGTGTTTGGCTTGGAACCGACCGCCGATTACCACAAGGCCTTGGGCGAGTTTTTGATCGTCCATGGCCAGACAGTGGTACTGGTCTCGTCCGGGGTAGTCAAGCACAACCGGGAGACCCTGGACGGCCGCTGGGACAAGCACGACACCAAGGATGCCGCCAACGTGGCGGACCTTATCTCACAGGGCAAATGCCTGTATTACGATTGCCCCATCCCGCTCGTGCGTGACCTGCGCAGTCTGCTCTCTCTCAAAAGGAAGCTCAAGAAGCATGAGCACAGCCTGCGGATGCGGATCAGGAATCATCTGGTGGCGCAGTATTTCCCCGAGCTGGACCATTACTACGGCAAGTGCGAGGCGGAAAATTTGGCCATCGTCAAATGGTGCTTGAGTCCGGCGGTGATAGCCGGCATGGAGTTCGAAAAGTTTGTGCTCCTGGTCACCAGCCGCGACCGGGGTATGCCCCAACGTCGGCGGTTACGCCGGATCTGGGAGGCGGCAACAACGTCAATAGGCTGCGCCGTGAGCCCGGCCATACAATTCGAGGCCAGGCAGTTGGTGGATTCGTTGACCCAGCTCCGCGAGACGATCACCGCAACCGATGATAAGATCCAGGGGGTATGCCGCCAATTGCCGACCTACTCATGCCTTTTGAGCATACCGGGATTTGGCCCGGCGATTACCGCCATGACCATGGGTGCCATCGGCGATCCCCAACGGTTTACCAAGAGTGCCCAAGTGCTGAAGCTGGCGGGGCTTGACCTTTCCGCTTCGAGAAGCGGCAAGAATTCGGAAGGTGTCACGCCTAACATTTCGAAGAAAGGAAAGGCCGAGTGGCGATATGGACTCTATCAGGCCGCGTTGATCGCTAGCAATAGCAACAAACATTTCCAAGCCTATCTGACCAGTAAACTCAAAGGCCGGGAGAAGGAACGAGGCATCAAGACCAAGATGCGAGTCAAGCTTGCCGCCAAGATGGCCGTGATCGCTTGGACGCTTATGAAGAAACAGGAGGTCTTCAATCCTGACAATTTAAAGCTACACTAAAACTAAAAATCAGATGTTCGGCGAGAGAACCCCGCACAAGAACGTGGAGGCCGCTCGCGGACC
>DYDL01000417.1 GCA_020717925.1 Desulfocapsa sp.
CTTCATAACATCGTGAACGATCTATCGAACAAACCATCAGAACAACGTAGACAGGACTTTAACAACCGAAACCAACACAACATCGTAGAAACGTGCGCATAATTTGCTTACGCGAGCAAGGAGTAAGCGAATTATGGAGACAACCGTCATCGCTGGACAAAGACAGGCACTGATTCATCTGCTTCGCAGCGGAAAGACGCCTCGAGAGGCGGCACTGGAATTGGGCAGATCAGTTCCCTGGTGCTACAAGTGGAAAGAGCGCTATGAGCAGGAAGGCTGGGCGGGGCTGGAAGAGCATTCCCGTGCTCCCCGGCATATTGCAAAGAAGACGCCCGAGCGAATACGAGCAGAAATCCTGCGTATTCGCAGCGAACTGGAAGCCGAAGCACAAAGCAAAGACAAGCTGGGCTACATTGGGGCAGATGCCATTTACGGGCGTCTCCGTGCGAGTGGTTGCCAGGCTGTGCCAAGCATAAGTACGATCGAGCGGATTCTGCGTCGAGCCGGGGTCACCAGGCCTTGGATCCCAAAAGCGGAAGTGGAAGTCCAATATCCGCATTTGAAGCCGACCGCTGCCCACCAACTGACCCAGGTCGATATTGTTCCACACTACCTGACTGGCGGTGAGAGCATTGCCTGTTTCAACAGCATCGATGTCGTTTCCCGCAATCCGGCTGGAAAACAATACACCGCCAAGCGCTCAATGGATGCAGTTGACTTTCTTGTTCATAGCTGGCATGAACTTGGGCTCTCGGATTACCTGCAAATGGATAACGAAAGCTGTTTCAGCGGCGGGTATAAGCATCCTGGCGTGATCGGAAAAGTCGTTCGCCTGGCTTTATGGGTAGGCGTTCAGCCTGTTTTCTCGCCGTTCTATCACCCGGAAAGCAACAGTTTCGTTGAACGTTTTCACCAGGATTACTCCGGGTTCGTCTGGGAGAAAGAGCACCTCGAAGATCTCGCCGCAGTCCGCCAGCGCTCGGCCCTCTTTTTCCCAAACTACCGCAACAGCCATCATCACTCTGCCCTGAAAGGCAAGTCGCCATTCGAAATCCATCAGGCAAGTCCCGTGCGCAAATTGCCTGCCAACTTCTCTCTGCCTGACAGACTGCCGATCACGGCAGGCCAGGTGCACTTCTTGCGAGCCGTGGACAAGAACCGTAATGTCCTTATCCTGAACAAAACCTGGTCGGCCGGGTTGGGTGTCCCCAAGCAGGGCGTTTGGGCTACTCTGTCCTTGACACCTAAAGGAGCTACCCTGCGCATTTACGATAGCGCACCCGATGTAACCAAAAGACGATGTCTGGCTGTGCACCCCTTCCCGCTCAATGAGCCGGTAGTAGCTTTGCAGCCTCAATTCGCCTCCCGGATCGCAAGCCCATCCTGGTGGCAAATCTTGTTGGGTATCTTCAATCGCCCGGCCTTGACCCCGTCTACGATGTCTTGATGGTTCTTTCGGTTGTTAAGGTACAA
>DYDL01000139.1 GCA_020717925.1 Desulfocapsa sp.
CTGCTTTAGTGAGTTAGTGTGTCCATTCCGGCGAACAGAGAATTGGTAATTTGATGATTTGGTGATTGAATCCGTGGTTCGAACCCCGGCTGTTTAGGCGGCCTGTTCCGCTTTGCACCTTGCATAGACATACTCTGGATCGAGATCGATTCCGCCTTCCCATTCTATGGTGTCGAATGCCACCCGTACTTTGCGGAAAACCTCATAGTCCCTAAGCCTTTGAAACACGCCGAGATCAAGAACCGGTTTCATGTCAAGGATACCGGTTTCACCATTTTCAAATACAATCGAAAGGGTATAGTCGTCGCCTGGAATAACTGTTTGTACTGAAGGATACATAGCGCGGCTCATTACTGAAGGGGTTGAATTTTAAACGGCTCTTCTCCGTTTATCACGAGTTTCCAATCCGCCAGCAACTCTTCCTGGTGCAGTTCGGTCCATGCCAGCACGAGTCTTGTCTGACGACTGGGGAGGCTGCCTTCCAGCATCTCGCAGGTACGAATATCCACCGACGCCCGGTACTCATTGTAGTACACGTGAAAATGCGGCGGCGGGTGCTCGCCAGGCGCAAAGTACATCCGTATGATGAGTCCATAGAACATCGATATGGTTGGCATAACAGCACTATAGCACAAAACTTGTTGAGTTTGCCAAATTTCTACTGCAGGGACTTTGGGGACCGGGGACTTTGAAGAGCCTCCAGCCTCCGGGCGCGCCAGCAAAATCAAGGGGGTTATCGGATGCTTTCGGTGGTCCCTTTCTGTTTCCGACTGTCATCATAACCTGGTATGATGCAGCAATCATGGGTGCATTGTGATGGCTGCGGTTGCAAAACATGTAAAGAAGCGGACGCCCATCCGCCATCTGTTACGTGCCCTCCGTTCCAGGAACTACCGCCTTTTTGTCGCCGGACAAAGTGTATCCCTAGTGGGAACCTGGATGCAGATGGTGGCCATGAGCTGGTTGGTCTACCGTCTGACCGGCTCGGCCATGCTGTTGGGGATTATTGGCTTCACCAGCCAGATTCCGACCCTCTTCATTGCCCCGGTCGCCGGCGTGCTTGCGGACCGCTGGGACCGGCGGCGCCTGTTGATTGCTACCCAGTCCCTGGCCATGATCCAGGCGGCCTGTCTTGCCTTGGTCGTGCTGACCGGTGTTGTGCAGGTCTGGCAGATCGTCTTGCTAAGCCTGATCCTCGGGGTCGTCAATGCCTTCGACATCCCGATCCGCCAATCCTTTGTTGTGGAGATGGTCGACCATCGAGAGGATCTGGGTAACGCGATTGCCCTCAACTCCTCTGTCGTGAACGGAGCCCGTTTGGTTGGCCCGGCGATCGCAGGATTGCTCGTGGCCACGCTGGGCGAGGGAATCTGTTTTACCCTCAATGCCGTAAGTTACCTGGCGGTAATCATCGCTCTCGCAGCCATGCGTATCAAGCCGGCTGCTCACCGCGGGCGCGTCAGACGTCTTATTCGGCAGGAACTTTATGAAGGCTTTGTGTATGCCTATAAATTTGGCCCGATCAGAAGCATTCTGCTGCTGCTGGCCTTGGTCAGTCTCATGGGCATGCCTTACTCCGTGCTGGTGCCGGTCTTTGCCAAGGAGATTCTGCACGGCGGGGCGCACACCTTTGGTTTTTTGATGACGGCGGCGGGCAGCGGGGCGCTGGTTGGCACCCTTTATCTTGCCTCCCGCCAGAGTGTGGTAGGCCTTGGCCGGGTGATTGTGCTGGCAACGATCTGTTTTGCGGCCGGCATTGCCACCTTTGCCCTGTCCAGCCATTTTATCCTGTCGCTTGCCGCCCTGACCATGGCAGGGTTTGGGGCCATGACCCTGATCGCTTCCTGCAACACGGTGCTGCAAACGATTTTGGATGACGATAAACGTGGCCGGGTAATGAGTCTTTTTACCATGGCCTTTCTGGGGGTGACGCCGTTTGGCAGTCTCGGGGCCGGAACCATGGCTGGTATTTTGGGCCCCCGCGCCACCCTGTTGATTGGTGGACTTGGTTGCCTGGCTGGGGCTGCGGTGTTTGCCCACCACCTGCCGCATCTTATGGAGAAGGTGCGCCCCATCTATCTGCGCATGGGCATTATTCGCGAGGTCGCCGACGGCATGGAAACCGCTGCTGAACAGCCACCGTTGCCGGAAAATCATTAAACCGCGTTAAAAACAAAAGGCGCCGGCTTACCCCTGGCGCCTTTTGTTTTGGATGAGGTAAGCTCCACCGAGCTTCAGGCTGGGCAAATTGTGTTCCCGGACGAACGAGCTCAGCTTTCAGCTTAACGTGCTTACTTAATTAAGTTTTTTGCTGAACGCTGAGAGCTGACCGCTGACAGCATCCAGAAGAAAACATCGTTTCCTGATGGATATTAACCTAACTCCCCTGTTTTTCCCAGGTGGGGGTCAAGGCATTTTAGACCAGACAAATTTCTCCACCAGGTGGTCGGGGAAGTAGCTCTCCTTGGCCTGGCGCAGGCCGGGTATGCCCAGATCCTGCTCGCGGTTGACATATTTGAAACCGTCCAAGGCAAAGCGGGCAAACCAGTGGGTGATGAGCTGGCCCAACCCTTCCACCTCGGGCAGGGCCTTTTCAAAGTGCACGACCGTGGTCTCCGGGTTGAGTTGTTCGGCCAGGGCAAAGGCCTTTACCGACCCGTTGACACGGATGACCCCGCCCAGCAGGGCAAGGCGTGCAAAGTGGCGCAGGGTCTCGTTGATGGCGATATCCTCGTTGCCCAGGCCGGGAAAAATCTGGCATTGCCTGGCCTCGCACCATTTTTCCTGCATTGCTAGGCACTCACTGACATTGTCTGGGACCATGGGTTCGTAGGTGCACTTATAGTTTTGCAGGCATTGCTTGATATGGTTGCGTTTCTTGGCGTAGCGCCGGCCGGTAAGCTCGGCCAGGTCGCGCACCAGATAGACGTAGTCGTCGTTGTCGCGGTCATGCACAGTCTCCCGGCCGGTAGCGCGAAGCTGCGCGGCCGGCCCGGCCGGCAGGCGGATGGCGCCTTGCAGATGGTAGTGGTCCAGGATCGCCGTCACCGGTGCCGGGCCCACCGGCGGCCCGAAGAGGATAGCGGGGCCGGTTGGCTGGCCTGAGGCGCCGCTGGCAAAGAGCAGCGAATCCGTAGTCTCGGCCAACCAGATCGGCCGGGCGGTGCGCCAGGCGAAGAGGTTGGTGAAGGTAAACTCGGAGAGCTCAGGCGGAAAGCGACGCAGGTAGCCGTTGACCAAATCTTGGTCGGCCAGCTCCAGCAGATGGAAGTCGTTTAACGACAAGGTCACGCCGTTGGCGCCAGATTACATGGTCTCGATATTTTTGCGGAGTTGGCCGATCTGGATGCCCAGGGAAACACACTGCTTGCCCTCCATGCACATATCGGCCTCGTCCAGTTCGAGAAAGGTCTTGAGGTGGTGATTGCCCTTGGTAAGGTCAACGACCCAGGCCTTCTGCGTCTCGTCATAGTTCACCTTGAGATCAATCTCGCAGGCGCCGAGTTCAGGAAAAACCTCTCTTATCTTCCGGCAGAGTTCATCCTTGTCATGCATGGTTTTCTCCTTTGTGGGAAGGCGAGCAATTACGCCCACACCTCGCGGTGGCGGGCGGCCCCTTTAATTTCAGGGTAGCATGATCGGCATCCGAAAAAAAACTCTTTTCTGGCTGATGCCCTGTTTGCAAAATTGGCTTATTCCGTATACATTGCCGCTGCGCTTGCTCGTTTTGTTTTATCTTTTTGAATTATCGGCGCTGTTCGCAGGCCATTGCAGGGAATAAAAGGGCGATGAAGGTCATTCTTGCCAAAAATGCCGGCTTTTGCATGGGAGTGCGCCGGGCCGTGGAAATCACCATCGACCTGGTGCGACGGGAGGAGAAAGGTATCGCAACCTTCGGGCCCTTGATCCACAATCCCCAGGTGCTGGGGCTGCTGGAGGAACGCGGCGTTAAGGTTCTGTCCGGCATTCCCGAAAAGGCCAGCGGCACGGTGATCATCCGGGCCCATGGCGTGCCGCCCAAGCAAAAGGCGGCGCTCAAGGCCCTGGGTGTCAAGGTGCAGGACGCCACCTGCCCCAGGGTGGTCAAGGTGCAGGCCATTATCAAGAAATACCAGCGCCAGGGCTATGCCACGATCATTATCGGCGACCGCGATCATGCCGAGGTGGTGGGGCTGATGGGCTACGCCGAACCGCATGTGCAAGTGGTGAGCGGCGACGCCGACTTGCCTGGCCTGCAACTGTCCATGCCCTACATCATCGTAAGCCAGACCACCCAGGATAACGCCACATTCCAGCGTTTGAGCGGCGCCATCCTGGCCCGTTTTCCCGGTGGTCAGGTCTTTGAGACGATCTGCGATTCTACCCGCAAACGGCAGGAGGAGGTCAAGAATCTCTGTCAGAAGGTGGAGGCCCTGGTGGTGGTGGGCGGCAAGACCAGCGCCAATACCCAACGGCTGGGGGAGATCGCCGAAAAGATGGGGCGCGCCGTCTTTTTGGTGGAAACCGAGGCCGACCTCGACTGGCAGGGATTGGCCGCCTTTGACCGGGTGGGGGTCACCGCCGGCGCCTCGACGCCCACCTGGATGATCAACCGGGTGGTTCGGGCCCTGGAATCTTTTCCTGGCAAGGGGAGGGCCGGGGTGCGCGCCCGCCTGTTTCAGGCGATGTGGTATCTGCTCGCCTCCAACCTTTACGTTGCCATGGGCGGCGGACTGCTGGCCTTGTCCAGCGCTCTGCTGCTGGGCCTGGAACCAGACCCGCGTTATTTCCTCATGGCCTTTGGCTATCTGTTCGCCATGCATAACCTCAATCGTTTCGCCAACCAGGAGGCCAGCAAGTTCAATGATCCGGCCCGCCTGGCCTTTTTCAAGGCCCGGCAGTGGCCGTTACTGGTGAGTTCCAGTGTCGCCCTGGCCGGCGCCCTGGGCTTGGCGTCGCGGTTCGGCGCCGGCCCTTTGCTGCTGCTGGCCACCATGAGCGTGCTTGGCATACTCTACAGTGTCCGCCTCATCCCCCTGGCCATTGCCAGGCTAACCAAGGTGCGACGGCTCAAGGAGATTCCGGGCTCCAAGACCTTTTTCGTCGCCCTGGCCTGGGCCTTTGTCACCGTACTGTTGCCGGCCTGGGAGGGCCGACGCTACGGGTTGCCCGTGGTCGGGCTTTTTACGATCGTGCTGGCGATCGTCTTTATCCGCAATGCCCTGTTTGATGTCTTTGATGTCCAGGGTGATCGCATTGTCGGGAAGGAGACCCTGCCGGTCTGCATTGGCGAGAAAAAGACCATGCAGGTTCTCTACCTGCTTATCGGCCTGGTAGCCGCCTTGCTGTTTCTTTTGCCCGGCGTGGGGCTGTTGCCTGGCTGGGCGCGAGCAGGCCTGCCAGCGATACTCTATATGTTTGTTATGGTACAGCTTTACGAGCATGGCAAGATTTGCCACGGCGTCAAGCTGGAGTTTGGCCTGGAGACGGTTTTTCCGCTGTTCAGCCTCGCCATGCTGGCTGCCCGGCTGTTGTTTGCCTGATCATTGGCATGGTCTTTAGAAAAATGGGGAAATGGTCGCCGCTTTGCGCTAGTATGTCCCCTCGTTAAAGCTGGATTATCGGGTTGCGTCTTAACCCGATGTGAAATTTTGGGGTGTCGGATGCTGAGTTGGTTCAAGAAAAAGTTTATTGCCAAAGAGGAGCCGGCAGGCGTCGAGGCCGAGGCAGCTCGGCCGGCGGAACCGGTTGTTGCCCCAAGGGCGGAGGAACCGGCGGAGCGGGCCAGCCTGCTCCAACGTTTGCAGGAACGGTTGGCCAAGACCAGGGAATCCCTGACCGCCCGTGTTGATCGTCTGCTGCTGGGTCGCAAGGTCATTGACGCGGACCTGCTCGACGAGCTGGAAGAGTTGCTGATCACCGCCGACCTGGGCGTGACCACCACCCGCGCCCTGCTGGACCGGGCGCGGGCGCTGGTGGCCCGCAAGGAACTCAGTGATCCGTCCGCCCTGAAAGGTGTGCTCAAGGACGCCATCCTGGAATACCTGCGCGCCTCCGGCAAGGGCGCGGAGATGGTGCAGCCCGCCTCCGGACCCTTTGTCATCATGGTGGTGGGGGTGAACGGCGTTGGCAAGACCACCACCATTGGCAAGATCGCCCATAAATTCGTGCAGGCTGGGCAAAAGGTGCTGCTGGTGGCGGCCGACACCTTTCGGGCCGCGGCCATCGAGCAGTTGCAGGTATGGGGTGAGCGCGCTGGCGTCACGGTGGTGGCCAGGCCGTCCGGCACCGACCCCTCCTCCGTGGTTTACGAGGGCATGGAGCAGGGTGTGACCCAGGGTTTTGACGTGGTCCTGGTCGATACCGCCGGTCGCCTGCACACCAAGGTCAACCTTATGGAGGAATTGAAGAAGGTGAGAAGGGTCATGGCCAAGAAGTTGCCAGGCGCCCCGCATGAGGTTTTATTGGTACTGGACGCCACCACGGGCCAGAACAGCATCTCGCAGATGCGACTGTTTCACGAGGCGGTCGGGGTCACGGGCCTGGCCCTCACCAAGCTGGACGGCACGGCCCGGGGCGGCATTGTGGTCAACCTCAGCCATGAGTTTCATGTCCCCATCCGCTTTATAGGCATTGGTGAGCAGACCGAGGATCTGCGTGACTTTGATCCGGAAGAATTCATCGCGGCCCTCTTTGCCGGCAATGGCCAGGCTCAGGCCGATCAGTAAACTATTATGATATACCGTCAGCATCAACAACCAGGCTGCGGCGGCTGTCTGCTCCTCGTTGTCCTCCTAAGCTTGCTCTTTGGCGGCATGCCCCTGCTCATGGAGCTTTTCGGGCTGCTGCTGTTTGTCGGGGTGGGGGTGCTGCTGCTCATCGTTGCCGGTTTCTGGGCCTTCTCTTACTTCGTGAGGCGTCAGATCAGCTCCTACGAAAGCTCCCAGACCGAGAGCCACAACCTCTTTGTCTTTCTTCTGGTCAACATCCTGGTGCAGGTGGGGGCGGCCGACGGCGAGGTGAGCCGGGCCGAGCTCGCCGCTATTCAGAACTTTTTCCGGATGCGGCTTGGGTACTCCCAGAGCCAGATTCTTTGGGTGCGGGAACTCTGCAAGGAGGCGCAGCACAACCCCGCGCCCCTGGACACGCTGCTCGCCCAGTTCCGCGACAACTTTGCCTACGAGCCCAGGCTCATCCTGCTCGACCTTCTCTACCAGGTGCTTTTTGCCCAGCCGGCGGTGACCGAGGGGCAGAAACAACTGGCCCAGCATATTGCCAATTTTTTGCGGATCGCACCCAATGATCAGCAGTCCATCCGCGGTCGCTACTTTGCCCAGTTCCACCAGCAGGCACCCTCCGAGGACCGCTATTTCGAGATCCTGGGGCTCACGCCCGGCGCCAGTTGGGAGGAGATCAGGAAGGCGTACCGCACTCTCAGCATGCAGTACCACCCGGACAAGGTCAACCACCTGGGCGAGGAGTTCAGGAGGGTGGCCGAGGAAAAGATGAAGGAGCTGAACGTCGCCTACCAGCACCTGGAAAAGAGGTTCGGCTGAATTGCGAATCCTTTTGCTGGAGCCCTATTACGGTGGCTCGCACCGCTCCTTTCTCGACAACCTTGTCCGTCATCTGCCTTACCACTTCACCCTGCTCACCCTGCCGGCCCGCAAGTGGAAGTGGCGGATGCGGTTGGCCGCCCCCCATTTCGCCGAGGTGCTGCATCAGCAACAGCAGAGGGCCGACCTGGTGCTCTGTTCCACCTTTGTCGATGTGGCCACCCTGCGGGCCCTGGCCCCGGCTTGGGTGCAGCGGTTGCCCATACTGACCTATTTCCATGAGAACCAGTTCGCCTACCCGGTGCAGGTCGACGACGAGCGCGACTTCCATTTCGGCCTCACCAACTACACCACGGCCCTGGCCTCGGACGGGCTGGCCTTCAACTCCGCCTATAACCTTGAGACCTTTCTGGCCGGGGTGAGGGAGCTGGTGAAGAAGTCCGGCGACATGGCCGTGTGCGGGGCCGAGGTGGCCATCCGCAACAAGGCGGTGATTTTGCCGCCGGGCCTGGACTTTAGCGATTTTCCCGGGGTGACCACCGCAGCGCCTGGGGATGCGCCGGTGATCGTCTGGAACCACCGCTGGGAGCATGACAAGAATCCGGAGCGGTTTTTTCAGGCCCTCTACCGGTTGGACCGGGAGGGGGTAGACTTCCGGTTGGTGGTCCTGGGGCAGGCCTTTGAGCGACAGCCGGCAGTGTTCGAGGAGGCGCGCCGTCTGCTGGCCCATCGGGTGCTGCACTTTGGTTATGTCGCCAGCCGCCTTGCCTATATCGGCTGGCTTACGCAGGGG
>DYDL01000140.1:0-6379 GCA_020717925.1 Desulfocapsa sp.
TCCAGCGCCGCCGTACCTTCGGCATCATCAGCCACCCCGACGCCGGCAAGACCACCCTTACCGAAAAACTGCTGCTCTTCGGCGGCGCCATCCAGATGGCCGGGGCGGTGAAGTCGCGCAAAACCAGCCAGCATGCGGTGAGCGACTGGATGGCCATTGAACAGGAGCGCGGCATCTCGGTGACCTCGTCGGTGATGAAGTTCAATTACCGCGACTTCGAGGTCAACCTGCTGGACACCCCCGGTCACCAAGACTTTTCCGAGGACACCTATCGGGTTCTCACCGCGGTGGACTCGGCGCTCATGGTGATCGACAATGCCAAGGGCGTAGAGACGCAGACCGAGAAGCTCATGGAGGTCTGCCGGATGCGCAACACGCCGGTGATCACCTTTATCAACAAGCTCGACCGCGAGGGGTTGGAGCCGCTGGAGATCCTGGCCGACATCGAGGACAAATTGCAGATCGAATGCACGCCGCTCTCCTGGCCGATCGGCATGGGCAAGGGTTTCAAAGGGGTGTACGACCTCTTTCGTAAGGAAATCCAACTCTTCACCCCGGGCCAGACCGTCAGGCCCCAGGACCGCATCGTCATCACCGATCTCGCCGACCCCCAGCTCGACACCGCTTTGGGCCGCCAGGCCGATAAGCTCAGGAACGACATCGAACTGCTCGAAGGTGCGGCCAACCCCTTTGATCTCAAGGAATACCTCAAGGCCAGCCAGTCGCCGGTCTTCTTCGGCAGCGCCATCAACAACTTCGGGGTGAAAGAGCTGCTCGACGCCTTTGTCGAACTGGCCCCCTGCCCTGCCCCGCGCGCTACGGTGACCCGCATGGTGGCGCCGGAAGAGGAGCAGTTTTCGGGCTTCACCTTCAAGATCCAGGCCAACATGAACCCGGCCCACCGCGACCGCATCGCCTTCTTCCGCATCTGCTCGGGCAAGTTCACCCGGGGCATGAAGGTGCGGCACCACAGGCTCGGCAAGGAGGTGGCCCTGGCCAACGCCACCATCTTCATGGCCCAGGACCGCAGCAATATCGAAGAGGCGTGGCCGGGTGACATCATCGGCATCCACAACCACGGCACCATCAAGATCGGCGACACCTTCTCCGACAAGGAGGAGCTGAAGTTCACCGGCATCCCCAACTTCGCGCCCGAGCATTTCCGCCGGGTGATCCTCAAAAACCCCTTGAAGATGAAGCAACTCAACAAGGGGCTCATGCAACTGGCCGAAGAGGGCGCGGTGCAACTTTTCAGGCCGATTCTGGGCAGCGACTATATTTTGGGCGCGGTGGGGGTGCTGCAGTTCGAGGTGACCATGTCGCGGCTTGCGGCCGAGTATGGGGTGGAGGCGATCTCCGAGGCGGCGCCCTTTGGCGCGGCCCGCTGGATCAGTTGCGACGACCGCAAGAAGCTCGACGAGTTCAAGGCCAAGAATCAGGCCAACCTCGCCCTGGACGCCGAGGGGCAACTGGCCTACCTGGCCGCCAGCGAGTGGCGGCTGAACTACACCATGGAAAATGCGCCAGACATCGTCTTTCATAAGACAAGAGAATATAGCTGAAGGCTGAAGGCTCAAGGCTCAAAGCTGAAAGCAACCCCAAGCCGGAAAACCGCGCTTCCCGCTGGCCACCAGGAAACTATGAGCCTCATCACCCTGCAAGACGTCAGCCTGAGCTTCGGCGGCGCCCCCATCCTCGACAAGGTCAATCTGCAGATCGAGCCAGGCGAAAGACTCTGTCTGGTCGGCCGCAACGGCGAGGGCAAGTCCACCCTGTTGCAGCTCCTGGCCGGCAGCCTGCCGCATGACAGCGGCCGGGTCATTCGCTCACCGGGCCTGAAGAGCGCCCAGCTCGCCCAGGAGGTACCCCGCACCATTGACGGCACGGTCTACGAGGTAGTGGCCGGCGGCCTGGGGGAACTGTTCACTCTCCTCGCCCGCCACCATGCCTTGGGCGTCCGCCTCGCTGCCGGCGAAAGCGGGCCGGTGATGACCGAGCTGGAAGAGGTTACCCATTTGCTGGAAACCGCCGGCGGCTGGCAGGCCGAGCAGCGAGTCGACACCGTGCTGACCCGCCTGGCAATTGATCCCGACCAACGCTTTGCCGACCTCTCCGGCGGCATGAAGCGCAGGGTAATGCTGGCCCGCGCCCTGGTTTCTGACCCTGATTTGCTGCTTTTGGACGAGCCCACCAACCATCTGGATATTGATTCCATCGCCTGGCTGGAGGAGTTCCTCACCACCACGGCCGGCTGCACCCTGCTCTTCGTCACCCACGACCGGTTGTTCGCCCGACGACTGGCCACCCGCATCGTCGACCTCGACCGCGGCCAGCTCACCAGTTGGCCGGGCAGCTACGGTGACTACCTGCGCCGCAAGGAAGAACTGCTGGCGGTGGAGGCGGAGCAGGACAAGAAGTTTGACAAGAAGCTGTCGCAGGAAGAGGCGTGGATCAGGCAGGGCGTCAAGGCCCGGCGCACCCGAAACCAGGGGCGGGTGCGGGCCTTGTTGAAGATCCGCGAGGAACGGGCGGCCCGGCGCAACCAGACCGGCAAGGCGCGCATGCAGTTGCAGGAAGCCGAGGTCGCAGGCAAGCTCAGGGTGCGGGCCGAGAACATCTCCTATCGCTACGGCGAGCGCCAACTGGTGGATGACTTTTCCATCTCCATCCTGCGCGGCGACAAGGTCGGCATCATCGGCCCCAATGGCTGCGGCAAGACCACCCTGCTGCAAATGCTTCTGGGCCGGCTTACGCCCCAGCAGGGCACAGTGCATCTCGGCACCAACCTGCAAGTCGCCTACTATGACCAGTTGCGCGCCCAGCTCGACGAGGAGCGCTCGGTGGCCGACAACGTCGGCGACGGCAACGATACGGTCATGGTCAACGACCAGCCCCGCCACATCATCGGCTACCTCAAGGACTTCCTCTTCACCCCGGACCGGGCCCGCTCGCCGGTAAAGATCCTCTCCGGTGGCGAGCGCAACCGGTTGCTGCTGGCCAAGCTCTTCAGCCGACCGGCGAACCTGCTGGTCATGGACGAGCCCACCAACGACCTCGACGTCGAAACCCTGGAACTGCTCGAGGAGCTGCTGCTCGACTACCAGGGCACCGTGCTCCTGGTCAGTCACGACCGGGCCTTCCTGAACAACGTGGTGACCAGCACCCTGGTCTTCGAGGGCAACGGCCGCATCCAGGAGTATGCCGGTGGCTATGACGACTGGCTGCTGCAAAGGCCGCAAGCAGAACCAACAGCTACAGCCAAAACCTCCCCAAGGAAAACCAAGCCCGCCAACACGCCCACCGTGCGCAAGCTGAGCTTCAAGGAACGGCGGGAGCTGGCCGACCTGCCCAAGCGCATCGAGGCCATGGAGGCGGAGCAGCAAACCCTGTTCACTGCCATGGCCGACCCGACCTTTTACCAGGCCAGGGCGGCCGAGGCCGCCACCATGCAGGCTCGGCTGGAGAACCTGGAAACCACCATGGAGGGTGCTTTTCAGCGCTGGGAAGAGTTGGAGGCGGTGGCCAATGCGGAAGCAGGGTCGTAGACAGCGTTCGATCAGACAGGTCGGACGTGTCTGACTGGCCCGACAGACAGGTAATCCGGCCTCGTCCGGCCGGATGCCATGGAGAGAACGACATGAAACCCGCAACGCGCCTGGCAAAAATAAAAAAACCCCTCCTCTGGCTGGCAGTGGTGGTGGCCGTGGCCATCCTGCTGCGCCTCACCATCTTAGGGCCGCCCAAGGTGCGGGTGTTTCAGATGGAAAAGCGCGACCTCGTGGCCCAGGTCTACGGCAATGGCACGGTTGAGGCCAAGGTGACGGTCAAGGTGGCGAGCAAGATCACCGGCCGGCTTCTGACCCTGGCGGTTGACCAGGGCGATACGGTGCAGCGCGGTCAGGTGTTGGCCAGCCTCGACGACAGCGAGTTGCGGGACCAGATGCAGCAGGCCGCGGCCAACGTTGACAAGGCGCGCGCGCTCGTGGCCGTGGCCAGCGCCAGCCTGCGCAAAGGTCGCGCCACCCTTGATCTGGCCGAGAAGAACGCCCAGCGCTTTGCCGGTCTGGCGGCCAAGGATCTGGTGGCAGCCCAGGAGGGTGAGCAGTACACGACCGCCATGCAGGTCGCCCGCGAGGAGGTAACCCAGGCCACGGCCACCATCGACGCCGCCAAACGGGAAGAGGCTGCAGCCCAGGCCGCCCTTGGGGCGAGCACGGCGCGGCTGGCCGATGCCCTGATCCTAGCCCCCATTGACGGAATCATCATCCGCCGCGACCTGGAACCTGGGGCCACGGTCACCGCTGGTCTGTCGATCTTCCAACTCGCTGACCCACAAACCGTCTGGCTTGAGGCCAATGTCGACGAGGCCCTGCTTAAGATGATCGCGCCCGGCCAGGGTGCGGCCATCACTCTGCGCTCCGCGCCCGCGGCACAACTCCCCGGCCAGGTGGCAAGGATCGGCCGGGAAAGTGACCGGGTCACCGAGGAACTGGAGGTGGACGTGGCCTTTGTGCCGCCTTTGGCCGCATTCCATATCGGCGAGCAGGCTGACGTACTGATTACGATAAGCAGCAAGCAGGGGGTGCCTGCCCTGCCCTGGGCTGTTGTGGTCAATCGGGAGGGCGAGCGCGGTGTCTGGATAGTGGAAAAGAGTTGCCTGCAATTCAAGCCGATAAGCCTTGGCATTGAGGACCGGCTTGGCTTTGTCGAGGTGACCGCTGGCCTTGACGGCCTGGAGACCATCGCCCTTGCCCCGGCCGACAAGATGCAGAAATTCACCAATGGCCAGCGAGTGCGGGTCGGCAAGTGAATCTCGCCCTGCGCGATATCCGCCACCAGCGGAGCCGCTTTATCCAGACCTGCCTGGGGCTCGGAATGCTGCTTGGCGTGGTGATGAGCATGAGCGGCATTTACCGGGGGCTGTTCGCCGACGCCACCGCTGTCCTGAGCAGCACGGCCGCTGATATTTGGGTGGTGCAGCAGGACAGCAGCGGCCCCTTTGCCGCCAACTCCCGCATCCCCGAGGAGGTCAAGCACCGCATCCGGGCGGTGCCGGGCGTGGCCACAGCCTCACCCCTCTCCTTCCAGAACATCCAGCTTACGCGACATGGCAAACCTTTCCGCTTCTTTCTGGTGGGTTACGAGCAGGGCGGGCTGGGCGGACCGCCGCGAATCATCGCCGGCCGGCCCATCCAGCAGAGCCATTACGAGATTGTCGTTGACCGCGCCATGAAGATGGCCATAGGCGAAAAGCTGCGGCTGGCCGGGGATGACTACACCGTGGTCGGCCTCACCACCAAGATGGTCTCCTCGGCCGGCGACCCTGTGGCCTATGTCACCCTGGCCGATGCCCAGAAGATCCAGTTTCAGGATGACGACCACGCCATCCGCACCAGTCGGGCCCGAGTGGCGGCGCGGGTAAACCAACTTCCCACCCTCTCCCCGGCCCAGGGCAACCTACTGGCGCCCCTGGTCAGTGAGATCGCCACCTCCACCCATATTGTCAACACCGTGGTGGCGCGGCTGGCGCCAGGGGCGAGCCTGCCCGAGGTCCAGGCCCGCATCAGCCGCTGGCAGCATCTCCGCCCGCTGTCAGCCGGCGAGCAGGAGGAAATCATCACCAAGGGCATGATCCAGAAGGCGAAGATGCAGCTCGGCCTGTTCCGGGCCATCCTCCTCGTCATCTCCGGGGTCATCGTCTCACTCATCATCTACACCATGACCATGGACAAGCTGCGCGTGATCGCCACCCTGAAACTGATCGGCACCAAGAATCGGGTGATCGTAGGCCTGATTCTGCAGCAGTCACTGCTCATGGGACTAATCGCCTACGCGGTGGGCTACACCTTGATCAGCCTGACCCACGAAAAATTTCCGCGCCGGGTGGAGCTGGTCGCCATCGACCTGCAGGTGCTGTTCGCCATTGTCATGGTGATCTGCGTCGCGGCCAGCCTGGTTGGCATCCGGAAGGCCATGCTGGTGGAACCAGCCCAGGCCCTGGGAGGATGACGTCGATGTTTGCCGTGCAGATCGAAAATCTAACCAAGATTTACGGGAGTGGCGAGACCGAGGTCAAGGCCTTGGTGGACGCCACCTTCCAGGTAAAGCCCGGCGAACTGGTGGCGCTGCTCGGCCCTTCCGGCTCCGGCAAGACCACCTTGCTCACCACCATCGGCCTGATCAACGAACCCACGCGCGGCAAGGTGCTGCTCGACGGCGAACTGGTTGCCGAGGACGGCTGGCTGCCAGGCCTGGACATCAAGCGGATCAGGCGCGAGAAGCTGGGGTTCATCTTCCAGACCCACAATCTTATCCCCTTTCTCACAGCCATTGAAAACGTCATGATCACCCTGGAAAACAATGGCGTGCCGGGCAGGGA
>DYDL01000140.1:6406-8362 GCA_020717925.1 Desulfocapsa sp.
GACAAGCCTGGGGCTCGGCCACCGGCTTGATCACTACCCGGCCCTGCTCTCGGGCGGTGAATCGCAGCGTACCGCCATCGCCCGGGCCCTGGCCAACCGGCCACGGGTGATCCTGGCCGACGAACCAACCGCGGCCCTGGATACCGAGAACGGCAAGAATGTGATGATGCTGCTGAAAAAACTGGCGGTGGAGAATCATTCAGCCATCATGGTCGTTACCCACGACCGCAGGATGGTGGAAGGCTTTGACCGGATCTTTGAGGTGAGCGATGGCAGGATCGCTGGCGAGAAGCGGAATAACAACAACTTGCAGCATTAAGAACAAGGCCTGTCTCTGTATCACAAGATGGTGTGCCGCCGGCTAAAACAAAAGGAAGCCGGACAAGATGCAATTAAGAAGGATTTTTCAATAAAACATGGTAAATAAAAAAAATCTCAGTCCCGCCCGCCAAGCGTAGCCAGAGGTGTTTACCCATGCAGGAAACCCCCATGCTTCAGGACAACAATCGGGTTCTTGACCTGTTAAAATCGATTGACCGGTTCAAGCCTTTTTCTGAAAACGATCTCCAGGCCATGCTCAAGCTAGGCCGCCTGCGTAAATTCGAGGCCGACGAGGTCATCATCCACGAAGGCGAGGTCGATTCCTGGATCTATTTTCTCCTCACCGGAAGCGTGGCGGTGATAAAGGGCCACAAGCGGGTCAAGTCCTTTGCCCGTAGCGGTGATCTCTTTGGCGAGATGAGCGTGCTGGACAACCAGCCGCGCTCCGCCACCATCCGGGCCACCAAGGTCACCCTGCTGTTGGGCGTGGACGGTTCGCAGTTGAATGCCAGATACAAGGAAAACAACCTTGCCTTCTGTTACATCCTCTACCGGTTGTTCGCCGAGGTGCTGGCTGACCGGTTGCGACTCACCACCGCGGAAAACATCGAACTGCACAAAAAGCTCAAACAATGGCAGGACAGCCACTGACATATCAGCCCAGTCCCGCGACCAGGATGTGATCAGTTCTCGATCAAACCGGTGCCGTGGCAGACAGGGCACTGCTGCTCCCGCGCGCACTGGCAGTCTTCCCACTCCTCCTCGTCTCCCCGGTTGCCCCGCCACTCCATATCGCACACGCACGTACCCGGGATCACCTTCTTGCCCATGCACATCGGGCATTCCTTGCCCACTGAAGTTAACATGTTCTGCCTCCCTTGCAAAATTTGCACCATGATTTGTCCGCATTATAACCAGCATAGCACAAAAACATGGAAAAATTACAACGTGCAATCAGCGTTCAGCAATCAGTTTTTGAGCCTTCCGCCTTCAGCTCTCCTGCTCCTCCATCTGGCAGGAATGCATCACCTGTAAATGCTGGGCCAGGCTGCTCCCCAAGGCCATGCGGGTGCCACCCACCGCCACGATCAAGGGGCCGGCATCGCCCTTGCTGACCACCTCGATGCAGGTATTGAGCCCCAGCCCCATATCGGTCAGCCGGGCCTGCATGCCGCGGCCGCCATCGATCCGCACAATCCGCACCCGTTCCCCCTTGCAGGCCATATGCAGCGGGATGGTTCCTTCGCGCTGGCCCATGCACCGCGCGCACAAACCGTAGATCTCCATCTTGTGCTGCAGGGGATGAAACTGAAACTCGCGGGCCACGGTCATCTGCAGGTGTTCCAGGTCACGGTTAACGAACTCCTGAATGTGACCGCAACGGGTGCAGATGAAATGGTCGTGATGGGTGCCGAGGTGGTGATGCTCGTAGCGCGGCGCGTGGCTCTCGAAGATGATCTCCTGGGCAAAGCCGAAACGGCAGAACATGGCCATGGTTTCCTGCAGAAAGAGGCGGTCCACCTGCCCTCCCTTGCCGGCCTGGAGCAACCCTTCCAACTCGTCCAGGGTGACATGCTTTTCCGTGGACAGGAAGACGGCGAGAATGGCTAAACGCTCGTCGATACGGGTGGCGCC
>DYDL01000141.1 GCA_020717925.1 Desulfocapsa sp.
GAGAGACCCTTACTCCCATTCCGCCTTGACTCTGGATATGATCTTCTGGATGAACGGCAAACGGGCGGGCGGGCAGACACCAATGAGCGGCTCGCCATGGCCCACCGAAACACCGGGCTGAAAATAGATGGAATGGATGATCCCCGGCTCGCCGGTATAATAAACCGGGATGTCGCGCTTCATGAGGGACATGGTGAAAACCTCGTCCCCGGGCTGGATGGTGACACCACGGGAGCCGTGCTTGTCGATCCTGGCCTGGATGTCCATGGAAAAAAAGTACTTGGCCCGTTCCGGGGCGTTGAAGTTGGCGAGCACCCGGCGCAATATCGACTCAATGATCTCCCGTTTAGTGAGCGGGTGCTTGATGGTCATCACCTTTTCGTTGGCCTCGACGAAATTACCCTCCAGCTCCCGGCGCAGGGCCGAGACCTCGCCAAAGGTTTCGGAATAGATGGGTTTGGGATTCCGCTCCCGGTAGAGGACAAAGAGCAGGGAACCGGGGAGGTGATGCCACTCGCCGCCGGCCCCCTTGACCTGGCCCCCCTCCGCGACCTTGAAGCGCACCCTTCCCGTGTGTTTGGTGTGGATATGCACATAGTCGAACGGATCGGAACGGTACTTGCTCAGGATGGCGTCGAAATCAATGTCCTGGTTCATGACTGGCTCGTTCATGGGATTACGCTACCGGTAGTATAGATTCCTGCCGCCCATGGTCATCAGGGCCTTGTAAAGATTCTGCCGGAACTCGCGGCGGTCCCAGATGCCCTGGATATGGCCACGCCTGAGCGCGCTCTTGGCGCTGTGATAGTCGGGCGGAATGTCCTGGCCCGTGGTCTCCCGGATGACCCGCTGCCCGGCAAAGCCGATGCGGCACGAACGGATGGCAAACTGGTAGGGCGAGCAGCCCAAGAAGGAGGCCACCGGCCCGGCGTAGGAGTTATTGTCGTAGACCACCATGTAAAGACCGCCGGAATCGAGGTATTCCCGCACCGCCATGGTGCACTTGGGCATCTGGATGACACCCAGGGTACCCTCGTGAATGCGGATGCCGCCGGTGGTATGCACGTAACACAACAGCGGCCGGCGCCGGAGCCTGGCCCGGTCGCAGGCCCGCACGAACTTCTCGCCCTCGGCCGAGCCCACCGTGCCGTTCCTGAAATCACTGTAGAGCATGGCCACCACCAGGTCCACGCCCATGACCCGGGCGTCGAAGGTGATCATGGCGGAGTTGCGGCCGGTCTTGGCGCGGTCGGCCTTCAGCCGGCTCTCGAACCCCTTGTATTGGAGCGGGTTGGCCGAGCAGATCTCGCTGTTGAACTCCCGGATGGAATCCGGCTCAAAGAGGTGCTTGAGATACCACTCGTACTCCAGCGGGAAATGATGACCGCAAGTCTGGCACACCCCGCAGAATTCGCCGTACAGGTCCGGCACCCAGAGATCACGGCAGCCGGACTTTTCCGCATTGGGGCAGGTGACGGTGCGATCCTCGTTGGCCAGGGGGCTCATGTAGGTATCGCCGCGCTCCAGCCGTTCCTCGGGGCTGATACCGGCCCGCACCACCGAGGCCTTGCCGACCCTGGCATCGGGCTTGCGCGAAATGAAATCGTAGGCATCGGTAATCGGCCGGGCGAGCCGCCGCAGAATCATCGAGCCCTCGCCCGAGACATCCTGAATCATCTTCTGCATCTGCTTCTGCCGACCCTTCAGCAGGTCATAGCGAAAGCTGTAGTAAACATGAGAGGCGGCCTTCTCCAGCCCGCGCCGCAAGGCGGTCGAGGGACTGGCCTTGCCGGTGAAGCTGGTGATGGCCATGTCCCGGTACTTTCTGGAACGAAAAGATAGCAGCCGCTTGATCTCATCACGGTGCAGATCCCAGGAGATGTCAATATGGGGCTCCTCGGCCGCCGCGGCCGCCGCCTTGCGCCGCTTCACCTCGTAGGCCCGGAAGGCGCGCAGGCTCTTGGTCTTCAGCACCACCTCGTCGGTGGCCCGGATCACCTCATAGCGCAGTTGCCGGAAAAAGCCGAAATCGTCGCGCCGCGCTCCGAGGATGGGTTCCTGGATAATGCGGTCGATCGTACCCTGGCGCAGGTTGTCGTCGGCGGTGATGCGCAGCTTCTCGGCACAGGCCTCCACCAATTCCTTGGGCAGCTTTTCGCCCTCGCGGATCTTGCCCTCGATGGCCGCCCCGCCCTCGGGCGAGATCACCGAGTAATAACCATGGGAGAACATCAGCCGGAAATCGGAAAGCCCCAGGGCCTCGGCCCCACCCGAGCCGCCCTCGGAGATCACCGAGATGATCGGCACCCTGAGCTTGGTCAGGGCATAGAGGTTCCTGGCAATCTGCTGGGCCGCGCCCGGATAATCCTCAATGGGAAAGGCGCCAGGGGTGAAATTGTAAAAATGGATCGGGATGCCTTCGGTCTCGGCTACCGCCATGTAGCGCAGGGCCTTTTCATTACCCCAGGGCTTGCTGGAGCCGCCGTTGCGGAACTCCTCGCCATGCCCCTTCTCGTGGCCGATGACCATTACCTGCTGGGTGACGACCTTGTTCTTGACCCGCCGCATGATGTTGGCCTTGGCCACCACCATGGAGGGATCGACGTTGATATCCTGCTCGCCCCCCAGTTCAGTGGAGTCTTCATAGACATTCTCGAGGATGTCCTTCAGGGTGAAGCGCTGCGGACTGCGGACGATACGCACCCGCTCCATCGAGGTGAGGTGCTCCTCGACCCGCTCCTCAAGAAAGGCCACCGCGTCCTCGACCTTGCGGATCTCCTCGCTCAGCGCCTCCTCGACAAAGTCATAGAAACTGAGCTTGAAATGCGCCAGCTTCTCGGCCAGGGCCGCGAGGTTGCCCCACTCGCCGCCCTCCTTGACATGGACGAGATAGGTGATGCGTTCCTCGAGTTTCAGCAGCCGTTTTCTCTGATCTTCCATAAATCTGTCCCTGCCCCTTAGAAAGTGAGCAGCTTATCCAGATGGGCTTCAAGGTAAGGGAGATTGGTCGAAATCGGTGCGCCGGCCACGTTCTCGCCGGCAATGGTAATCTCCTGCAGCAGTTGCCTCCCCCTGGCCTTGGCCTCGGCCATGGAGTCACCCCAGACAATGGCCAGGGCCAGATTGGGGTCGTACTCACTGGGGATGACGTAGGGCCGGTCAAAGGGCACATGGGTATAGACCGCCAGCCAGTCGTGTTTGGGAAAGTCAAAGCGGTTGATGGTGCCGATCCAGGGGGCGAAGCCCCGGTGGGTATCCTCGGCGATGATGCGAAACTCGATACTGGAACCCTTGAATTCGATACCCGACTGGGAATAGCCGATGCGATCGCCCAGGGCCAGCCGGATCTGCTCGCGCAGCAGATTGGGGTGCTTGCCGTTAATGTGGCTGATGCGGGCCGAGACATCGTTCTCCACCTGGATGCGGGTATTGACCTCCAGGAGATAGGGCTGGCCGTCGCGGGCGATGATCCACTCCCAGGTGCCGACGTTGTCGTAACGCACGTGGGCCGCCAGTTTCAGGGAATAGTCAACGATCCGCTCCAACACCTCCTGGGCGTTGAAGGCGTATGAAAAGCAGCTCTCGTCAAAGCCTGGCGCCGCCTCCAGCCGCTTCTGCCGGCCCGTGGATTGAATTGTGCAGTTGCGGGTACCGAAATGAATGCGCTCGCCGTGGCGAGAGCAGAGCAACTGCACCTCCAGATGGTTATAGTCCCGCAGGCATTGCTCGATGAGCACGCCACCGTCGCCGAACTGGCGCTTGGCATAATTCACCACCTGCCGGTAAACGCGGCGGAACTGCTCGACCTCGCGCACCTCCTCGATGCCCATGCCGCCGCCGCCGGCCGCCGCCTTCACCAGGATGGAGGGGTTTTTGATCTTCTGGGCCTTCTGGTCGGCCATGAGCTGCTCGGCATACTCCTCGGCCTCCATCTCGTTGTAGATGGGGCCGTCGGTGCCGGGAATGGTGGGGATGCCGAGGCTGTTGGCCACCCGCTTGGTGTTGATCTTGTCGCCAAGATCCTTGATCACCTCCCAGTTGGGGCCGATAAAGGTGAGCGGCCGGTCACGCACCGTCACCCGCCGGGCAAAGCGGAAATCCTCGGAAAAAAAGCCGTAGCCGGGATGGATGGCCGTGCACTCGGCATGGTCGGCCACGGCCAGGATATCGTTGGGATCGGTGTAACTCGACACCCGAAAGGCCCGCTTGCCATGCTCCTGGTGATTAAGGTTGTGGCGGACGTGCTCGGAATCCGCGTCCGCCTCGGTATAGACCACCACATAGTCCAGACCAAGATCCGTGCACGCATTCATGATCCGGAGCGCGATCTCACCCCGGTTGGCAATCAGTACCTTCTCCTTCACATCCGACCTCGATTTTCGAAGTTACTTTGGAGGGCCATGTCGGCGCCAAGCAGATGCCATGGAAAATGTTGTAACCTATACCCCAAAAAGAACGGGGTGTATACCGATTTTCCGTAGCCAGGTCAACATTTTCTTGGCTTTTGCCCTGATTTTCCATAGCCAAACGAGTCGTGTTCAGGTAGACTTGCGGCCATACATTCGGGGCCTGCCATGCACGGAGCGTCACACAGCAGGCCGGGCCATTCATCAAACCGATTAACGTCAGACCGCCGACACATATACCTCCAATGAACAACGAACCCCCAACCGGTTCAACGACCCCGTCGTTGCTGAAAAAAATCCTGCACTTTTTCGGCATCGGCCGGCCCCACGATTCCACCGAGGAACTTGACCAGGAGATTCAGGAACTCCTGGACGAGGGTGAAGAGCAGGGCCTCATCAGCCGGCACGAGGGCGAGATGATCACCAGTATCCTGGAATTCCGGGATACGGTCACCCGGGAGATCATGACGCCCCGCACCCAGATGGCCTGCGCGCCGGCAACTTCCTCCCTGGAGGAACTCATCCAACTCATCACGGCAAAGGGCAATACCCGCATCCCCATCTACGGCGAGTCACCGGACCACATCCTCGGCATCCTGCACGCCAAGGATCTGCTCGGCTTCTGCGGCAGCGGCCTGAGCCAGGAGAAGCTCCTTGCCATTATCCGGCCCGCCTACTTTGTGCTGGAAAACCAGAAGATCGTTGACCTGCTCCGCTACTTCCAGATCCAGAAAATTCATCTCGCCATTGTCACCGACGAGTTCGGCGGCGTCCGGGGCCTGGTGACCCTGGAGGACATCATCGAGGAGATCGTAGGCGAAATAGTCGACGAATCCGACAAGGCGGAGAACCCCATTCAGGTGATAGACGAAAACACGGTGGTGGCCGACGCCCAGGTGCCGGTGGAAAAAATCGAGGATTTCTTCCAAATCACCCTGCCCGAAGGCGAGTACGATTCCGTGGGCGGCCTCATCATCCAGCAGTTGGGGCGGTTGCCCGAGACCGGCACCACCCTCGCCTTGGACGCCCTGATCTTCGAAGTGCTGGCGGCGGACGCCCGGCGCGTCATCTCGGTCAAGATCAGTAAAAAGCCGGCCAATGACTGAGGCGCCCCGAGGATCAGTCGCAACCGGACTTGCCGCCATCTTAAGCGGCACCCTGCTGCTTATGGCCACGCCCGGGATACCGGGCAGCGCCTGGCTCGCCTGGGTGGGGCTCATCCCACTGCTGTGGGCCATAAGCCACGCCCGACCCGGCAAGGCCTTTATGCTCGGCCTGCTCTGCGGCGTGGTCTTCTTCACCGGCCTGCTCTACTGGATTGTGATCGTCCTCGGCCGTTACGGCAATCTGCCCATCTGGATATCCCTCCCCGCCCTCCTGCTGCTGGCAGCCTACATGAGCCTCTATACCGGCATCTTTGCCGCCGGCCTCGCCTGGGCCAGGCCGGCTATCGCCCCGCTCTGGCTGGCCCCGGTGCTCTGGGTAGGCTTGGATTATCTGCGCGGCTGGATCTGCACCGGCTTCCCCTGGCTTGACCTGGGCTACAGTCAGTTTCAAAACCTCATCGTTCTCCAGACGGCCGACCTGGCCGGTCACCACGGCTTGACCTTTCTCATTGTCCTGGCCAACACCCTGGTGTTCTCCTGGCTGACGCGTATCCTACCCTTGGGTACGCAACCGTCCGACTCCAAAGGCAGCCGGGCAGTGGCCGCGTGCCTGCTGGTGGCCGCCTTTGTCTACGGCGCATTGCGCCTACCCCGGATCGACCAGGCCATTGCCGCGGCACCGCAACTTGCCACCACCGTGGTACAGGGCAATGTGCCCCAGGACGAAAAATGGGTGCCCGCCTTCCAGGAAAAGACCGTGCAGGACTATCTGCGCCTGAGCCAGAAGGCCCTGCGCGACGAGCCCGACCACCTGCTGATCTGGCCGGAAACCGCCCTGCCCTTCTACCCCATGGAAAACCCGCTCTTCCGCGTTATCACCGGGCAACTTGCGGCCGGACCGCCCACCCATCTGCTGACCGGCGCCCCGCACCGGGAACTGGCGGGAGTGCCGCCCGAATTGCGCTATTACAACAGCGCCTTTTTGCTCGCTCCGAGCCCGCCCACCCCGGAACAGCCAGGGAGCATGCATCCGGCCGGGCGCTACGACAAGCAGCACCTCGTGCCCTTCGGGGAATACATCCCCCTGCGGGGCATCCTGCCTCTGCCCGGCCCCTTAGTGGAAACCATGGGCGACTTCACCCTGGGCGAATCCGTGGTCCCGCTCTCTTGCCAGAAGGCGCGGCTTGGGGTATTAATCTGCTTCGAATCCATCTTCCCGAACCTGGCCCGGCGGGAGGTGGAGGCAGGCGCCAACCTGCTGGTCAACCTTACCAATGACGCCTGGTTCGGCCGTTCCAGCGCCCCCTGGCAGCACCTGGCCATGGCCGTTTTGCGGGCCGTGGAAAACCGGCGCAGCCTGGCCCGCGCCGCCAACACCGGCATCAGCGGTTTCGTGGACCCGGCCGGCCGCACCCAGGGGCTGTCAGCGCTTTTTGTGCCCTATGCGGCCAGCGCCCGCCTGCCCCTGCTTACCGAAACCACGGTGTTTCAGCGCTTCGGCCACCGGTTGCCGCTGGCCTGCCTGCTGTTATTGGTGCCTATAGTATTTTCCATAGGACGTATGGGTCGCATAGGTCGTATAAGTCCTATCAAAAAGATTAACCAAGGAGACTAACCATGTCCGCCGAACTCAAACAAAAACTTCAGGATCTGAAAGGTCGCCTTCTTGCCCTGCGGAACCATCTTTGAGGTAGAAGAGACGCAGGTTAAAATACAGGAATTGGAGCGCAAGACCCTGGCCCCGGACTTCTGGAACAACGCCGAGGCAGCCACGAAGGTGCAGCAGGAGATCTCCCGGCTGCAAGACCCGCTCAAGGAATGGGAGTCCTGCCAGGGTGAGCTGGAAGAGGCCGATATTCTACTGGAACTGGCCATGGAGGCTGGTGACCAGCAGACCGCCAAGGAGGCCGCCGACCTCCTTGCCAGACTGGAAAACCGCATCGCCAACACCGAGATGGAACGCATGTTCTCCGGCGAGCACGATGCCAGCAACGCCATCCTGGCGATCAACGCCGGGGCCGGTGGCACCGAGGCCCAGGACTGGACCAGCATCCTCTTGCGCATGTACTTGCGCTGGGCAGAGGCCAAGGGCTTCAGCGTGGATGTACTCGACCAATTGCCCGGCGACGAGGCGGGCGTCAAGAACGTCAGCCTGATGATCAACGGCCGTTACGCCTACGGCCAACTGCGCTCGGAAATGGGCATCCACCGGCTGGTGCGCATCTCGCCCTTTGACGCCGGCGGCCGACGCCATACCTCCTTTGCCTCGGTGCACGTATTTCCAGAACTTGACGACAACATCGTCATCGACATCAACGAGAAAGATCTGCGGATCGACACATACCGGGCAAGCGGCTCGGGCGGCCAGCACGTCAACAAAACCAGCTCCGCGGTCCGCCTCACCCACCTGCCCACCGGCCTGGTGGCCCAGTGCCAGAATGAGCGCTCCCAGCATCGCAACAAGGACACCGCCATGAAGATGCTGAAGGCCCAGCTCTATGAACGGGAGCGGGGGTTGCAGCAGGAGGCCAAGGACAAGCTGGCGGGCGAAAAGAAGGAGATCGCCTGGGGCAGCCAGATTCGCTCCTATGTGTTGCAGCCCTACCAGTTGATCAAGGACCACCGCACCAACTACGAGGTCGGCAACGTTGGCAGCGTGCTGGACGGCGGCCTGGACCCCTTCATCAAGGCCTATCTCCTGTGGGAGCAGTGACCGGGCCGCGCCAGACCGCTCCGGCCAAGGCTGACCTGTGCGCCAAATGCGGCGCCTGCTCCGTGGTCTGCCCGGTGTTTCAGGTGAGCGGCCGCGAGTCGGCCTCGCCGCGCGGCC
>DYDL01000142.1 GCA_020717925.1 Desulfocapsa sp.
GGATAAGATAAGGGGTATAGAGGACCGGCAGGTCGCGGATCCGCAGGGTGGCGTCCCGCAGGAGCGCGTATTCGTCGAGGGTCAGAAGCATGTCCCTGGCCTGGATGCCCCAAGGGGTAGGCTTACCGGGCCGGATCTCGCAGGAGGTGACCCAGCCGTCATGAAAGCGGTAGGATGCCGGGCCGGTCTTTTCCACGGTGTCGGCGGTGAAATGCAGGTTATGATCGGCCAGAAAGACGGTGGTGTCGCGGAGTTGGCCGGTCTGGGCTCCGAGATCGAGATGCACCTCGGTGGCGGTGATCAAGTCCTGACCCATGCGCATCTCCAGGCCACCTGTAGCGTTGATGAGCCCGGATTCAAGGCCGTAGGCGATACGATCAGCCCGGATCTCCATGGGAAGCAGCAACGGCCCGGCCCGGTGCAGCAACACCCCGCCCTCGCCCTCCACCTCCTGGCGCTCATGGAAATGGGTGATGCGCTCGGCCTCCATCTCCCAGTAAAAGGGTTGGGGCTCGCCCGCGTTCACCTGGCAGACAGCGACCAGCAGGCTGGTCAGCCCTATCAGGCCCGTCAGCAGCAACACTGCGTGCCATGCCGGCTGTTGCGCTGCCGTCTGTTCCCGCACGCCGTGCCTACTCTTTGAGGACCGCGCCAGTAGCGCCGGAGGTCACCTGCTTGGCGTAACGCGCCGCATAGCCGGTGGTAATCCTGGGGGCAGGTGGGCGCCAGGCCGCCCGTCTGGCGTCGAGTTCCTCATCCTCAACCTCCAGGCTGATGGTCTTGTTCGGGATGTCGATGACAATACGGTCGCCCTCGGCCACCAGGGCGATGGGGCCGCCCTCGGCGGCCTCCGGCGAAACATGGCCGAGACAGGCGCCCTGGGTGCCGCCGCTGAAGCGGCCGTCGGTGATAAGCGCCACGCTTTTACCGAGCCCCATGCCGACAATGGCCGAGGTGGGCGAGAGCATCTCCGGCATGCCGGGTCCGCCCTTGGGGCCGCAATAACGGATGACCACCACATCGCCAGCGCGGATGCCACCATCCAAAATAACCTCCTGAGCCGCGGCCTCGGAATCAAAAACCCGGGCCGGGCCTTTGTGAACCAGCATCTCCGCTGCCACGGCGCTTTGTTTGACCACGCAGCCATCCGGGGCCAGATTGCCGTAAAGCACGGCAATGCCGCCCACTTTATGATAGGCGTCCTCCACCGAGCGGATGATGTCGTGATCGAGCACCTCCACACCCTGCAGATTCTCCCGCAGGGTCTTGCCGGTAACGGTCATGACATCCTGATGCAGACCAGCCTCGGTGTTGAGCAGTTCCTTCATCACCGCCGGTACGCCGCCCGCTTCATTCAATTGCTGCATGCTGTGCGGACCACCGGGAATGAGACTGCACAGATGCGGCACCTGGCCGCTCACCTCGTTGAACACGGCAAGCGGCAGGTCAACGCCGGCCTCCCTGGCAATGGCGGGCACATGCAGCACCGTGTTGGTGGAACAACCCAGGGCCATGTCCACGGCCATGGCGTTTTCAAAGGCCTGACGGGTGGCGATGTCACGCGGGCAGATATTCTCATGCACCAGCCCCATGACCGCCATGCCGGCATGCTTGGCCAACCGCAGGCGGGCGGCGGACACCGCCGGGATGGTGCCGTTGCCGGGCAGGGCGAGGCCCACGGCCTCGGCCAGGCAGTTCATCGAGTTGGCGGTGAACATGCCGGCGCACGAACCGCAGCCAGGACAGGCCGCGTCCTCCAGTTCAGTAAGGGCCTCAAGGCTCATGGTGCCCGCCTGGACGCGCCCCACCCCCTCGAAAACGCTGACCAGGTGCACGTCCTTGCCGCGGAAACGGCCGGTCAGCATGGGCCCGCCGCTCACCAGCACGCCGGGCACATTCACCCGCAGCATGGCCATGAGCATGCCCGGGGTTACCTTGTCGCAGTTGGGCACTGCCACGATGCCGTCAAAGGCATGGGCCATGAGCATAATCTCCACTGAATCGGCGATCACCTCGCGGCTGGCCAAGGAGTAGTGCATGCCCAGGTGGTTCATGGCAATACCGTCGCAGACCGCGATGGTGCTGAAGGCCACCGGCGTGCCTCCGGCCAGCCTGATGCCGGTTTTCACCGCCTCGACGATCTTGTCAAGATGCACATGGCCCGGGATGATCTCGTTCTGGGCGTGGGCAATGGCGATAAGCGGCCGGCTGATCTCCTCGTCGGTATAGCCAATCGCCTTCAAAAGTGACCGGTGGGGAGCTCGGCTGAGCCCCTTTTTGATGACATCGCTACGCATGATAGGGATTCCTGATCTGGTTAGCCTGCCGGGGAACCTTGAAAAAGGCTCGCTTCTCTTTGTGCGCCACTGAAAAAGCAAAATCTACGCTTCACCGCCTGAGGTGTCAAGGCAAAAGTCCTGGCGCCCGCATTTGCCTGGTCAATTACAATAGATTGATTTAATTTCAAAAAAGGTATATAAGAAGCGAGACTTTTTCCGGTGCGCCCGCCCCTTTCGCCTTTCCGTCGGGGAAGCCGATCCCGGACCAACAATAACAACCCATGAAACACCTCTTCGGACCCGTCAATTCGCGACGCCTGGGCTTGTCCCTGGGCATTGATCTGCTGCCCCGCAAGATCTGTTCGTTTGACTGCATCTATTGCGAACTGGGCCTTACCACCGAACTCACCTGCGCGCGGCGGGAGTATATCCCGACCGGGGCGATCTGCGACGAGCTCGACCGCTTTCTCGCGGACCCCAATCGCGCGGCCCGAGTGGATGTGTTCACGATCACCGCCTCCGGGGAACCCACCCTGCACCGCGGCCTGGGGGAAATCATCCGCCATTTGCGGAAAAGGACGGACCGACCGGTATCGGTCCTTACCAACGGCAGCCTGCTCCACCTGGAGGAGGTGCGCCGTGAGCTGGCCCTGGCCGATATCGTGGTCCCATCCCTTGATTCCGCGCGGCCGGAGAGTTTCAGAAAGATCAACCGCCCGGCCCGGGAGGTGGAGCTGGAGGGTATCATCAATGGCCTGGCCGCGCTCAGACAGGAAGGCCACGGCCAGATGTGGCTCGAAATCCTCTTTGTCAAAGGCGTAAACGATACGGCCGAGGACATCGTTGCCTTGAACCGAGCGCTCAGACTCATCCAGCCGCACCGTATCCAGTGCAATACCGTAGCGCGGCCGCCGGCAGAACTTTTTGCAAAAATGCTGACACCCGCGGCCCTGCGGGACATTAAGGAACAACTGGCGGGACCAGCCGCCACCATTGTTGATTTTGCCAGCCCAGCCCCGGCCGCGCCGCGGTTGCCGGTGGCCAGCGAAATCCTGCCCATGCTGCAACGCCGACCCTGTACGGCCGGCGACATCTGCCAGGCCTTAGGTACGGAACGAGCGACCACGGAAGAACTTCTTGCCGCGCTCCTCAAGGACAGCCTGGTGCAACAGATCAATCACAACAATCAGGACTATTATCAGGTGCCCAATGAATAACGACGAAAAAGAGACCCCAAAAGCCCTTTCAGTACTCGCCAAGATCGGCGGCTGGCTCTCGCCCAAAAAAGAGGAAGGGGTGCGGGCCGATGGCGAAACGCCGACCACCCCATACCCCCAGGGGCAACCGCATGTAGCAAAAAATCCCCAGCCAGCCGCACCCCCGGCAAAGCCGGTTGCCGAAGCTGGCACCCAAACGCTATCGGCTGTTAGCGCGGCATCGCCCGCGGAGGCTGGTCCCGACTCCTCCCGCCCGCGGGGCGGCCGCAAGCGTCCACCCCGGAAACGCTCAGCCCGCAAACCAAAACCCGACGTGCCCGTGGCCACGCCGACCGAGGAAGAAGATTCGGTGGTGGAGGAGCTCTCGGCGGACGAACCGGTGCAGACCAGCAGCCAGGTCAAACTGCTCATCAACAGCGACGAACCCGAGGAGTGCCGCATCGCCCTGGTGGAAGACGGGCGGGTGGAATCATTTCACGTCGAGACCGTGGTTCATGCACAGACCAAGGGCAACATTTACAAGGGCATCATCACCGCGGTGGAACCAAGCCTACAGGCCGCCTTTGTTGATCTCGGTATTGAAAAGAACGGATTTCTCTCCTTTGGCGACATCCATCCGGAATACTATTTCAAGGAAGTGGATCCCGAACTAAACTGGAAACAACTGAGTATTGAAAAGGTCATCCGCAAGGGCCAGGAGATTCTGGTGGAGGTGGTGAAGGAGGCCACGGGCAACAAGGGCGCCAGCCTCACCAGCTTCCTCTCCCTGCCTGGCCGCTACCTCGTGCTCATGCCGGGCAGCGACTCGGCCGGCATCTCCAGGAAGATCGAGAGCGAGGCCCAGCGTACCCGGCTGCGCACGGTCATCGAAAGCTTCAACCTGCCCGAGGGCATCGGCTACATCGTGCGCACGGCCAGCAAGGACATCACCAAGACCGCCCTCTCCCAGGACATGGAGTACCTGCTCAACCTCTGGGACGAGATCAAGGCCAAGGGCCAGCAGGCCAAGGCGCCGGCCCTGATCTACAAGGAACAGAACATCATCAGCCGCTTCCTGCGCGACCACTTCACCTCCGACATCCAAGAAATCCTGGTAGACGACCAGGAGGCCTTTGAGCAGGTGCAGCGCTTTCTGGAACTGCTGCCCGCCTCGCAGAACAAAACCAGGGCCAAGCTCTACCAGGGCTCCAGGCCCCTGTTCAGTCAGAACGAGGTGGAAAGGCAGATCGAGCAGATCTACCAGCCCACGGTGCAGCTTCCCGCCGGCGGCTCCATTGTCATCAATCCCACCGAGGCCCTGGTGGCCATCGACGTCAACTCGGGCCGCACCGCCAAGGACAAGAACTTCGAGGAGACCATCTTCCTGGCCAATATGGAGGCGGCCGAGGAGGCGGCCCGCCAACTCAGGCTCCGCGACCTGGGCGGGCTGATCGTCATCGATTTCATCGACATGCGGGAATCAAAGCACATCCGCGAGGTGGAAAAAAAGGTCAAGACCAGCATGAAACGCGACAAGGCCAAGGTGGATATCAGCCGCATCTCCAAGTTCGGCCTTATGCAGATCTCCCGCCAGAAGATGGCCTCGCCCATCCAGACCGGGGACTACACAGTCTGTGAGCACTGCAAGGGCCGCGGCACGGTGCGCTCGGTGGAGACCATGGCCCTGGCCTACCAGCGCCGCATCCAGGCTGGCGTCATCCGCAAGAACGTCAGCCGGGTGGAATGCCGCCTGCCCCTCAAGGTGGCCCAGTACCTGCTGAACCGCAAACGCACCGAGTTGATGGAAATGGAGAAACGCTACAATGTGACCATCGCCATCACCCCGGACCCGGCCATGACCCCCACTGACGAGGACATCCAGTTCTTCAAGGGTTAAGCGGACAGGTCGGACCTGTCCGACCCGTCCGATCAGTTGTAGGCTGGCAAAATACTAACGATCTGCCGCCACTCCACCGGGCGCAAAAAAATAATCCCTACCAGTTCTCGGCCAGCAGTTCGAAGTGGTCGCGGGGGTGCTTGCAGGCGGCGCAAACCTCCGGGGCCTCCTTGCCGTGATGCAGGTAACCGCAGTTCCGGCACTGCCAGGTCGCTGCCTCGTCGCGCGCAAAGACGCGGTCCGCCTCCAGGTTAGCGGCCAGGGCCAGATAGCGCCTCTCGTGCTGTTTTTCAGCCACGGCAATGGCCTTGAATATTCCGGCGATTTCGTGGAAGCCCTCTTCCTTGGCAACCTTGGCAAAACCGGGATACATTATGCTGTGCTCGTACTTCTCGCCGCCGGCCGCCTCCTTCAGGTTATCCAGGGTGGCGCCTATGACCCCGGCCGGGAAGCTGGCCCGGATCTCCACCTCGCCACCCTCCAGGAACTTGAAGAGCCGCTTGGCATGCTCCTTCTCCTGGTTTGCCGTTTCCTCAAAGATTGCGGCCATCTGCACATAGCCCTCCTTCTTGGCTTTGGCCGCGAAGTAGGTATAGCGATTCCTGGCTTGCGATTCGCCGGCAAAGGCGGTGAGAAGATTCTTCTCGGTCTGGCTGCCGTGCAATGAACTCATTATAATACTCCCTTTGATAGTCATACAGAATAGTTACTTGTAGTAGGGTGCGCCGCGGAAAACAACCAGGGGCTGGAGAGAAAAAAAGGGGCGCGATTAACCTTTGACAGCAAGGGGTTCCACTGCGTCTCGCAGGAGGGCCAGGTCTGCCAGGAAACAACTCCGCTTTTCCTCGACAAACTGCTCGGCCAGTTCCTGGTAGTAGTCGATGCCCTTGAGAAGATTTTCCTTGAACTCCTGGAAGACCCGGCTGGTACCTGGCACGAGGCCGGTTTTGACATGCGCAAGTTCGGTCCCAAGATGGTCAACGTAAAGGCGCAACTCCCGGATGAACATGTGGGGCCGGTCGGTGGTGGTCAGCAAGGAGATGCGGCCGTAGATGTGGTCCACCATCTCCTCAAGGGTGGCGATCTTTTTAAAATTGACGATGTTGGGACCGGGGCAGACCGCCGAGGTGGCCGTGGGGTCTATACCCAAGGGCTTGGTGGCGTTGCCGCCCAAATCGTGGCAGATACAGGCCTTGGCCAGCACCAGTTCCCGGGCCTGGGCAACATCGGCGCCAACCTGCTCTTCCTCGGCCAAGGCTCTCAGCTTGTGTTTCTGGAAGGCCCGCGATGAGATACAGGCCGGGATGGTGGTGAATTCCGTGCTAAAGGCGAGATAGCGCTTGGGACAGGGGCTGCCCGGCCGGCCTTCCTGGATTCGTCTCAACCTGACCTCCTCGCTGGCCGAGGTGCGCAGGTTCCAGAAAGGCACGCCCAGTGGCGAACTAGGGCTCAGGAAGACATCCTCCTCCGTGGCACGGCAAAGCTTGTCCCGCTCCGCGCCATCCATGAGCACCGCCTCGGGCACCAGCAGAAAGGGGGTACCCCAGCCAGTGCCGTCCACCTCGTAATGTTGTAACAGAAAGGTATTTTCGTGGGCCGTGCCGATACCGCCCTGTACCGTGATCCTGGTGTGATGGGGCTTGGCCGGCATGGCATGTCCCTGTTTGGCCAGAGCCTTGCCGTAGAGCTGAAAGAGGTCATCCTGCAGTTCGCGACGCCGCTTCTTGAACTCCTCGAGAATGGGGCCCATGAGATGGCCATTTGTGGCAAAGGCGTGGCCGCCGCAGTTGAGCCCGCTCTCAACGCGGAACTCCGACACCCATAGGCCGCGCTTGGCCAGATATTTGCCCTGAATGATGGCGGAACGGTAGTCGCTCACCTTGAGGATGATCTTCTTGACCAACGCCCCCTGGCTATCTGGAAAAAAATCAGGGAATTCGGAGAGGTAATTGTAGAGCCGCTGGTTGATGCCGGCGGAAAATACCATGGAGGAGCGCAGGGTGCTCTGGGCAAAACCCCGCAGGGCGGCCAGGGCATCGGAAAATATGGCTGGCAATTTCTCGCCGCCACGATAGTGGTCGCGATCCAGCTTGGTCATGATGTTGACGTCAATACTGCCAGCCACCACCTGGCCGCGGAGCTTCTCCTGCAGCCTGGCCTTTTCCACTGCGTCACTGGTTGCCAGCATCTGCTCATACTGGCGCTTCAGCGGGCTATCGGGCAACAGCCGGAAATAACGGGTCAGATCGTTACCCTCGGCAAAGTCCATGGCACGCATGGACTCGACCTGACGGCCGACCAGGCGACCCAGGAGATCGAGGTAGGCGGTGATGCGACGCGCCCGGCCATCCTCGGCCTGCGGAGCTATCTCCTCATAGGACTCCCCTTGCTGGGAGCAGTGATATCTCCGCATCTGCTCGATGAGGATATCATCCACCAGCGAGACTACCGAGGATATGCCGTACCTGGCCACCCGGAGCGGCGTATCAATGGTAAAGCCGGTACCCATCACGGGGATATGGAAGGAATGCGGGTTGGATATGGTCAAGTCGTTATCCTTGGGATGGCGACACAGGCTTTTCCAGCCGACAGGACGAGATCCGCAACCGACCACCATGGTCCTGAAAAAACCGGATACATGTATTGTTATTGCCACTCCTGCATTTTTTCAAGCAAAAAGCGGCAAGCCCTCGCAAGAGGCCGCGGAAACCTGGACAGTTTTCCTTGCTACAACGAGCCTCCAGACCCATACCCTGCAAACATGCTGGTGGCGTCCCCGACGGGATTTGAACCCGTGTCGCCGGCGTGAAAGGCCGGTGTCCTGGACCTGGCTAGACGACGGGGACCCAGAGTGGTGGGTCGTGCGCGACTTGAACGCGCGACTCTCTGCTTAAAAGGCAGATA
>DYDL01000008.1 GCA_020717925.1 Desulfocapsa sp.
GATTGGAGCAAGAGAGTTATTCAGTTTATTTATGGCCTACGGTTTCGCTGGTGGGTTCAGACGAAAAAACCCGAAGAAAGAGGTGGTGGGAACCTGTAATGTCATTTCAAGCGGTGGAACCTACCGACGGCAGCGTACCGGCCCACGGGGGAAGGTCGCGATCAAAGCCCATAAACGAGCCCGCCATACTCGCGGGTACTACCATAAACTCAGAACAGGAGAACTTACAGCATGAGTCATTACAGCATAACAGTACCAGCAGACAACCCGGCAGCGATCCGGGCGGCCGCTGAGTTTTTCGCCGGTCAGTGCGGATGTGTGGTTGAACCGAAACCAGCACAACGCAGTCAGAGTCCTACAACCGGAGCATGGAGTGATTACGCCCCGGTTGTAAACGAAAGTACCTTACCGCCCGTCGAGGATGAAAAGGGGGAGTCTGCTGATCCGGCCATTATTTTCAGCCGTGTATTGCCGGAAAGCGTACCATTTAAAGATACTATTATTCAGACTGCAGATGTTGTGGGGGTACCCCAAACACCGCCACCAATACTGATAATACGACCTGATGAAACCGAGTCGCAGGGTATTTGGCCTATGGTGACTCCCGGTATCGTCGAACTCGCTGACGGCATTCCCTGGGATGAACGTATCCATTCCGGCAGCAAGAACAAACTGAAATCGCCACCACACGGTTGGAAGCTGAGGAAACAGCCGGATACCTTCGAAACAAAAGACTTGTGGCTGACCTATGTCGCTGGTATCGAAGCTGAGTTACGGGCGGCGGTCGGTACCCCCCCACTGACCCCTGTTACCGCTGTAGCGCCGCCCGTCCCACCAACACCAACACCAACACCAACACCAACACCAACACCAACACCAACACCAACACCACCGATGAGTATCATGACGGATTACCCTAACCTGAGTGGTGGAAGTCATCGAGAAGTACCAACGCCACCGGTCCCGGCCACTGCTGTTACGGTACCGGGCGTTGCCATGACTTATGGGGAACTCACCCGGCGGATAACCGGCGCTCAAATCATGCCGCCATTAATTCAAGCGGCTCTTGCTCAGGTCGGTTTAGACGGTTATCCGACTTTAACCAAGTATCCTGACCTTATCCCGGAAGTGGCCCGGATACTCGGTCTGAGCTAAGGAGGATACAATGGAAATCAGATCGAGATTCGACAGTGATAAAATTTTATTCACCGCGGAAGCAGATAGTATGAAGGACTTGGTTGAAAAAGCCATAAAGTCCAGGGCGAACCTCTACGGGGCGAACCTCTACGGGGCGAACCTCTACGGGGCGAACCTCTACGGGGCGAACCTCACCGGGGCGAACCTCTACGGGGCGAACCTCACCGGGGCGAACCTCTACGAGGCGAACCTCTACGAGGCGAACCTCTACGGGGCGAACCTCGCCGGGGCGGACCTCACCAGGGCGAACCTCACCGGGGCGGACCTCACCGGGGTGAACCTCTACGGGGCGGACCTCACCGGGGCGAACCTCACCGGGGCGGACCTCTACGGGGCGAACCTCGCCGGGGCGAACCTCGCCGGGGCGAACCTCGCCGGGGCGGACCTCGATGAAAACACGAAATTAATTGGTGATTACCCGGTTTTTCAAATTACCCCTATCGGTTCACGTATGTCCACTTTGGTAGCATTCAATACCGACAAAGGCGTAGTTATCAAGACTGGCTGTTTCTTCGGAACAGTCAAAGAGTTCATGACCGCGGTTGAAAAACAACATTCTGGAACAAAGTTTGAAACGGAATATCGAGCAGCAATCGAACTTATTAAATTGTGTTTCGTTGTGGTGTAGCCATGGGACAGCACAGTATACTACCACCGTCGTCGGCTCACATCTGGCGGTACTGTTCCGGATGGGTGCAGCTCGCCCAAGACAACCCGCAAGGTGAGACAGAGGACACTTTACGCGGAAACGCGATTCATGAGATCCGGCATCTACTCATTGATGCGGGTATGCACGGTGGCTTGGGTCCAGTCCTACGGGTCGGTGATGTGGCTACCAACGGCACGGTGATCAATGATGAGATGTTTGAATGCGGTGAACTGGCGGCTCAGATCTTCCTCAAGGAATGGCAAGCCCGGATCTGCGGTGGGGGGGCCAAGTACGGTATCGAGCATCAGGTACAATGTCCCGGCATCCATCCCGATAACTACGGCACCCCGGACGGCTGGTTATGGGCACCGAACGATAATACACTCATTATCGACGATTGCAAGGGTGGCCATGTTCATGTCGATGCACATGAAAACTGGCAGGAAATCGATTACTCTTCCGGTATCGTGGACTATCTCGGCCTCACCGACCCGAACATAGCCGTGTGGATGCGATTGGTTCAACCGTTCAGCTACCACAGTGACGGACCGGTGCGAACCTGGAAAACCACATTGGGGGCGCTGCAGCGGAAGTACTGGCCGGAACTATCGGTGGCTGCTCATGAGGCAATGGGGCCGAATGCTCAGTGTCGAACCGGGCATCAGTGCCGCCGTTGTCATGTGCGGCATGTCTGTACCGCCGCCTTGCAATGCGGAATGGAGTTGTACGAAACAACAATGTTCCCGGTGCAATCGAAGCTACCACCACCCGCCCTCGGTCTGCAGATGAAGATTGTTGACCGGGCCATGGAACAATTGAAAGCACTCAAAACCGGTTATGAAGAACAGGTCAAAGCCACAATTAAAGGAGGGGCAAGGGTACCGGGCTGGTGTCTACAACCGACCGCCAGCCGGGAAAAATGGCAGAAAAGTCAACAAGAGGTAGTATTAATGGGGCAACTGTTCGATGTTGATTTGAAGAAGGACGATCTGATCACCCCGAACCATGCCCGTAAAGCCGGTATCCCGGACGATATTCTCGCCGTCTACAGCGGCAGGACCACCGGCCTGGAACTGAAACCGGAATCGACCGATAAGGTAAGAATGATATTCAACAAGGAGCATAACAATGTTGATTAAAAAGCATCTCGATTTACTCGGCTACGAAGTGAAAGACAAGGTTTCCAATTACACGGGTGTGGTAATCTCCATGTCTTTCGACCTATATGGCTGCATTCAGGCTGACGTAAGACCAAAAGAACTGACAAAAGAAGACGGCACCATGCGCCCCGGTCTTTGGCTTGATGTGTCGAGATTGGAAAAGACCAGCACTGCACCACTTATGGAGCAACCGAATTTTGAATGGGGTCCGGTTGCTGAAGGACTTAAAGGCCCCGCTAATCTACCAAGCAAATAACCAGTTAACCGCCGCAAGGCAAGGAGCATAACAATGGCTAAAGGATATGTTGAAATTAATGGTCGTATCGTTCAAGGGCACCCGATGGTGTATGCGGTCCCTACTGATTTTAATACGAAAAAACCGAAAGTTAAAACCGACGGGACACTGGCAACAGCAGAATCTTTTTTCGCTGTTGCGACCCCGAAGGGTAGGGAGCAGCATTGGAACCAAACCGAATGGGGTTCCAGAATCTGGAACGAAGGTCAAATATCATGGCCACAGGGTGAGTGGCAGATGAAGGATTTTGCTTGGAAGGTGGTCGATGGGGACAGCACCGAATTGAATAAAAACATGAAACGACCGTGTGATCATGAAGGCTTCCCCGGTCATTGGATTATCTCACTCAAGGCTTTCGTTGGTAATCCTACCCAGTGCTTTGCCAACGGTAAATATGGTCAGGGTGATATCCTCCGTGACCCCGGAGCAATCAAAACTGGTGATTACTGTCGAGCACTTTTTACCCTTAAAACAAACGGTCAAGCCCCACCGAAAACTCCCGGACTCTACTTGACCTGTTTTGGCTTCGACATGACCCGTGCCGGCGAGGAGATTATCAGCGGGCCGGATGCCGGCGCCATGTTCGGTCAGACCGCCCCGGTAATCCCGCCGAACGCCAAGCTCGACCCGGCCGTAGGTGCCCCGCCACCTGCGACTGGTGGCTATGTAACACCCGGCCCGCCGGTAGTACAACAACCGCAGTACCCACCACCTGCCCCCGCCGTAATGCCGCCCGCTCCCGCCATCGTGCCACCTGCGGCGCCGAACATGGGGTTTGTGCAAGGACCACCGGCACCACCTCCCGCTCCGGTCATCTACCGGTTGCACTCGGACGGCAAGAGCTACACAGAGGACCAACTGAAGGGATGGGGATGGACCCCTGACCAGATCAACAGCCTGCCGATCAGCACTGGCGTAGATGTACCATTTTGATAATTGATGATATGGAGGGTGGCGGAACGCTGGTAGACGCAAGTAGGCCGGGGGCACAGAGAACCGGAAGGCTGAGACTGTTCTTTCTCATGCAAGGTTGGAATCCTTGCCCCTCCTTTTGTCACAATGAACCATAACCAACCACCAACAGGAGAATAGAACATGGAAGAATTATTGAAAAAGATCAAAGCGGAGTTTCTCGAATTCGGCGTTGATGCCAATCTGCGAGCAGAGAAAGGCAATAAGGCTGCCGGCAAACGATCCCGCAAGAGCAGTTTGGTACTGACCAAGCTCTTCAAGGAATGGCGCGCCGCAAGCATCGAGGGCGAGTAATCAGAGTGGTGTGAGTGGCGGAATTGGTAGACGCGAGTTAAAGGGATACTTACCTAAAAGTCAAGCAGCACAATAGTAGCAATACTATGAACCTAAGGACTGTATTCAGTGCTCAATAAGGCTAGAGCAATACTGATAATGTTTTCGGCTTATCCCTACTCTTGAGATGCCGGTTATATCCTCAAGGTAACAAGGTGTGCGGGTTCGAGTCCCGCCTCACATTATGAACCATACCCCGGCTTCGGTCGGGGTAACAATAAGGAGCAAAACACTATGAGATGGATACCCAAATTTGGTTTACATTGGCTCTCTATTGGTTGGTGGGGGTATCTACTCTCTAAACCAGTTAGTTTCAGATCATTTTGGTGCCGATCATGTGGACATCCTGATGGGATTTGGTACTATAATCCTAACGGATTAGAGCCCGATATGCACTGCAAATTCTGCAACGACGACCTCGCATGATGATGAACCACGTCTATGACACCGAGTGCTACCTTAATGTCTGGACATTGGCGGCAAAAACCCATGAAACCGGGTGCCGCCACTTTTTCGAGATCAGTTTCAGGCGCAACGATATTGCCGAGTTGTGGACGTGGATACAAAGCATCAGGCAGGACCGGATGGTAGGTTTTATGAATCTCGGTTATGACTATCCGGTCTTGCACTTCATCCTTCAGCATTACAATGTTACCCCGGCCGATATCTATAATTTCTCAACCAATATTATCGAGAGTGACGATCGGTTCGGCCATATCATATGGGACCGTGACCAGGTGGTGCAACAGGTCGATCTTTACAAGATCCACCATTTCGATAATCGGGCCAAGACCACAAGTCTGAAGATCCTCGAATTCAACATGCGGTCGCAGAGTATTGTTGACCTGCCGTTCCCACCGGGTACCATGTTGACCAGTGCGGAGATTGACACTCTTATTCGCTATAACCATCACGATGTCGATCAGACCGAAGCATTTATGGTTCAATCGGCCGACAGCATCAAGTTCCGTGAATACCTATCGGAGAAATATGGACGCAACTTCCTCAATCACAATGATACCAAAATCGGCAAAGATTATCTGATTGCAGAGCTTGAGCGGATCAACCCCGGTTCTTGTTACCAGAAGGTGGACGGCCGTAGACAGCCGCGGCAGACCCATCGTTCCACCATTTGTTTCAACGATATCATCTTCCCCTACGTTCGTTTCGAGCGACCCGAGTTCAACCAAGTGCTCCAATGGTTAAGAGAGACGACAATCAGCGGCTATGATACCAAGGACTGCATCAAGGTTTGGTCTGCTTACAACAAGAAGACCAAAGAATGGTTGGGTAAATGGCACAACGAGCGAGAAGTAACGACGTCATGGCTTGAGGGACCAGCAACAATAGATGAAGGTTGGCAGAGGAAGAGCAAACCCCTTTCCTGCGTCGTGGATGGCTTCCAGTTCGATTTTGGGACCGGGGGTATCCATGGCAGCATCGATGGTGCGATTGTCGAGGCAACGGAGATTGAGTGCATCCTGGACCTTGATGTAACTAGCTACTATCCGAGCCTCGGTATTGTCAACCGAATTCACCCCGAACACCTTGGAACCACCTTCTGCGATGTTTATGCCGATATCAAAAAGCAACGGATCAGTTATGCCAAGGGCACACCGGAAAACGAGATGCTAAAACTGGCATTAAATGGCACTTATGGTGATACCAACAGTCTCTTCAGTCCACTCTATGACCCACAGTATACCATGGCGATTACTGTCAATGGTCAACTACTTCTCTGTATGCTGGCGGAACAGATGATGAGGATACCAGGCCTGAAGATGATCCAGGTCAACACCGATGGGTTGACGGTCAAGGTCCATCGCGGCTATCTACAGCATATCAGTAAAGTCAGAAAATGGTGGTGTGAAGTCACCGGTTTAGAACTGGAACACGCCTTCTATAAACGAATGTTTATACGGGATGTCAACAATTATATTGCCGAACAAGAAAACGGTAAGTTGAAATGCAAAGGGGCCTACGTCCATAACATCGAAAAGCCAGGTGCTAAGGGTAACCTTGGCTGGCACCAAAATCATTCAGCCTTGGTCATCCAGAAGGCGGCAGAGGTAGCCCTGATCTGGGGCACCAACATCGAGCAATTCATTCATAACCACAATGAACCGCTAGACTTCATGCTGCGAACGAAAGTGAACCGTAAGGACCGTCTGTTGCTTGATGAAGTACAGATACAGAATGTCACGAGGTATTATGTTTCCACCAATGGCGGATCACTGGTCAAGATCATGCAACCGCTCAAGGGAAAAACTGAAGAACGACGGATCGGTATCAATGTCGGTTGGAAGGTGACTGAGTGTAACAACCTGACAGGGACGATTGCCGATATTGATCACCGATACTATATTGAAGAGGCTTACAAACTTACGAAACCTTTAAAACAGAGGCTATAATCATGAAATCAATTATTTTATTAATGTTACTTCTGGCTTTCTCGGGATGCGCAAGAACCCCGTCATTGATTCCTGAGATTGAAGAAAATCAAATACACGTTGATGCTGAAAGCGTCTTTGATTTCTTAACGATGGTGTTGGTTTCGGTTTTGTGAGGCGGGATTATCCAACTCGAAACTTCTCTACGAGCTCAACCGCCCGGTACCCGACGTCTTCGCGGTACCATTTGCTATCCGTCATCTCCTGGCATACCCCAGCGACGTCACCTGTGGCGGCCGCTTTCAGCATTTCTCTGAACTTCAGGAAGCGGGGTATGCCAAGGTTGAAGGCCATATTTAGGAAAACTTCCTGTCTTGCTTGGCTCAATTGCTCCCAGAATGGAAATTTACGCAAAACTTGTAAGCGCTCTTCAAGCGTCCATTCGAGGATTTTTGTTGCGAGTGGTTCAGAAATCCCGTCCTTGAGATTGAGCCCGTAGCCAATCGATAGCACCTGTTTGGTATCAAGATAGACATGACTTCGATACGCTTCGTGCCGTTTGATTTCGTCAATTGTTGTTTCAATCATCCTGTCCATCCCCCAAAACGATTTTGATACAGTCCTTGATTGTCTGCGACCGCACTTTTGCATCAATTCCCGGAGGTGTGATAATACCGGCATTGCTGATTCCCTCAAAAGAAAATCGTGCAGCCTACGAACTACATCTTCACTCACTACCATACCGGCGTTCCTCCCAATTCGGGCATCTGGTTGTTTTGAATTGCCAAGCGAAATCATCGGGGTAGTCCCAGTACCCAAGATGTGTGGCGTTCTGAGTGCTTCTCACTTCCGGGCGGGGACTGGTGCAGGTGCAACGGTTTTTGCCGTTTATAGCCGATCTATGAGCACAGTATAAACACTCCTGGTTCGGCTTGATGCTCACATCTGCGCCCCATCTTTGTCGTGCATCGTTGATTCCCCCTTCACCGACCTACCACCATTGTCATGGCAATCTGGACACATGAAATAAATTGGTCTGGGATCAGCAATTTCACACTTTTGCCAATCCCCGTTACGACTTAATGCTCGGTTACACGCAGGACAGACGATTGTCATGCGTCTGTCCTCCTTCCACCCCTCTCCGGAACACCTCTAGGGCAACAGTCATTCTGGCAATCCTTTTGTGACTTCCAGATCGTGTCGTGGTCTTTTTCATTCGCGGCCTCGTACCCGTCAAACCTGCGGCCTAGATCGTGCCACATAAAACAGATTAACCCCGCGATGGCGGCACCAAAGACGCCGCACAAAACAAGCAGCATCGGCCAGTCCGACGCGCCTGTTATTGTATAAGAGCGGTCCGGTATCCTAGTTAACGCGGTGAGCAACTGGCTAAATTGTTCTGCCGTCATTTTTGGCTAGCCCCTTCGACTTCAATTGACGCTGGCAGACCCGCCCCACCAATAGATTTCTTGGTTGTTGCACGGGTAAGATAGAGATTTACCAGCACCAGAACCGAACCGATCATTTCAGCGGCGTATTGCGTCGCCCCTTCCGGGAGCAGGAAATCAGGGTACTTCCACCGTATCAGGGTAATTACCCCCGCCAACACCGCGCCGATAAGGTTGGTTAATTCCTGGCCCTTTTTCCATGATGCGGGGTCAGAGAGGGAACTACCTGCATGAAGTGCTGTAAAAAGTTCAGATATCATTGTCTTAACCTCACAATTGATTTAAAAAATTCGGCAATCGTTTTGAACGTTACCGAAACAATGGGTATGATTATTTCACCTGGCTTTGGCGGCGGTCCCGCATCGAGCCGGCAGTCGATACTGTCAACGGGGTCACGCCCCGGCAAATCCCCTCTCATATCGACCTCCCACAATGTGGACACCGGCAGGCGTCACCATCTGTAATCTCTCTATGGCAATGTGGACATCTCATAGAGCGGGCACCTCAGTGACGGTACTAACCGGGTTATTGAGGATACCGCCAAGGCTCGATGCCCCGAAAACATCGCCTACCGATGAGGTTTTTAGACTGTCGGTAACGGCCATGTCACCGGCGGAACTGAGAGATATTTTGCTCCCTGCGCTGGCAAACAGGGTCGGCAGGACATCAAGGCCCTTCCAGACCCCAACACCAACCACGATATTACCGGCTGCAGACTTGGCAAAATCGGCACCGGCGACGACCTGCTTGGTATTTTCTTCCATGGCGACTTTCTGCAGATCGTTGTTGGTAACAATACTTGCACATGGGTCTATACCTTTGTCCACGGCTTTGGCCAGGGCGTCAATGGCTTTACCAAGAAGTATGTCTTTGGGGTCAGTCAGTTTCTCGTCATTGGTCGAGTTTGGCGCCTTCGATTCATAACAGGCAATTTTTGCTTCGGCCAGGGATTTTTCAACGGCCTGGTTAGGTGGCGGGGCGGCGGCACAGCCACTAAATAGCAAAAACGCAACAAAGAGAATGGAAGATCTCATAATTTTCTCCTTTAAAGAGTACGTACCCCGATTATTTTTTCGAGCTCAGCCACCCGGTCAGCAAGAGCGGGTACCGTTGTTTTCTTTCCGGTGTCTGCTTTCAGGTTTGTCTTGACCTGTTTCCTTGCGCCATACGCGATTATATTAAATTTATGCTTTGCCATATCACACCTCCGGCCAAATTGGGTCTTTTATCAAGTCAAGCTCTTCTAAGGTTTTAGCTGTTTCGATTAGGTCAAATACCCTGTTTTCCTCTATCATATGCCCTTTGATAAATTCTCTTATCCCATCCGCCACCCTATCGGGGTTTTCACCAGCTTCAATGTACAGTCCACCCCAGGCAGAGCTTTGTATTTCGATGGGATAGACCGAGAATACATGAGCTTTTCCTGACGCTTTATTTTGGTTCTGCCTCTTAATCTTCCTGTCAGCTAATTGCATAGCTTCTAGTACCGGTTTAGCTACCTCTTCAATACCTGCGCCGTTCCACACATACCTCTCGGGATACACATTGAACCATGCACATTCAGATGGTGGGAGCTCTTTTGAGAACTCCCCTACCTCGGGTTCCCGGTTGCAGCCTGTTCCCTTTTTCGTTTTGACATCGAATATTAATTTCCACATTTTCATTATTTTATAACCTCAAAGTTGTAGATGTGATGTTGACTACCCCGGAAGTTCCCCCCCTTAGATAGATGCCAGTACCAGTTACCCCTGGTAAAGCTTGTGTAGCCGGCACATACCCTAAATCAGCTGAGTTATTGTGAGCCCAGTAAAAGGCTTGTGAGCTCAACAATGTTACATCAATCTTACTTGCGGGGATAACCGTATCGATACTGTACAATACTAAAGAGTTAGTGTAACTAGCCGTAAGTACAGGTAAGTTACTAGCGCTTATCCAATCGACTCTATCCTTTACCTGTACATACGGCATCGTCACTCCGGCGCCGTTATTCTTGGCAAACGACCTCTGTCGCCATGCGTCAATCTCAGCATCCGATTCCGGCCCCGCTTCGGTCGAATACGCTCTCGGCTCGAATGTAACCCCATCAAGTAACCGTGTTATAAACACGTAGAAGTTGCCATTAACTGTTCCGGGCAACGTGACGGTTGTGTTAGCGGCGGTATAGAGTCTAATAACACCCGTTGAGTCCATACAGGATACCGGCGAAATTGTCAAAATATTACCTGACACGGTAACGTCGCCCCCCCTGATGTTCTCTTCTATCGGCACCTCAGTAGATACTATGGGACCAGTGTTGCCAAACGGAGAGCTTTGATTTTCCCAAACTCCAGCAGACGCATAGTCATTAGGCCGTATCCTTGACGGCGAACTTTCCGCCGCAGTTGATGCGGCGGCAAAAACAAAGAAGTAGAATGAGTCATTCGCGCAAACCATCGCCCGATCACCATCCGCCAGAACCGCAACCGAGATTGCGTCAAGATCCCGAGACGCCCCACCAGTGAGCCCATTACAATTGTAAATTTTGTATGCCATCAAATAACCTCAAGTAGTTCAAAATTAACTGCGCTGTAGCCGGGATACAAATGCTGCGATTGCGGTGGCGACGTGAACCGGGCGAACACCACGTATTCGCTATTTTCGTGGTCGGTTAGCCGCCAAGCGGTAGGCTCCATACCCATCTCGTCATAGTTGTCGGCAAGCTCCCAAGCGTACGCCCGTGTGGTAATGAGCTCTCCTACAAAAGTTCGGACCTTGTCACGCTGAAGAACGGAAAAACTACCATTCGAATTCTCATCAACAATTGAGTAGTCAACCCGGCCCTCAGACAACCCGTACTTTGGACTCGCTCCGTATGTTCTCGCAAGTCCGGCCCTCAAAACCCCTATTTCAAGAGTGTCAGTTGGTGGACAGTATGCCACAATTGATACCACACATGGTACGAGGACGGGTGTTCCAAATTCTGCCCACAATGTCTGGGAGCGGTTGTTCTGTATCAAATCAATAGTTGTACTGGCACCAGTATTCGCCCAGGTGTCGCCGTCCCCCCAGGTGTCACTATCGCCCCAAGAGATTTGGTTTGGATCTGAAGCGGTAATAGTCAACGATGTTGCATTTGTTCCAGCGAGCATAATGTCGGAGCAGCCCCCGACAACCTCAATGGTAATCGTTGCAAACCATGCCCCCGCAAGCGCTTTATACTTGCGCTTCGGGTGCATGTCGGCGGTTCTCGATATCGGGAAATTGGCATTTTCAGAACTGGCAGAACGTGAATAAATACTGTCGGTTTTTATATGTTTCATGCCGTCATGCTCCCTATTACTTCAGCCTCTACCGACATGGTTTCATAGTTGTAAATTATACTGGTGATAATGCCGGTAAATGTGATAGGCAGTATCATTGACTCATCGAGTAAAGTGACCTGCTCCAGAATTCTTGGTTTTGTCTGAGAGGTTTTGAACCTAATAACGGCAATATCTTTTTCAAGCAACATTTTTATGTTACCGAGGGCGGTCAGTATGTTTGCTTCGGTAGTATGGAACGCCTTGCTTATATTGACCTCCTCACCATTTGGTGAACTCCCGTCTACCGAGTAGCTGTCACCATTCTTGACCAGTAGGATGGGGTCGGCTCGTCGATAATCACAGGGTTGTACGTCGAACTCTGTCAAAGTGTATGGCGTCTGAGTGCCGAGCATGTCGACCAAGTATAAAGTGTCACCAATGATCTGAAAGGCGTGGCTGAAAAAGGCGCACATGTTCGACAAAAGATCGATGGCGGGTTGATCGGAAGTGGTCGTGTGCAGTACCGCCGGGCTCGGACTTCTGGCGAGTGTCGTGTTTATTGTCAGGTTCAGAATTGTCGGTCCGCATAGTGCCGTCGCGACATTAACAAGGGTGTCGTTATACGCCGCCCCGGAGACAACGGTGATATCGAGGTCCGGTTTCTTCAGGTAGATACTGACGCCGTTTCGGGTAATGTCTCCGGTGTTCGCCGAACCTTCAAAAATCGTCACGCCGCTTGTTTCGTCAGTTTCAGTTTCAATTATTTTTACAGTGGACATTGCCGGCGGTGGCCAGATACCCGCATACGCCTCAAGATTAATGGTGATATCTGAGAAGGATGGGGCCGCGTACCCACCATAGTAATCGGGCAACTGTAGCTTGATTGATGAAATGCTCTTGATATAGCTGTACCACTGATAATCCAAGGCTACGTCCTCGGTTGATATACGTTGCATCGCGGAGCCGTCAGGGGTGAATTCGACCAGGATCATGCGTAAGCCCTCCCAACAACACCTTGCCGCTGCCTATTCGTAGCCACACCATCCGCGATGGTAATAATGTGCTCTGTGAGTTTATCATTACCAACATAGACCGGAACAGTCAGTGTGATGGCTTGCGAGCTATTTTTTTGTAGCCCGTTCATGATGCTGTTGGTATCGGTGTTATTGAATATCCGGCTCGGTGGGGTATACTCAAGTTCTCGGCCACGTTCACCAACCATACGCCAGCCACCACTGTGGATACCGCCAGTAGCAAAACCCCCACCGTCCCCACCACCATTACCAAATAAATCTTGAGACGTTTGGTCTACGCCCATGTTAACAGAACCGTATACCGTTGACCCAAGAGAAGCCGCCGTGGCGATCATAGACCCGACCGCGCCATTGGTGGCACTGGCCAGGTCATAAACGCCGGTAGACATCATTTCGAAGGCGGACATCAGCTCATCGGCTGCAGAGGGAACACCGTTCATCTCTGCAATGTACTGCGCTGTTGTCTCTATGGCTTCCTGTGTTACCGGATTCAACTCCTGCATCTGGGCGACCATGCCGTCAAAGACCGATGTAGAGTTTGTCCAAACTCCAGTAGCGGCATCGAATGAATACATCATCCAGTTCATACTGGTGGTAAGTCCGGTCTCGCTATCCGTAACACCTGTTGCCGCGACCATTACTCCTGACGCCGCGTCCAACGACACCGCGTTCAAGTTCGCTAATTGGACGTTGAGCTCTTGGATATTCTCATAGTTCCCACCCCCAGCGCCAAATGGCGTCAATCGGCCTTCTTGCCCGACCCCGGACACCGCCGAAATATCGTCCATAGAAACCCGGTCAGCGTTCATCTGGCCTTTGATATCCGGGTTGTGACTTGTGCCGATAATATAGGCAGAGGCCACAAGTGCCCCAATAACCCCGGCGTTCGCGGCGGCGGTCATGCCAGCGGTACTTGCCCCGGTTGTTGCCGCGGTACCCGACGCCGCCGCCCCTTCACCAGCGACGACCGTCCCGCCCTCGGCAACGATTACAGTCCCACCCTCCCCAACAAAGTAACCCGCCTCTGTGGCGGCGACCGATCCACTCTCGGCAGCCGCGGCACCGCCCATTTCAAAGCCGACACCTTCAGCGGCGACGTACTCGGTTGCCGTGCCGCCCATCTCGTACCCGACACCTTCAGCGGCGACGGTCCCAACAGTTTCACCGGCAAAATACGACGATACCGCCTCGTAAGCCGGGGTAACGACCTCGGCCATAATTTGTTCTTTGATGTAGGATGTCACTGCTGCTGTTGCGAGTGACCCGACAACCCCGCCCGCGCTGGTTCCACCACCGGATCCGCCGGAACCCGATGCAGAAAAACTAAACCTGTTTTCCCCGCCCACAAACCAGCTAATAATTTCAGCCTCGGCCCAGGCAACGACCATTGCAGCGATCATCTTCAAGAAGTCGTCCAACATCCTGTCTGCCAGGGATTCGAACAAGTCGCCGATGTCTTCGAAGTTGCCTTTCATCGATTCAAACAACACATCTTCAAATGTGTCATTCATATCCTTCGCGACCTTCTTCGCAAGATCATACATCAATTCGTTGGAGGTCTTCTGCTCCTTGATAACATCCTTCCAGCCCTTTGCAAAAGCGGAAAGCGGCGCTTTCATCGCTTCCATCTCACGACGTTGCGCTTTCAATAACCCGATCTGGATAGGAAGCGCCCCGTTAAGTTGCGCTCGCTGGATTTCAACGTCCTTCAGTTGGATCTGCAGATCGAGCGACTTTGTGTGTTCCCCGTTCAGTTCAGCAAGAGAAATTGCTGCGTCTTTCTGAGTGGTAAGGTTGTCAAGATCGGCCTCCTTGATCTTCTGCGCGGACATAAGCCGTTGGGCATCCACAATGGCCAGAGCTTCTGCGTTCCCTTCATTCGCAGCACGTATCAGCCGTTGCCGTTCAACGCTCTCTTCATCATACTGAGCCATCAGTGTGGCGGCTTCCACCGTCTTACCTTGACTCTCCAGCAGGCTTACCGTCGTTTGCTGATAAAGGTCGTTCAGATCCTTAACCGCTACCTGTGCGGCGTGTGATCCCTCCACCTGCGCTTGTGCCAGTTTATTAGCGGCATCAGCTACCCCTTTCTCAGCATCTTCGACTTTCTTTAGGGCGTCAGCGTGTGCTTTGGCGTCTTTGTCCGGGCGAAGTTCGCCCTCCTTGTTGGTAATCGGTGACAGCTTACTAACCGCATTGCGGGCCGCGGCAAGAACCGCTTCTTTTGCGGCGAGCTCTTTTGATGCGGCGTTAATAGTGAGTGCGTTCTTCTCATCCAGATACGAGCTATACGACGACAACCCAAGATCGTAATCGTTCTGGTTGAGCTGCTGCATCTGGTCAGTATAAGTCTTAACGATGGCGAGCTTGTTCTCTTCCGCCGCTTTCAAAAGTTCAACTTCAGCCTGCATTGCCGCGTTCAGATCACTGGCTTTGCTCTTGTACGGCTTGTCGGGAGTATCCACCAGTTTCGGAGCGGCAAGCGCATTGACCATCCAGGGGTCTTGCATCTTATTGAGCCTTGCAAGTTCTTCAGCTGTGGCTTTCCATTTATCCACAATGCCGAAATCGTTTTTCTCACCTGATATACCAATGAGCTCGGCAACAAATTTCACTTGTTGGGTTGGTCCCGCAATACCAATCTTCTCCCCCACCCAGTCTGCTAAATTCCAAGGCGCCTTGACCGCATCCACCACAGCACCCGGTACCTCTTTAGCAGCGGTTCCAAGTTGTTTGATAAGGCTATAGGCGCCTTTGATAGCCTCTTGAATACCAATCGCTATATAAGTGAGATTACCCTCGCTATCCATCAAAGTGGTGTTTAAGTCCTTGGCGAGCTTAATCAAGTCCTCAAAGACCGGGCGGAACGCACCACGAAGAATTCGATTATGAATCGTCTCCATGGTTGAACCAACTGAAATCCACTGGTTGTTTAGTGTTCCGGTATTCGAGGAGAACCCCTTCAGAAGCTCACCAACGTTCTCAATAGTGGTTCCCTGTTCCTTCCACAACTTGAGATGCATTTGGAGCTCAGGGTCAATCGCCTGAAGCAATCTTGGTAAACGATCTGTCGCCCGCACTTGCCCGTTGAGAAGGGCGTTAATCTCCTGCCGCATCTGGACGTCTTGGTTCTGCCCGGCAGTGACCAGGGCAAGGGCGGTAGCAATGTTGGTAAAACCATCAACCTGTCTTTTGTTGTTAACGTCGAGCAACACCCCATGCTGAATAAAAGTTTCCGACATCATCTGAAGATGCTTACCAGACGCGATGGTATTCGCATCGATCATCTCCAGTTTTTCATTCAACCGTCCGGCGTACCCCGCCGCCCGCTCATACACCGCCCCAATATCCGCCCCGTTCTTCAGGTCGGCAGAGAACGTGGTAATGAACGCGGCTGTTGATGCTATAGCAAGGTCGAATTCTTCGACCGACTTGAGCCCGCGAGTGAACTCCGAACTTATACCGCCGACAACCGCCGATAGCCCTTGAAAAGCCACGGTATACAACCCAACCGTGATGATCATGTCACGGAACTTGGCCATGCTGAACTGAGTAGACTTACCGACCTCAGTCATGCTCTTGCCTACTCGATCAATAGCAGCGGCAGAAACCCCCATCTGTGCGCCGAGCGCTGCGACTTCCTTCTGAGTCAGGCCAGCGGCAACTGCGATATCCCTAAGTGATTTTTCCTGCACCTTCGCCGCCTGGGTCTGAAGCATTTGACCCTGTAGCTTCGCAAATTGCGCCTCGGTGACACCAGTAACGCTGCGGAGCGCCCCAAGATCGATGCCAAGTTTTGACAGATCGGCGCCGGTTATTTTTGAGGCACGGGAAACACCCCCGAGATTGGAGATGAGGGAGTTGAGCCCTTTACTGACTTGTTTGTTGTCAAGGGCGTTGTTCATGCTGTTGGAGATGCTGGTTGCAGACTCCGTAACAATCTGCTTAACCTTGCCCATATCGCTTCTGAGCCGGGCCAAATCCGCTTCTACAGGTATGTATATGCCGGTTATTCGTGTCGCGGTCATTTCTTGGTCACCCTGAACAACTGGATAGCTTTCACAATGCCCTTCTCAGCGGCAGGACGCATGAACGGATGCGGGGGTACTCTTCGTAGCTTAGTCGGCATCCCGGAATGGGTCAGCATAACGTGGCCAAACTCCACAAGGTGGGCATGGTACCCTTTATCCTTACCTTTACCGGAAGCCCGTATGATATACCCGCCATTCTCAAACTTCGATTTCAGCTTCTTGATTGAGGGGCGCAGGTCGTTTTTCCTATTAACAAACGCCTCGGTAGTTACGGCTTCTTGAAGGGTGTAATCCGCGACCTCTTCGAGATTCGCTTCGATAGCGGCGATGACCTCCTCGAACTGAGCGTCAAGACCGTTTATATTCTCTATTCGAATCCCTAGCTTGATCATGCCCCGAGAATCCCCGCTAATAATCGTTCAACTTCTGCCGGAGTAAGTTCTTTTTCCGGCTCCCGGTAAAGCGAAATCATGAAGTCATCTGGTTTATACGGTGGCGACTTCGGCCCCCGATGGACGTTCGCTAAAGTGCTACACAATATCCCGTTCCGCAACTCATCCCGGTATTCTGGGTCGCCCTCAATTGATTCAAACGCCTGCCACTCCCGGTACTGTTTTGCGGTCAGGAGTGGCAGGAGGTAATCAGGATGTGGATATCCTAGTCTTGTGGCGAGCCTGAAAGGGAATCGTCTTTCTGACCCGCTTCGGAGTTTTTTTCAACTTCACCATCAAGCCCGTTCATCCGCCGAGCTGCTGAAATGAGCTTCTTAAAAACCTTTGGGTTGCTGTTACGTAAAGCCACCATATCGGCAGGGTCGGTCAACAGGCGTTCCCCTGCTTCATCAACAATACAATGAGCCAGTAGTTTAGTGTTGAGATCGACATTCTTTACATTACCGTCACCGTCTTTCTCCAACCCGTCCCACATCTCAATAAAGCTTACCGCCGACATTTGGGTAACCATCACTCCGCTCTTGCCGCTGATCAACACAAACTCGGTTTGAAGTTTCAGCGCCCCGAGCAGCGCTGCTCTATCAAGAAATTTCCCCATTAGGACACCACCACCGCGCCAGAGATCTTGATTTCGGCAGAACCCACCTGGACCCCGTTAACGGCGTGAGTCGGGATGGTCGGCCACTTGGTAATCGACGCAGAGAAGGTACGGGTCTTCGGCAAAGCTGTAACAATCTTAAAGTTCTTCGATGTTGACGCAGCGAATGCCGCCAAACAAGCAGCCTGACCCGCGTCGGTTTCAAGGATATTAATGTCGAAGCCGAGGGTACCATGATCCTGCAAACCGGTAAGAGATTCCATCGCGGTACTGTCAAGGTCAGTAACATCAATAACGGAAGCAGTACCGCCACTCGGATTGATACCTTTGACTTCTTTGATTTGAATCCAGGCGGAAGGAGTGGCGGTGGCGGTACCAATGGTGATGGTAAGACCAACGGTGTTGATGTCGATGGCAAAGGTGTCATTGGTGGCGCCGGTGGCGTAGTTCTTTACCGTAGCGGTTTGGGCGTTAAGGGTGGCCGCGTCGGCCCCCTCGAAACCGGCAAGCGTTACTACATCACCATTGGCCACACCTGCATGACCGGTGATTGCAAGGATTGTCGGGTATCCGACTGTTACCGCGGTTAACGTTTCTGCTGCGGCCGCAGTTCCGGCGATGTACAGTTTTGCCAATTGTGCTAATTGCGCTGATATACTCATTTGATGCTCCTTTCTGCTTCACAGCAGTAAGTTTCCGGCCTTGTCGTCGCGACAGTCCTTTTGTTTACCCTGACCGTTACGGCCAGATCGAGTACTCAAGGAGTACACGGTACTCCTTACTTACTTCTTCATAAAGATCTTGAAACCCTAATGGGACATTCACGAATGACGCAGACAGCATTGCGGTCTTTATTGACTCAGCAAGCGTCTTCGCGCTGTTGAAAGTAGTCCCCCAAACATCGATCTGCATTCTAACATTCTCCCGGCCCGGCCCTTCGAGATCGAGATCGGGAGTACCAATAATTTTTTGAAACGTGATATAAGGTGACACAATCGTCAACTGCGTGTTGATCAGCGGGTAACACCGACCCGAACACAGGTTGCCGAGCAATGTTTGTAATGTGGCCTCGAATGTTGGCATTACACTTCTTTAATAACCAAAAAATGATCTTTCCAGATAGTCTTTTCAACCATCGATGTTGGGTAATCTAACCGATGCTCAGTAAGCATCTTAGCATGACCGCCTTCCGGCCCTCTCTCCCACACCTGCACCACCACCTTGTGGTTGCTATTATCCGCGTTTTCAACTCTAATTGATTTCGTCATAATCGTCCTTTCCATCTAATAGAAGATGGTTAGCCCTCACTTAATCCTGTTTTTGCCATAATGTCAATCTCCCGGTTCGCTTCCTCGATATTGATTACGGCGGTAATGTCGTAGTTCTTACCGCCATAAACAATCCGCATCACCGGGAGTACCGCAGCCAGATACCGAATATTGAATACCAGTTCCGTCAAGTTCTGCGCGGCCTGTGCGGCCACCAGATCCCGGCCCCTAAGAGGACGGGCAAGAGCCCACACGGTGGCAAACGTTGACCAAGTATGGACCGTTCCGCCATAACTATCCGTAGACTCGGTACTGGTCTGGATGACAATTACCCTATTCCGTTTGCCCGGTGGCGTCCAAACAGCCATCAGAAGTGCCTCGCGGAGTCCATAGCGAACCAGTGAGCAGCGGCACGAGGGATTGTTACCGGAAGGGAGTTGGTAGACCGGCCGATAACCGTGTCGCCCCGCTCCTCATACAAATCACTCAGAATGAGTTTCATCCCAACCATCGTACTTGCCGGCAGTTCTCCAATAAACATGTTTCCGGTCCCGGCCGTAGTCAGATCGATAGCAGCGCCACTTACCGTAGCCGCCAGCTTGAGGGACACCCCGGCCACCGCGTCCCGAACGTAGTAATCGGTCAATACCGTGACCCCCGCGGGTAATGTTCCACCCGACACTGATAGCCGCACCATATCAGTATTGACAAACGGGTGATTCGGCGCGGCAATAACATCAGTTGCAGCGGTGGCCGTGAAGGGTACCAGATAACCGCACTGAAACCGAACCTGCACGGGGTTGTTTGGGGCCAACGTCCCTGATGGCCATGTCTCCCCGTAATTCAGCACGATCCGCCCCGGCTCACTGACGATATCCACCGTGTAATCAGTGAATGTGGTAACAACCCCGGAACTGTCGGTGTACCGTACGAACCCGACAGCCCGGAGCGGGGGTAGGGGGAGTTTAATGTAGTTCTCGGCAGGAAACCCGCCAAGATATAGATCCCACGTCTGCAGTACCAACGCCCGCCACTGCTCGGTTTCAGCAGCATGGCGGCAAGCGGCTATGGCCACAGAGAGTAGGGTATCCTCTGCGGTATAGGCGGCTGCCGCCGTTGCGTCAGTCGCCCCACCCGCCTTCAAGTGGAGCTTCGCCTCAATGAGCGACATTGCTTCAGCGGCAGGCGGTATGTACTGCTTTAGGATCATACGTTAACTTCTTCCCATAAGAAAAAGAACACGGCTGCAGCGGTTGTTGCGGTCGTGGTATAGGTCATCACCGAACGGCCAGGGGGCAGAATAATACTACCGTCAACCTGATAGATACTCTGCGGCACGGAGATCTGTGTAGTTGTCGCCCCAGTACCAATAGCCCCACATATTCTTTCAAGAATAGGAGTACTTATTGTAGCACCATCATCACAGAAAGCTATGGATGTTCCAGAACCTGATTTAGCCGCCTTGGCGGTCAACGCAGCCGCAAAACCGGTGTCCGTACTTGTCATCAAACCAACAACTCCGTCGTCGGGACCAACAACCGACAACGCCCATCCGAACTCGTGGAGGATTATATTCTTACCTGAACCGGTGGGATTTGATATCCCAAGACCTGTCCAAGTTGTTGCGAGCGCTGCGGTAGTGGCCACGGCAGCCTGATTGGCGACCGAAAACAGCCTCCCCGCCAGTGCGGCATCGCGGTATTTTCCGGCAGACAACCGGGCGATCAACGCGCCATCAGCGTCGAGCCTTACCGGCCCGGACGAACCAGAAGCCAGAGCTTGTGCACCTACTTTTCCATACATGTTTTCACCTATTTACCAAACAGCGGTCATCGCTGTGATTGATCTCAAATCTTGCTCCCATGTACCGTCGTGGAATACGTACTCTTCCCCGGTATCGATAACATGTAGGCAAGATCCTTCGGGGGGATTACTCGGCCACGTATCAGCAGACATAGCTTGAAATCTCTGAATTGTGGATACTAATATAACCGCCATAATTATCCCCTTTCTCCTTTAGAGAGCCGCCTCGATATAGGCACCATCGGAATACGGCAGGTAGTTCAGAACCACCCGGAAGGTGCCGCTTGCCTGGTCGGCAGCAGCCGCCAGCATCCCGATTGTCCCGACAAAATCATGCCCGCCCACAATCTGAGGCGTGACACAAGTTACGTCAGATAGGCCGGGAGAATCGGTTATAACAGCGGCACTTGCAACCGCCCCGCCGATATGAACAATTCTCCCGCCTTGACCGAGACTGGTTATCGCCGCACACGCCGCGCCAATCGGGTTCAATGCGATAACCGGAGTGGTAAAGGTACAGTTGAATTGTACCGTTGTGGCATGGGCGGAAGCCGCGGTAATCAGTTCAAGATAGAGTTGCAGGAGCAATATCCTCCCGTGCACATTGAACAATTCCGTTTGAGTATTAGCCGCACCTAAGAGGTACGTCAGATTCGCCAGAATAGTTGTTTCTTTCCGGAGACCACCGTTTATGAAACCGATCATCTCCCGTGTTGATGGATTGAAGTTCGGCATTATTTTTTCTCCTCTGTCTTCGTGGGCTTCACGGGTTTCGTGTCAGCCAATTGTTTACCATCGAGCAATATCTTGACCTCTTCTTTAATGAGATCCCGTATTGCTTCGAGGTCTTCCTTATGCAGAATCATTATGTTCTCCTGATTATGCTAATGCAGTCGGGGATTGGCCGTTTGCGTAGCGGGGTTTCAGAATGGCATGTACCTGCACATTACCGGTCGAACCGCCCGGATCAGTAAATCTCAAGGTCAGCCAATCCTCACTATTGTCAAGATCCATAGCCGTTGCCGGAACCTCAATAACCAGCATGTAGTTATCGTAAGTGCCATGGGTCAAAGTGATGACTGCGGCACTGGTCCAGGCGGAAAGAACATCACAGTTTGCCGAGCCTTGCGCGGCACCGCCGAAAGCATAGTTTACAGTCAATGCCGAAGTACAGGCACCGTCAGACGCGCCACTATAGACTTCCAAGGTAGACGATGCGCCGGCCAGCGTCTGCAGACCGACAATGAAAGTTGCATGGTGGTGACCCTTCATATTGATGGAATCAGTATCAAGGGTTGCCCCGGCGTTGAGATCACCATCACTCAAAACCGGTACGAGTTTAAATTGTTCTGAGAGCATCATAGTAACAACCTCCTATTAGGCGCGGGTCGCCAAAGCGACAAAGTGACTTTGAGTAGCACTGGCCCCACCCTTGAACGGGGTAAGAGCAGTAGCCCTGACCGGCTGGCCATCGATTCTCAAAACGAACCGGAAAACCTGCTCGTCATAGACGAATCGAACATGGATTGACATATCGGTCTTGATTCCACCCTTCTCTGCCAAAACATAGCCGTTCTGGAGGTTGGCAAGAACGATGTCACCAGCGGTGCCGAGAACAGCGGCCTGCTCAACAGCAATTGCCGGAAGACCCTTGATCATCCCGTAAGGTGCGCTATTCATGCCACCAGGGGGGGTATAGACAAGAGATCCACCCGTACCGATTGAATACGCCATTTTCGACAATTGCGGTTCGATCATCTGGTTATACAACCAGACATAATTACTGGTCTGGCCAGCGAACCTTCTGGCGTACATATTGTCAATGTTTTCGGGTAAAATTGTTGCCGCTGCTTGTCCGGTTTCCTTGGACACCGTTACCAAACTTCCGGTGTTCATGAAACCGAGGGGTTGACCAGCACCGGTGCCGTTGTAGATCGCCTCATCGACAAGAAAGCCGAACTCGCCGGCAAACGCCGTTCTGACAAACGACTCAAGGCCGGCTGCGTCTTCCATCAACTCGTCGGTGAGATAACACAGACCGATAAGTTTCTTGAGGTTCAATTCGATCTTGCGGAATTTCGGCTTACTGGCGGTCTTCTCCCCAGCTTCATCTTCCCAGTAACCAACGATCCCACCATAACGAGAAGAGGCTCGACTGGTTTCGTCCACACCGTTGATCTTGATACTATTCGAGCCACCTGAAAGCGGCTGTCGGCGACAACGAGACGAGAGCACACCGGTATTATAGACTTCCTGCAGAAGCTCGGTCGAAAAATCCGTTTGAATCAAAAATCCACCATCGGATGGTGTGGTTTCATTCAACCCTGTGGCAGCATTGAAAAGACGGGGATCAACATTGCCGCCAGGGATGCCGGCATGCATGACTGCGGCCATCTGTTCGCCGAAGCTATTGAACCGATCTTTGTCCCGTTTCGGGGCGGTTGTTCGGCTGTTGGTGGTCGTTCGGGGCAGGGTTTCCGGTCCATCCGTCTGGGCCAAGGCATTGTTCATGCGCTCTTGACGCTCTTGGGTCTGGACGATCCGACGGAATTCCTCGGCGGTATCGAGCAGTTCGTTTTTAATGGTCAACTCCGATTCGGTCGGCTCACGATTCTCATTGACACATTGGGCGTCAATGTCGGCGGATTTCTTCATCAACGCCTTAATATCTTCTTTGTACTGACTAATTGTCTTCATTATTGTTCATCCCTCATGGTTGGGGCGATAATTTCCGCCCGAGTAAGAAGTTCCGCTATCCTATCCTTTTTCCTTTTAGGTGTGACAACCTCCCGTTGCTGTTCGGGGGCGACATCCCGCCGTGTCCCTTCCCACCCCTTTGCAAGTATGGCTTTCGCCACGGTCTGAGAACACCCGGCGTCCCGCAGGATGCGCTCAATTTCACGCTTGGTTACATTCTTCTCGCGTTCCTTTAATTTATCTGGGACGCGATTGAAAACAGAGAGATCGTAAGTATTCTCGACAACCTCCCCGGTGTATACCCGGTCAATTAGCCCAAGATCAAGTGCCTCTTGAGCGGTAAACCAGCTTTCGTCGGCCATCCATTGTTTCGTTTCTTCCAGGGTCTTCCCGGCCCGCTTGGCATAGTCATTGGCAATCGAGTCATCAACCTTATCTAATCGCTCCTGTTCCTTGCCCATATCTTCGGTAAGCTTGGTACAATCATCGCAATTGAAGTATCCAAAGATATCGACAAAAGACATAGCTTTATGAATCATCATAAAGCCACCGTCGGTCATTTCAATTTCGTCTCCCGCCATGGCGATGAAAGAAGCGGCGGAAGCGGCAAGACCATCAATATGGACAATAATCTTGGCTTTGTGCTGCTTCAGAGCCGTTTGAATCGCCCTGGCTGCGAACACATCCCCACCAATGGAATCCACACGGAGATGAATCGTATCGGCATCAACCGCGTTCAGGTTCGTGACAAACTCTTGAGCATTGATTCCCCAGAACCCTATTTCGTCATAGAGGTATAAGGTTGCTTCATTGCTCTTGTTTACCACCGGTTTGTTTACCGTCGCCCGGTTTAATGACCTCTTGCGATTTACTAACATTTTTCATCACCTCATCAAATTTATCCAACGGCGCCATATTGAGCTGCACAAAGTACCGATTACCAATGCCGTCAGGTAATGGGTCGAAATCTTCTTTCTCTCGTATCTCATCGGGACTTATTGACCCGAGGTTGAACAAAGCCGTATAGAGTTTGGCCCGTGCTTCGGAATCCCCACGCAGAAGACCGGCAAGATTGTGGTTGAAATAATATCCTTGCCGTTGCTCCAGATCGCTCAACAACTGCATACCGAAATTCGATTCGAGACGGACACACCGGGGGAGAATCGAGTCAATAACAAAGGAAGTTTGCTCACTCTCTATGTTGTTGAACGAACTCTTGGTCATATCCTTCAGCTTGTGTGGGGGGATATTGAACCAACGAGCTATGTCCGTTATCTGGAACTGCCGACCCTCAATAAACTGCGAGTCCTCTGGAGGGAGCCCCAGTTTATCGATCTTTATCCCTTCTTGCAAAAGCAGCATCCGATGGGCGTTATCGAGCCCGGATTGCTTCTCAATAAAACTTTTCCTTAAATTATCCTCGGCTTTCTCGCTAAGTTTGCCCGGGTGGGATAAAACCGCTCCGAGATGAGCACCGTTTCCAAAGAACTTCGCGCCAAATTTCTCCATGGCTATTCCGAGGCCGATGGATTCCCGAGCCATGGCGACTACCGAGTACCCAGTGAAACCGTCGAAGCCGAGGCCAGGAACATGAAGGATCTTATCACGAGAGAAGGTCTTTTGTTCCCCACCAACCTCAATATCGTAGAGCAACTCACCATCTTTGACCGTCGGGGTGACCCGATTCGGTGGAATCGGCCATAATTCGGCTAGATCCCCTTGCTTATTATACACCTTCTCGGCGTACCCGTTGCCCCAGGCGAGAATATGGGCTTCCAGAACTTCCCGACCCACTTGAGCCGTCATGTATTTGTTCCACCGGGTATGTACAATTTGGTGGGCGGTCTTGTTCGAAGCGATGATCTTTTTACGGTCTTTGGCAATCAGAAGACGGAGAGGGAGACAAGAAATGGTGCTGGAGAGGAGATTTATGGCGCAAAAGACGGCCGAATAGTTCAAAGCGGTCTGTTCATCAACCTGGACCCCCGAACTCGACTGCGCCCCGAGAAGGTTCCAAAGACCGCGGTTCCATGACTTCGAATCAGTCAATGACAAGTCATTTCGCGGCCGGGTGAATTGGAAGATACCCATCAGGGTTTATCCTTCGGTTTAGGTGCTGTAATGTCCAACCACGCTCCTCCGATAAGTAATAAACTACCACAAACCGTCCATGCTATCCAGGGCTGATGTAGCCACAGACCGTACCCTAGCCCAGCCAGCCCAACCACTTGTAAAATTGTCGCTATTATCCGCATACCTTAGTTACTCATCGTTGTCAAGAGTTTCTGCATATTACTTTCAGACATACACCAAATTAGTAATTTTTGTCAAGAGGTTTTACCCGCCGATCTCTCTTAACCTTCGGCGCAGCCACTTGACTTCATTCAACAGACCTTTGATGACCGGCGTCGCCGTCTCAGCTTCCGGCCCGGGGGCAATGGAAAACGGCCCTTTCAGCAATTCTTTGGCTTCATCAACCACATCTTTCTTTCGAGACATACCCCCCCCGATCAACAAGAAGGCCCGACCGTGATACAGATCATGTCTGTAACAGGGGATCGGGCACACTCTTCATCCCTCCAACAGTTTCTCGGTTATCGCGTCAAGTTCGGCAACTTTCGCCAGAATATAACCTTTAAACTCTGACGGTAACCGGGGGTCGAAGCACATTCCCCTCAAGTAATTCGCGATTTCTTCCAGTTTCTCAATCATCCTCACACCTCGATCAATATTACCTCTTGGCTTTCCAACATCCGTTCGGCGACCGCCGCAATCTGTGGAAGGGTGAAGAAGCTGTACTTCTTCTCACCGAACCAACGCCCATTCACCCGAACCCGGTACATCCTCGACCAATCCACGGCTTCACAGTCTCGCGGCGACGGAAAAACAGGCATTCCTTGCTTTAATCGCCAGTATTTCGCCTCGAAAAGCTCGAAAATCAGTAATTTATTGCCCAACATTCCGGCATTTGAAAACCTCCATCGAGCAAATACGGGACGTTCATCACTCATTGCAAGCCTCTTAGATTAAACTCCGGCCACATGGATTTTATGGATTTCACCAATTCTGATCGATGGTTACACGTCCATTCCGGACATTGAATCTCAAATGTCAGCCGAGCCAAAGCGGCTTCCAGAGCACTGGTATAAAAACCTAAAGAAATATTCTTACCGTTAACTCCTACCTGGCCGCGCCATTTCCCCTCTTTCTTACCCCAAGTTACACCGGGGAATCCAGATGTATTACGGCTACTTTTTATCTGATTCTGCATGTTGCACTTAGTTGAGACGTGACGAAGATTTAAAAATCTATTGTCTTGTCTATCACCATTTAAGTGATCGATATCGTATTCGGGAAAATAACCATTAATAAAAAACCAAGCCAAACGATGTGCTTGATAGATTTTCCTATCAATTATAATATTTACGTACCCTGTTCTATGGACTGTTCCCGCCTCAGACCCTGACGTGATTTGGTTGTTACGACCCGTATTCCAAAAGAATTTACCAGTACTTGGGTTGTATGTTAAAAGCTCTTTCAGCCTTGTATGGGTTATTGTTGCCTTCATACCAGTTCCCCCAGTACCAATTCGTTTCGAATTATTCTGTTACGTTTCGCTCGTTCCAACCTGCGTGACATGCGTTTGAAACTCGCCGTCTTCGGGCAGCCAGATAACGGTCGACGTGACCAAAGATCGATACCACACCCTCGTTTATGTTTCTGTGGTCTTCCATGGTGGTAGGTGTCACTCATGAAAAGCCCATATGAGGCTCTTTGTGTTGCCCCCAATCCGATTGACTAGGAGAATTTTTTCTAAGCTCTGAAATCGCTTTATCAAGAGCTTTTTGTGCAGTATTTAACCTATTTATTGCAGCCGTTTCTTTATGTCTAGCGTTCTGCACTTCTTTAGAAGCACTATCAAGACAGGACTGTGCTTGCATCAATTCTTTAACCAAGTCATCTATCATCATTCTCCTCCTCTGTGGTCTTCCATGGTGGTGGGTGTCACTCATCTACTAACGGCTCCAAAATTCCCCGCAGTCTCACACCATCTTCAAGGACTACACAGGTGCATTTAGCACCGAATTGCGCACGTATAATATCCGAAAAAGACGTTTTCAACAGGTTTATCGCCCCATTAGACAAGACCCTATGTGTTTCGAGTACAAAAACCGCCCCGTCTTTGACTTTTTCAACATCTATACCCCGAAGAAAAACAATTTGAACCTCTTCTTTGTACCTAAACGGCCACCACATAATACCCCTCCTTACGGTTATCCAAACACCTGTAAACCATCTGTTTCATACCTCGACACCGGATTACGCGGCTCGGGGTTAAGCGACATAAGGAACGCCGCATTGAGCATAGCGAGGACCGGATCGACCTTACCAAGCCCACTCGCCTCTTTGGTGATGTACCGGTTCGAGCCCTTGATTTCCTGCCGGGCATTACCGACACACCAGACCATGAGCTGCTGGCCACCGTGGATGAGTCGGCCCCCGGCCAACTTCCTTTCAATATCGATAATTGCGCTGTTTAACTGCCATCCCTGCTTGATACCGACGACCCGCTTCTCATCATACCCGAGCAAGGTGAGGGCCTGGGCCGGGGCCGAGGTACCGGAAGGGTCCAGGCCCACCCGATCAAGCAGTCCCGATGCCTCGCATTTCTCAACAATAGCGCAAAACTCCCGAATATCCTGTTCCATCTCATTGACAATTACCAGATCCCCGGCGTCCCGCAACTTCTGATAGACTGTGATATTCTCCTTCCTTCGGTCAAGGGCGATTGGATGGACCCAAGCTCGGAAATAGGCCCGCCACAACTCCTGGTCATCCCTATCCCGGCCAAGGACGCACATACCGAGCAAGTCATCCAAACCACCACCGTCGCCACCGATCACCACAACGTCAGAACGTTCAAGGATCGTGTCGAGGGTGCAGTCGGATTGTGCGTTGTAGAGGTAGCCTGTTACTTCACCATCGACCATAATTGGTGCTTTCTCCCAACAGTCAGCCCCAGCCCACCGCTCGGCATGCATGACCATGCCAATCTCAACGTTCAGGTGCTTGGCGAGAAATCCACAGAGACTATCCTTCCCATCGGCTTCCGCTTGTTTGAATTTGCGCTCAATGAACGGAATATCAACCGACAGGCCAAGGTTGGGGTTGGTGATGTAAAAGTTCTCAGGCTTCATGTACGCCTTGTCCTCGACCATCTGTGGTGGGAATTCATAGAGGATCGGCATGAAGGCAGGGTCATGGATCTTCCCATCCCGAACAGCGCGGGCATAGGTGAGTTTTTTTGCAAACGCCCCCGCCGGGGCTCGGTCGGACTGGGTGGTGAGGTAAATTACAGCGCCTTCGGGGCGTGAAGCAAGCCCCCCTGTGGCCTCAATCAGCATGTTCTCGGCATTAGGGTTCTCACCGAACAGCCAAAACTCGTCTAATAAAGTGATGGTACCAATCTTTCCCGCGACCGTGTTCTTATCGGCAGCCACGACTTTCAAGATCGTGCCGTTGTCGCGGTGGGTGATGGTCTTTAAATGTGGCTGGTAATGAAACATTGCATGAAGGTCTGGATCAAGCTTCACCATCCACATGGCGGGAGTATAGGAGTTCGATGCGACCTCAATGGTAGGGGCAATAATATTGTACTCGGCGCCAGACCGCCAGTTGATAATCGTGGCGGTCAACATCACTCCACTTGCTAGGAAACTATTATGGGTCGGAATCATGGTTCTTCCGAAGAGAAACTGGTGATCCGATGAGTCTACGGCGGTACAACGAACCGGAACGGTTTTAACCTTGTAGCATTCGGTTATCTGGATAGATTCGCTTCGGGCTTTCTTGGATGAGTTATTGTACCTCATCCGGTCAAGTTTTCTCGCCAACCCGAAAACCGGCAATTTATCACGAAATGCCATAAACTGGACATCGTAAGACAAGCCATCCACCGGTTTCCCGTTACACCGCATTTCTTTCGCTATAATGGAATGTTTTATACCAAATGTGGAAAGTAACTCGCCAAATTGAATAGCCAATTTCGGAAGAATAGTGGTGTACTTTATAACCCTACCTGATTTTGATATGGTTCCATCCGTATCCATCATTCCTTGTAGTAAGGAAAGACGTTGTGCAAAACTCGCTCGAAGATAATTAGAAGGTATGTGTTTATTACCCAAAAGATCTTCTTTTCTAAGGGTTTCTTGTAATGAAAAACAAACAATTGGGGACTTAGGAGTTCCATTTCTCTTGAAACGGTCGTTTTCTCTATTACATTCTAAGCAAAGAGGGTATGAATTCCCTTTTTTCGAGTCATATACCAATCGCGTTCGTGAAGGATCATACCCCCGATGACAAAGAAGCCGATCTGTGACCCCTATCGCTTGCGCCCACGCTTTCGACTTTGAGGGAATCCTCTTCCCCAACAAAAAACCATCCTGAACTATCCGGTCCATTATGTATTCATTAGCACAGGTGATTCGCGCCGTCAAAGTATTACCATCACCCAACCATGCACCGAGGGTATACGGGGGAATTGGTAGATCTATTTCAGGAAGAATCAAAGGATCAGGGGTATATAAAGAGTGATTTCTTGCGCCATCCCCTGGACGGAAGAGGGTTTCTGCAATTTCTTTGGTTGTGCGGATTTTCTTTCTCGGTACTAATTTATACCCTTTCTTTCTTTTTCCTGAACCAGGACAAGCGGCCAGAGCATCCGTCATCCATAAATGCCCCGCATCAGCGACAACGTTCTCACCGTTGCTGAATTCCATTCTATAGCAGTCATGGCCTTGAAATATTTCACTCATGCTGGTAACTCGACAAGGATTTCCATCTATGCCAAACACTTCATCCCCGACAGCCAGTTCCCCCATGGTCGTCCAGCCCTTCGGCGTGGGAATAGGTGTATCAAGAGCAAGGGCTTTCGTATTTTTCTTTGCCACGCTCAGGAAGAACTCAACAATCAGGCGTCTACCGGCATCAGCATCATAGGCGCCAAAGATCGCCCGGACAATATCAAATACCCATTCCCGGCAAGCCTGGCCCATGGTCGGCTGCCCGGGTAGATTGTAGATTCGCAGTTGCTTGAAGATAGCAAGAGCGTGTTCGGCCTCGCTTGGGAACAGCGGCGGGCAGGGTACGAGGGACTCACCGGCAACAATGCGTCTTTCCCAATGAGGGCATGCGGTTGACCAGATCATACCGACAGATTAACCCTAACGGAGACATCAACATACTTTGTGTATTTGCATGTGGCGATTGGTCGATAATCTGGTTCAGGACGTAATTCTACCTCAATACTTGGCAATATTAGAGTTATATTTATATCATCAATGAATTCATCGACTAAAACTTTTAAAGCGTGGCTAATGTCTTTTTCAAGCACATTCTTTCTTTCCACTAATTCTTTCAATTCCATTATTTCATTCCTCCATCAGTTCTTCTACGAATTCGAGCGATATACCGTTGGTACTCCAATGCTTCGTTCTTCTTGACTGGTGGAGCAGGGCCGGGGTTGAACTTCTTGGTCCCGGCAGACTTCAGCAGGTCCATTGCTTTCTTGTTCGATATCATTCAGCTACCACCTTAGCAAAATATCGACGTTTGAAATCAGAAAATTTTTCTATCGTTTCACCACGATTGCTTGACCCAGCCCCGTTGACTTTCCAGGGTTTACACAGTAGGCACCCCGCTCTTCTATTCTTTGGTCGTCGTCGTTTATGATTCATATTATTTCTTCTTCACCCCGCAATAGATGATGTGAGCAGGGATGGTGAGGAAGAGAAAAACGAAACCAAATATTACTGCAAAAAAGTGAAGCACACAAAATACTAGATTTCCCATAATTAAACCTCTTTAATTGACTTGTGTCTTTGGTGGCGCCGTCGGAGCGAATCTACCGCTTGCAGCCACATTGCCGGCGGCCTCCTTCTGTTCCTCTTTCTTGGTCTTCCCTGTGGACTTGGCGTCGAGCTTCGGGTGAACGTAGGGGGCGGCTTGAACCGCACACTCCTTCCGGTATGAAAGGCTATTGCTCGGTCGGTTCATCTCACGGATGAGGAAATCGAGCGGGGTGAGGTCTTCTATCAACTCCGCTTCCTTCATGTCCTGCTCGATCTGCTGCTTTACCTCGGCCTTAGTTGGTTCGTCTGTAGGCTGAACCTTCACTGTCTTCTTCTTCATGGCCACATAGCACCCGTGGTCGCAATACTTTCGACGCTTATAGATGGCGTAATCCTCGATTCTCTTATCAAATTTCTTACGCTCGATCTGCTTGCCGCAGTTCAGACAGAATTTTATAATATCTGGTTTGCGTTCTTTGGGGTTCGACATAGATTTTATTTCCTTTCGACTGATTACATGCTCGACAAGCACATTGGGTATTTTTATAGGTGTGTTCCCCACCCTTGGATAACGGAATTATATGATCGAGTTCCGGGGCGTAAGGAAGCCATGATCCCCTGAACGTTATGGGAGTTTGACAACCACAGATTTGGCAAATGTAGTTGTCTCGTTCAAAAACTTTAAGAGGATCTACTGGTTCACAATTATCCGTTCTTTCCCGTGCTCTGCGAAGTGCCTTATTAATGTCATGAGCCTTTCTATTATTTAATTTACGGCACGAATCACTACAGAATTCATTATTACCTTGACCATAGAACTTAACAAAATATTTTCCACAGTGTTTACATTTGGAATTCACTATTGGATGTGCGTCAATACTACGGGCACGAATAAGAACATTTGCTTTGTCTCTTCGGCATTCATCAGAGCACAATCGTGCCGCACCTCTGGAACAAAATAATTTACCGCACCAAGAACATTCTATAAATGCCACTTTTGTTGAAGGCGGTTTGTACTTTGACCCATCTGAAGTTGGGGTTCTCTTAGCTAGACTGGCGCAATAGGGACTGCAGTATTTTCCACCGTCCTGATTTCTTCCACCGGGTTTGAATTTGAAGAAAATCCCACAATGGAGACATTGTCTGCAAGAATTAAGTTTGGGTTTCAGAGCGTGTTTAACCCGACGGGCCAAAATGAGGTTGCGTCTTTGCTCAATCTGTTCAGGAGTCGGGTTTTTTATACCACTCCTTCTGAGTTTCTTCTTGACATAACTGTCTGTAAGGTTGGCAGCGTACTTTCTCCCCCGGTTCCTGGAAGATTCTGGGTGGTCTTTATACCACTGATTAACCTTCGCCCGGTAATGCTCGATATTGTTTTCCCTGATTTCTTTGGCCTTGTGTTTGCCCTTGTCTGAAGTACCGTACTTCCTATTATATTCTTTAACCTTTTCAGGGTTGTTTAAACGGTATTCTTTCGATCTTCTACCCACACAGGTCTTGCAATAACTAGCGCCTTTGTAAAAATGTGTCAAAGGCTTCATCTCACCGCAATCAGGACATTTCTTCAATACATACCTCCATAGCATTGGTTAGTTAAAATGACTATAACCGATCAATGTATATCCCGTCAAGAGGAAAAAAGGTGTCACAGAGGGGGCAGGCGGTCTTGGCGTGGTAGATTCCTGGAGATTGACGGCCACCCCTGTAGCCAGAGCAGAGCAGAGCAGAGCAGAGCAGAGCAGAGCAGAGCAGAGCAGAGC
>DYDL01000418.1 GCA_020717925.1 Desulfocapsa sp.
TGCATGAATAAGTAGGTAAAAACGGGAGTCTCCCGGTGGCGGACAGCTCATACTAAATAATGAGCAAGCGGGGTCGAATGAATCGCCCCGAGTCAGACCCACAAGGAGACTCCCATGGAAACTATTTACTACATCGGTCTGGACGTACACAAGAAAAGTATCGCCTACTGCATCAAAAGCGTCACCGGCAAGGTGATCCGGCGGGGGGTAATCAGCGCCGACCGCAAAACCCTGCGGCAATGGCTGGCGGAGTTGCCCGGACCTTGGCTTGGGGCCATGGAGGCGACCCTCTTCACTGGCTGGATTTACGACTTCCTCAAACCCCATGCGGTTGAGTTGAAGGTGGCGCATCCGGCGATGCTACAGGCGATCACTGCGGCCAAGAAGAAAAACGACCGGGACGACGCGGAAAAGCTGGCCGACCTGTTGCGGGTTAACCTGCTGCCCGAATGCGTTATGATATCCGAGGAGTTGCGAGAGTTGCGCCGCATCATGCGCTACCGGAATTTGATCGTACGCACCGCCACACAGATGAAAAACAAGATTTCCGGGCTGCTGATGGAGGTGGGTGCGACCTATGACAAAAAGCGACTGCACGGCAAAAGGTATTTTGGCCAGTTGCTGGAACGGGTTGAAGATGTGCCCGAGTCGGTCAAGGAACTGCTCTGTTTGAGCCGTGGCAATATGGAACTCTTTGAGACGGTGCAAAAGAAGTTGATCAAGATCCTGCGCGAGAATCCAACGATTCGGGAACGGGTCAAGCGATTGCGGAGCATCGCAGGAGTCGGTGAAGTAATGGCCCTGACCTGGGTGCTGGAGATTGGCGATCCGAACCGGTTTGGCAGCTCCCGGCAGGCCATCAGTTACTGCGGCCTGTGCAGTGCCCAGCGAGAATCGGCGGGTAAGGAACAGAGGGGGCCGATCTCTAAAAAGCGCAACAAGCACCTGCAGACCATACTGGTTGAAGCGGCAAAGCTGGCACCCCGCTGGAATCCGCAACTGGCTGCATTGCACGAGAGAGAGCTGGCACGGGGCCACGGCAACCGGGCAACCCTGGCGGTTGCACGCAAGCTGGTGGAGTTTATGCTGGCAGTAGACCGGCGCGGCACCATCTTTATGGCGGAAAGGCCGTCAGTGGCTGCCTGAAAGGGAAACAACATAACCCTTTTGTTCGAACGATCTTCCCGCCGGGCCTTGCCGTTAGGGACTGTGTGAGCAGGCAGTGTTGCACACCATTTAGGATGTTTCGAGGCCGGCGGGTTGGCCCAAACTCAATCTTCCGTGAAGGGGAAAAATCCCCGAGAGACGGCAAATGGATGTCTGGTCGCCTGATCGGCGGACCAAATGAAGAGACTAAAAAGCTCGGACGACGAGAAGGGGTGAGCACACAAGCCACAGGAAGACGACTTCCGCAAGGTTACGGGAAACCTCCGTTTTCCCCTTGACTTTACTTATCATGGA
>DYDL01000419.1 GCA_020717925.1 Desulfocapsa sp.
CCTGGATGGCGCCTCGGCCCCGGTGCATGACAACTTCCGCAATCAGCCCGGCGCCTTTGCCGCCACCACCAACGCCGCCAAGCTGTTCAAGGAGAACAACATCCAATTCCTCATCAACTCCTCGTTCACCAAGCGCAACCAGGAGGAGATCCCCAAGCTGCTGGCCCTGGCCAAGTCGCTTGGCGCCACGGCCTGGTATATGTTTATGATCGTGCCCACCGGCCGCGGCGAGGATATCCTTTCCGAACTCATCTCGCCCGAGGATTACGAGAAACTGCTGGAATGGCATTATGAGATGGAGAAGCACGAGGAGGATATCCTGGTGCGGCCCACCTGCGCGCCCAGCTATTACCGGGTGGTGCTGGAGCAGGCCAAGAAGAAGGGCGATGACTTCAAGCGTCGGACCCTGAAGTTTTCCACCGGCGGCGCCAAGGGGTGCCTGGCCGGGCAGCTCATCTGCCTGATCGACGTGGACGGCAATGTCCTGCCCTGCAGTTATTTCCCCAAGGCGGCTGGCAATCTCCACCAGCAGTCTTTCAAGGATATCTGGGAGAATTCCACCCTGTTTGCGGAGATGCGTGATTTCAAGGGCTATAAGGGCCGCTGCGGCAGTTGCGAATACGTCGGAGTCTGCGGCGGCTGCCGGGCCAGGGCCTATGCGGTGAGCGGCGATTATCTGGGCGAGGAACCCTTCTGCACCCATGTACCGAGGAAGTATAAAGCAGGGGTTTAGGCTGTAGACTGTAGGATGTTAGGCTAACGGACTAAACTGCTAAACCGCTACAGTCTCTTCAAGGAGAAACAATGATGAACGATACCTTCCTCAAAGCCTGCCGAGGCGAGGCCGTACCTTACACCCCCGTCTGGATCATGCGCCAGGCTGGCCGTTATCTGCCGGAATATCATACGGTCCGCGACAGGTTTACCTTTCTAGAACTCTGCAAGACGCCCGAAGCTGCCGCCGAGGTGACCCTGCAGCCGGTCGATATCCTCGGGGTGGACGCGGCCATCCTTTTTTCCGATATCCTGGTGCCCCTGGAAAAGATGGGGGCTCCCCTGGATTTCATTGAAAGTCGCGGGCCGGTGTTCGCCCATCCCATCCGCGACGAGGCGGCCGTTGACCGGCTGGTGGTGCCGGACCCGGAGTTGGAACTCACCTATGTCCTGGACACCATCCGTATCCTGCGCCGCGAACTGGCCAACAAGGTGCCGCTCATCGGTTTTTCCGGCGCGCCCTTTACCCTGGCCACCTACCTCATCGAGGGCGGCGGCTCCAAGACCTACTGGCAGACCAAGAAGATGATGTACCAGGCCCCGGCCCTGTATAAGAAGCTTTTGGAAAAGATCACGGCCTGCACCATCAATTACCTTCAGGCCCAGGCCGCGGCCGG
>DYDL01000420.1 GCA_020717925.1 Desulfocapsa sp.
ATAGAGCATCGGACTTCGAATCCGAGGGTCGGGGGTTCGAATCCCTCCGGGCGCACCAACAACAGCAAGGGTTTACGGTTTATGTCGTGAACCATTTTTTCGTCTACCGTTCACAGAAAAGCCCGGTAGTCGGTATGCAGAATTTTGGCCAGCAGTTTTGCCCGCTCCTTGCCGATGGACCGCTTACCATTCTCCATCTCTGAGATATGGCGTTGTGGAATACCGGTCAACTCAGCCAGCCGGGTCTGGCTCAGATTTTCTCGTGAGCGAAGGCCACGTAGATAGACCGCCGCTTCCGTCTGGCCAGGGAAGTGCTTGCTGAAGAAATCCTCCAGGGTAATGGCTGCTTCGTCATTCTGGCTTGGTTCAATCCGCTCCACATATTTACGAATGCGCTCCGCATTTTCCGGGCGCACCTTGAAACTAAGCGTAACCAGCCCGTTGTCAGTACGGGGCTTTTTCGTGAGTGCCTGCATAAATAATCTCCACGGTAATAGTGTTTTTGTCCTCGGTCCACACGGCAACATAGCAAGGCCGGCCCTTTTTCAGGTGGCAATGGTGGCGATTGCCTGACAACTTGGAGTGATTCGGCCAGTTGCCGCGCACCGGGCCTGCATCGCGTATGTCTACCATAAGGGCGTAAAGCGCTTCAAGCACCGGCCTGGGCAGCTTCAACGCCTGCTTCTCGGACCGCCCTTGCAATATCACCTTCCATGGCATGATTTATTATACCTTTTTTGTGTATAGGGTCAAGGGGTGATCTGCCCGCGCTGCTTCTTGATCCGCTATCCGGGGGGAGGGATGCCGGTCGGGCCGGTCACTTCCTCTCCTTCAGGCTGGCCGGGTCGGCCTGGAAGCTGAACCCGCTCGGCGACGGCAAGCTCTTTATCGCCTGCGTTAGCCCGGTATAGAGGGTCAGATACTCATCGGGAGGATCTGCCGCCACTTGGGTTTCAGCGGCCGCCCGCCCGGCGACAATGCCCGGGCCAAAACCCGCATTCGCGAGCATTGGAGCAAGCGGCGCCTCATGGGGCACGCCCTGGGCCGAGCTTTCCGCCACAATTTTCTTTTCCTGTAGATCGAAAAGCTTCAAGGTAAGCTTGAACGTCCTGGGATGCTCCTGAACGATATCGCCTTGAGCATTAACCCCCTCAACGTCTATGAGAAAGGCGTATTCCGGTGCAATACCAAGTGGCTCGCTCAGGGCGTTCGCGGCGACGTTGCCCTGGGAGATGCTTGGACCGTCTACTCCGGGGCCGGTGCACTGGAAGACATAATACCCCTTCTGGAAACCCAGCAGATCCTGAGTGCGTGCCAGCAAATAATCCTGTAGTGCCTTCTGGGGATTGACTGTCGCCACCTTGAAGCTCACGGGCGGCAGAGCCCATAGAGGGACGTTGCTGCTTTAGTGAGTTAGTGTGTCCATTCCGGCGAACAGAGAAT
>DYDL01000421.1 GCA_020717925.1 Desulfocapsa sp.
AAAGAGTCGCGATTTTACATGCAGCGGCACAAAGAGATCGGTGTAGGTGCCGACCGACTCCGATCCCCCCAGAAACATGACCCCGCCGGGGTTCAGGCTGTAGTGAAAGAGCGGCAGGAGCTTTTTTTGCAGTTCCGGGGTCAGATAGATCAACAGGTTGCGGCAGAGGAGGATGTCCAGCTTGGTAAAAGGTGGGTCCATGATGAGGTTTTGGGTAGCGAAGGTTACCACCTCGCGGATCTCCTTGCCGACCCGGTAGCCGTTCTCCTCCTTGACAAAGAAACGATGCAGTCGTTCAGGCGAAAGGTCCGCGGCGATATTGGCCGGATAGACCCCCTGGCGGGCCTTGTTGATCGCGTCCTGATCCAGGTCAGTGGCAAAGATTTGCAGCTTAAAATTCTTGCTAGGCTTGATCCGGTCCAGCTCTTCCCTGAAGGCAATGGCCAGCGAATAAGCCTCCTCCCCGGTCGAGCAGCCTACCGACCAGGCGCGTAACACCCCGTTGGCGGGGCGGTTCGCCAGAATAGCCGCGATGGCCTCGCTCTGGAGTTGTTCCCAGGCATCGGGGTCGCGAAAAAAGCTGGTCACGCCGATCAGGAGTTCCTTGAAGAGCAGCTCCACCTCCTGGGAATTTTCCTGCAGATAACGGGCGTAATGAGCGATCTTGGCGATCTGGTGAATCGCCATGCGCCGCTCGATCCGGCGGTAAACGGTATTCTTCTTGTACAGCGAGAAGTCCTGGCCGGTCTTGCCGCGCAGCACGATGAGTACCTTCTCCAGGGCGCTTTGCTCTTTTGCCTCCAAGGGGAATTCGGCTTTGGTGGTGACGAGGGCGTGCCGGAGATAGTTGATAATTTTTTCGGGCAGGGCCTCTGCCGTGGCCACCAGGTCGACCAGCCCGGCATCAATGGCGCTCCTGGGCATGCTGTCGAACTTGGCCGAGGAGGGCTCCTGCGCCAGCGCCAAACCCGCCTTTTCCTTGATGGCCCTGAGCCCCATCGTGCCGTCCGAACCCATGCCGGAGAGGATGACCCCGATGCTGCTTTCCTGCCGGTCAGTGGCCAGGGAGCGGAGAAAGAAATCGATGGGAAGACGTAGGCCGCGGGGTGCTGTAGGCTCGAACAGGTGCAGCACCCCGTGCAGAATCGACATGTCCTTGTTGGGCGGGATGACGTAGACGCAGTTCGGCTTTACCCGTATCCGGTCCCGGGCCTGATAGACCACCATGCTGGTGGTGCGTTGCAGCAGTTCAGCCATGATCCCCTTGTGGGTCGGGTCCAGGTGCTGAATGAGGACAAAGGCCATGCCGCACTTTTCCGGGACATGGCGCAGGAATTGCTCCAGCGCCTCCAGCCCGCCGGCAGAGGCGCCGATGCCGACAATGGGAAAAAGGGGGCTTTCTTGCCGCGCCGAGGTCTCTTTTGGCGCAGGCTTGC
>DYDL01000422.1 GCA_020717925.1 Desulfocapsa sp.
AAACAACGCCGGATGGTAGCATGGGTGGGGGGTTCTTACGAGAGAATCAATATTGGCTACCTCGTGATCATTATGGAAATAATGTATCGACCATTCTGTATCATCCCTGGCAGGTCGATGGCCTTCGAGACCTGGGCTTGGCTGATCCTGCACATCCGCGTGACGGTATTGACTCTGGTCAGTTCAGCCCGGGTATGCGGCTTGGAGGGCCGGAACGCTCCACGTGGTCCAGTACCTCGATGATGGAATTCTCCGAGGTTAGGCCCGCCGCGGAGCGCCAGACCCTCGTCCTGACACGTACCTTCAGAACATCTCCTTTTCCGAAGCGGCAGCCTGAATTGATCCGGGCCTGAAACGTCTTGTCGTCCATCGTAGCTGTCAGTCGCATGGTGTCGTTCGCGAGACGCCACTTCAAACCACGGTCGAACTGCGGCGTGATAATCTGGAGGGCGATCACGCCCACACTCTCGTGGTAGGGAGGCTCCTCCCGAATATCCGGAATTGTGAAGGAACCGAGGTCTGCCCTCCCCACGGTTTCTTCCTCGCCGCCTTCCTCGCCGCTGCTGAACGAATCAATGCCTTCGCGATCCAATGGGGCCATGGTCTTAGCCAGGTGTTCTCGGATTATGGGGTCGTTAGCGAGCTGATAAGCGCCTGCGGGGGCATTGAAAGTGCAGTTGTTGTAGGTGTAGGTGACTGAACCATTGGGTTGGGTCTCGACGGTGGTCGGCTTCTGTCCGCGGAGGGACTTGATGATGCCCAACGCTCCTAACGTTCCAGTCTTGACGTAGCCCAGCAGCCGTAGGATATCATTGGCCTGGGTGATGAAGCCGGCTGTCTGGGTAGCAGAGGCCAACTGCAGGAGGGCCAATCCCACCTTGAAGGACCCACGTCTGAACTCTGCTTCCACGTGGACGCTGACCCGACAATCAGTTCCATTGAGGAGCTCATTAGCGCGCGTGCAGGAGTCGGCGACAGCCAGGAGGGCCGGTGCAAGATCACGTACATCCATTGACCCCCGCGCGAGTCCCTCGCCGCTGTACGAGACATGAAAGACAGCTCCTGGCATTTCATTTCTCCCGTCATTTGAAATAGCTAACGCGATATGAGAGCAACGCGCAGTTCAGACAAACGCCAGTCTACACAGGGGATAGGGTTGCGCCAAGTACCAAGGCCAAGCCCGGGAGATGGGGAGCGAATATATCAGTGTTTCATGTCGGAGAGGTCGAGTATCTGTTCCTGCTCCGCTCCCGCCATCCCCAGCAGCCCAACGACCTTCGAGACCTGAGCCCGGCTGACGCCACACAGGCGCGCCACAGCCGCCAGATCCGCGACCTCCCCGCTGCTGTAAACGCCGGAGCAAAAGTGCGGCACCTGCCGCGCCGGTCTAAAACTGCGGCACCCCTTGCCGCCGCCTGGAGATGGG
>DYDL01000143.1 GCA_020717925.1 Desulfocapsa sp.
GTAGTGGTCTCCACCGCTGGCCATGAATTCTTCGGCATGGCGGTGCTGGAGGCAGTGCGGGGTGGCTGTAGGCCGCTTTTACCCAACCGGTTGTCCTATCCTGAGCTCTTTCCGGCGGAGTTCCTCTATGATGATCGGGAACTGGATGAGGCCTTGCTGGCCGCCCTGGGAAAGGGTCGGCTAGATAACCAGCAGGCCCTGCGGTTGACCGAGCCTTTTTCCTGGGCCAGCCTGGCGTCTCGCTATGGGGAGTGGCTGGGCGCTTTTTAGGGTGCCGCTGGGGCTTGCGCCTCGCGAGGTTTTGTAGTATTGTCGGACAAGTCCTGACGAGTAGGACAGGTCAGACAGGTCGGAAAAACAAATGAGGAAAACCCTGTGAGCCGCGAACATCCCCTCATCCCGCCGCACGGCGGCTACCGTAAACTTCGCAGTTTCCAAAGCGCCCAGCAGGTTTATGATGCCACGGTGGTTTTCTGCAACCGTTTTATCGACAAACGCTCGCGTACCAATGACCAGATGGTGCAGGCGGCGCGGAGCGGGGTGCAGAACATTGCCGAAGGCAGCATGGCGTCCGCCACTTCCAGGAAGACGGAACTGAAGCTGACCGGTGTGGCCCGCGCCAGCCTGGAAGAACTGTTGTTGGACTACGAGGATTTTTTGCGGCAAAAGGGGCTGCGTCTCTGGCCCAAGGATGCGCCCGAGGCCGTGGCTGTGCGGAGGAGGTACCGGGTGGACGCGTCTGACAGGTCCGACCCTTACAAAATCGCCACAGCCCCAGCCGAGGTCGCGGCGAACACGCTGATCTGCCTGGTCAACCAGGCCAGTTTTCTTCTCGGCCGGCAATTACAGAGGTTGGAAGAGACCTTTCTCACCCAGGGCGGTTTTACGGAACGCCTTTACCGGCAGCGCCAGCAAATAAAAAAAGGCGCCTGACTACCAGCAACTACTCAATATTCTCCTCCAGAAAGCGGCACTCCATTGGTGAGAGGTCGAAGCGGATCTCCGCTTCGCAGATCACCTGGTGTCTGGTTTTCTCCGGATAGGTCTGCAGGGTTTCGCTGATCCAGCAAATGGCCTTGCGCATCTTTTCGCCATGGGGCTGGATGTTGCCGGATGGTGTCATGTGACCGCCTTTTGTTTTTGGGTTACCGGACAGGTCGCAGGATGAGGCCACCCAAGGGTGGCACGGTTACCTGCACGTGACAGGGCGCCTCGCCGAAGGGCTCGCGCACGGCCTGCCGGGGCTCCGGGTTGGTGACGTTGCTGCCGCCGAAACACCCATGGTCGGAACAGAGGATTTCCTGGTACTGGCAATCTTCCGGCACCCCTACGCGGTAGCCCTGAATCACCTGGGGGGTGAAGTTGAACAGACAGACCAGATGGTCCTGTCGGTTCTTGGCGAAGCGGGCAAAGGCGACGATGCTATTGTCCACGTCCTTGAAGTCCATCCACTGGAAGCCTTCATGGGAGAAATCCACTTCCCACAGCGGTGGGTTTTCCTGATATAGGCGGTTGAGCGCCTTGACGAAATCCTGGAGCTGGCCGTGTTTCTTGTCGGCCTTGATCAGGTGCCAGTCCAGGCTGACCTTGCAGTACCATTCCGCCCGCTGGCCGAATTCGCCGCCCATGAAAAGCAGTTTCTTGCCAGGGTGAGCCCACATGTAGAGGTAGAGAAGCCGCAGGTTGGCGAATTGTTGCCAGGGGTCGCCGGGCATCTTGTTGAGCAGTGAACCCTTGCCGTGCACCACCTCGTCGTGGGACAGGGGCAGGGTGAAGTTCTCGGTAAAGGCGTAGAGGAAAGAGAAGGTGAGGTGGTTGTGGTGGTATTTGCGGAACAACGGGTCGCAGGTGAAATAGCGCAGGGTATCGTTCATCCAGCCCATGTTCCATTTAAAGCCGAAGCCCAGACCACCGGCATAGGCGGGTTTGGAGACCCCGTAGAAACTGGTGGACTCCTCGGCCACCATCATGGTGCCGGGAAAGCGTTCGTAAACCACGCAGTTTAAGTGTTTGAGGAATTCAATAGCCTCCAGGTTCTCCCTGGTACCATACTGATTGGGGATCCACTCGCCCTCCTTGCGGGCGTAGTCCAGATAGAGCATGGAGGCCACGGCGTCGACCCGCAGACCGTCGATGTGAAATTTTTCCAGCCAGAACAGGGCGTTGCCGATCAGGAAGTTTTCCACCTCGGCCCGGCCGTAGTTGAACACCAGCGTGCCCCATTCCTGATGAGCGCCCTGGCGCGGATCCTGGTGCTCATAGAGGGAGGTGCCGTCAAAGCGGCCCAGGCTGTGGCCGTCGGTGGGGAAGTGGGATGGCACCCAGTCCAGCAGCACGCCGATGCCCGCGGCGTGGCAGCGGTCGACAAAGGCCATGAAGTCCTTGGGCGTGCCGTGACGGCTGGTGGCGGCGTAGTAGCCGGTGACCTGATAGCCCCAGGATTCGTCCAAGGGGTGTTCCATGATCGGCAGCAGTTCGATATGGGTAAAGCCCATCTCCTTGACGTAGGGGATGAGGTAGTCGGCACATTCGCCGTAGCTCAGAAAGCGACCCGGTGCGGCCGGGTCGCGCTGCCATGAGCCCAGGTGCACCTCATAGATCGAGATCGGCCTTGCGTGCGCGGCCGTGGTCAGCCGTTGGTTCATCCACTCTCCGTCCTGCCAGGCGAAGGCGTTCAGATCGTAAACCAATGAGGCGGTTTTGGGCCGGACCTCGGCAAAAAACTGGTAGGGGTCACCCTTTTCCAGGATCTCCATGTTCTGGGCGCGGATTTCAAACTTATAGGGTTCGTTTGTCCCGATCCCGGGAATGAAAAGTTCCCAGATGCCAGAACCGCCCAGACTTCGCATCTGGTGGACCCGGCCGTCCCAATAATTGAAGTTGCCGATGACACTTACCCGGCGGGCCGAGGGCGCCCATATCCGGAAGACCGTGCCGGAAAATCTGCCCACGGAAAGCAGGTGGGCGCCCAGTCGTTGATATATCTCGTAGTGATTGCCGTTATTGAAGAGATACTGGTCAAAATCGCTTAACAGAGGCCCGAAGCGGTAGGGATCCTCAATCTGCTGGTTGACGTTGTGGGGAAAGGCGGCCTCGAAGGAGTAGTCAAACTCCTGGGCGGGCGGCGTGATGATCACCTCAAACAAGCCTTGCTCCCGGACCCTGACCATGGGGATTTTGCTGTTGTCCATCAACAGCAGCATATGGTCGGCGTGGGGCTGGAAGGCGCGGATAACCACCCGTTCGCCCTCCGCCGGATGAATACCCAGCACCTGATGCGGATTATGCTGGTCTGATTGAATGAGTCGGTCAAGTTCTTGGGCAACGTTCATGGGCTCGCCTCGGTCAATGCGGCTAATGATAACCGCCTGCAAATCATAATTGTGCTGGCCTACTCTAGCATATCTGTTGGGCTGTACGGCAAGGTTTTTTTGTTAAGGCGCATCGGATTCCGATCTTGGAAAAAAAATACGTCCCAACGGGAAGGGCGCGGGGCATTACCTTGACTGGCCTTCCGGCCAGATGCTAGAGTAAAGGCCGGCCCCCGGGCTTGATAACAAAACAGGTAAACCACCGGCTCTGCCGGTATGACGGCATAAAGCAGGACGTTGTGTTTTTAACCGATTGCTGGCCGCGGATGAAGGAATATTATGTCACAGCCCATACGCTTTATTGACGAGGATCCGACGAGCTTGTCGGAAAAAAAGGTAGCCATCATTTCGGCGCCCCTGGCCAACACGGTGAGCTGGGTCGGCGGCACCGAGCATGGACCTGCCGCTTTGCTCAAAGCCTCCCTGGCAGTAGAGGCCCTGGACGACGAGTTGTTGCGGGAAACCTGGCAGGTTGGCATCGATGTCCGTGAACCTCTTGCGCTTGATGGGCTGTCGTCCGAGGCGGCCCTTGCGCGGATTTGCGAAGCGGTCAGGCGGGAATTGCGGCAGGGGCGTTTCCCGGTGGTGCTAGGCGGGGAACACACCGTGACCGTGGCCGCCGCAGCCGCCTGCGCCAGTCAGTTCGCCGGCCTGCATGTGGTGCAGATCGATGCCCATCTCGACATGCGGGAGAGCTATGGCGGGTCGTCCCTGAGCCATGCCTGCGTCATGCGGCGGCTGCACGACCTGGGCCTGCCCTGCACCCAGGTCGGCATCCGTTCCTTTTCGCCGGGCGAGCTTGACTTTCTTGGCCATGACCGGCCAGGGGTCTTCACCACCGAGCGTATCCGGCGCGAACCGGATTGGGTGGAGCAGGTCTGTGGCCGGATCAACGGCCCGGTCTATCTGACCCTGGATGTGGACGGCTTCGACCCCGCCATCATGCCGGCCACCGGCACCCCGGAACCAGACGGCCTTTCCTGGCACCAGGTGACCAGCCTCTTCAGGGCACTGGCGGCGCGACATCGGCTTGTCGGCATGGACGTGGTGGAGCTGGCCCCCTGTCCTGGTGCGCACCATGCGGTCTTTACGGCCGCGAAGATTCTCTATCGCACCTTGGGGTATATCTTTAAAGAGACCCCGTTGCCCGGGAAGCGAGGTTGAACCGTGGCCCAGGAAAAGATTTTTTTTGAGTGTCAGCGTTGCGGCTATTGCTGCCATGGTGAGACCACCGTATCCCTCGACCCGGCGGACGTTGAACGCCTGGTGGCCCACCTCGGTCGGCCGCTGGAGGAGGTGATGGCCAGATACCTGCGTCAGACCAAGGCGGTGATCCAGATGCAAACCGTTGACGGTCATTGCATCTTTTACAACCAGGGTTGCACCGTCCACCCGGGCCGACCCTGGCGCTGCGCCCAGTGGCCCCTGCACCCCAGTATTCTTACCGATCACGCCAACTTTCTCGCCATCAAGGGTTCTTGCCCCGGCCTGGCCAGGGGCATGGACTACGAGGAATTTTGCGGTTGGCTCGCCGCCCTCCTTGACCAACCATCGGCCGGGGGCGAGCGCGGGTGAGCAAAAGCCCCCTGCATCTTATTTTGCCGCTTCTGGGCCGGACGAAGCAGGCCTATCTGGCGGCCGGGGTGGAGGATTTTCAGGCGCGGATTAACCGTTTCGCCCGCCTGACCGTCCTTACCCTGCGGGAGAAACGTTACAGCGCCAAAGTGCCAGACGCCACGATAATGCAGGATGAGGGGTGGCTGCTGCTCGCGCAGGTGCCCGCGGGGGCGTTGCTGGTAGCCCTGGCCCCTGCCGGCCGGGAGTTGACCTCCGAGGATCTTGCCGCTTTCTTGACCCGCTGGGAGGAGCAGGGCAGGAGGGAGATCTGCTTTTTGATTGGCGGCGCCGTTGGCCTGGCGCCAGAGGTGCTGGCCCGCGCCGACCTGACCCTTTCCCTTTCCAGGATGACCTTTACCCACGAGATGGCCCGTTTCATTCTACTGGAACAGTTGTACCGCGCCTTTGCAATCAGGGCTCGGACCGGGTATCATAAGTAACTTTTCAGGTGGATAGGCTGGAGGTGTTTAGTCTATTAGCAACCTCAAAACACCAAGGAAACATGGTAGGCTACTCTTTTTGCTAACAGACTACAGTCTAAACAACCTGAGCAGCTTCGATGTGGTTTTCAGGATATGGCGGGGTGGCGCTCGATGGCCACGATTAATCCCAGCAAGAGAGGCAACACATGGCCCAACCTCTGGTTAAGAATCAAGAAATTCTCCTGAAAGCCGGTACCAACGAACTAGAGATTATCACCCTCTTTCTGCGCTGGCTTGAACCCGGCAGCGACAAGATCATCCAGACGGCCTACGGCATTAATGCCGCCAAGGTGCGGGAACTGGTCGCCATGCCCGAGGAGGTGACCGAGGTGCCGGACAGCCCTGCCTGCGTGCTGGGCGTTTTTTTGTTGCGCGGCCACACCATCCCCCTGGTCGATCTCTGCTCCTGGTTCAAGTATGTGCCGGACAAGTCGCCTGTTGCCCTGGAAAAATGGGTGGTGATCGTTACCGAGATCAATGGCAAACCTTTCGGTTTTATCAGTCACGGCGTTGATAAGGTCTACCGCGTCTCCTGGCAGCAGATCCAGCCGCCGCCCGCCCTTATCGCCACCTCCAGCAGTTTGACCGGGGTCTGTTTGGTCGACGGCCTGATTATCCAGATGGTTGACTTTGAATCCATTACCGCTGCCATTGATCCGACCATGGCCATGCGGGCGCGGGATGTTTTGGACCACCGGTCGGACGCGGGCGATCACCGGGAAAAGTTTGTGGTGGTGGCCGATGATTCCAGGGTGATTCAGCACCAGGTCCGGGCTACCCTGGAGGCGGCCGGCTATAAGGTTGTCGTGCATGCGGACGGTCAGTCAGCCTGGGAATATCTGGAGGATTTGCGGGCCCAGGGGGCGGTGGATGACACGGTGCTGGCCGTGATCAGCGATATCGAGATGCCGCGCATGGATGGGCATCACCTCTGTATGCGCATCAAGAATGAGAAGGCTTATCAGTATATCCCGGTGCTGCTCTTTTCCTCGCTGATCAGCAAGTCTCTCTTCCATAAGGGGGAGGAGGTGAAGGCTGACGACCAGATCACTAAGCCGGAACTGGGCCAACTGGTTGATCGTTTACATGCCTGCGTGCAGGCCAAGGAAAAGAATCGAGCCGGCTCACGGTGATCTTTGCCTGCCTGGTCGTTCACAGGGCAATGTCCTGTCCTGGCTGGTTGGGGGCTGTCTGCTCCTGACGGATAAAGGTGTTGATCCCCTCCGCGGCCTGGCGCTGGGAATGAATGAAGGCAATGCCGATGTCATAGCTTTCAGGACCATAGGCCGTTATCCGCACCACCTTGCCGGCCACCTGCATGGTTTGCCGGGGCTTGAGCGGCAACTTGAGCTGGATCCTGGCGCCGAGATCCAGCGTGCTCTTGCTGACCAGGAGCATGCCGCTGGCACTGATATTCTTGCTCAGAACCGTCATGGTTGACAAGGGCTTTGTATCCATCACCTCCAACTCCAGCGTCTTGTTGAAATCAATGCGATGATAGCGCCGCCGGTTGTCTGAGTAGACACTGATGGTGTTTTTGCCCGCGGCCTTGGCCTGGTAAAGGGCGCGGTCCGTCTTGTTCAGGAGGTCTTTGACGTTGGTCCCATCCCGCGGGAAGGAGGCCACCCCGGCGCTCAGGGTAAGGGGGATGACCTGACCGTTGTAAAGTAATGGGGTCGTCTCAACGCGTTGATGGATCCTCCTGGCTATCACCAGGACGCTATCTTTTTCCGTTTCCGGCAGGATTATGGCCAGTTCATCGCCGCCGAGGCGCACGGCAATATCCTCGGTCCGTTTCTCCTCAAGCATGATCCCGGCGATATGGCGTAAAACCTTATCGCCCGCCAGGTGCCCGTGGACATCGTTGACCTTTTTGAAGTCGTCCAGATCAATGAGCAACAGCGACAGCGGGGTTCTGTGCCGGGTGGCGCGGGCCAGTTCCCGGGCGAGCACGTCGTCGAAGTAATGGCGGTTAAAGAGGTTGGTCAGATTGTCGTATTTGGACAGGGTATCGATCTGTTCAAAGAGCTTAAGCTCGACCAACTTGGGGTTGTACAATCGCCTGTCGATTGAGCAGAAATAATCGCAGATTGCTGTCCTCAGGCTTATCTGCCTTCTCAGGACACCGCACAACCCCTCCCAATGGTCGATGATCCGGCCCCAGGAGTCCATGGCCTCGCCCGTGGTCAGATCGAGGTTGGTAAGAATGTGGATGAGAATCTTGCACGCCTCCGGGCCTTGCTCTTCCAGGAGGAGCTGGAGGGCAGGGATCAGGCGAAGATCATCGTCAACGTGTTGTTGCAGGCATTCGAGGATGGCGTGCCTGTGACTTTTCATGTCGTGTTGATCGGACATTTCTTCACTTACTTTTTTCACTTGTACAAGTTTTGGAGCCGCGTCATCCAAAAACCGCTTGACGGCATATCTGACACCGATAAACCTTTTTGCTCATTTTATCAAGGATTTCGTCTGCAATAAAAAAAGCCCGGCTCCCTGGAATGCAGGGGAGCCGGGCTGCAATAGTGGTGCAACAGCCCGCAACGACTTACACCGCAAGGGCATAAGTTTTGTTTGCACCCTAAAGGGTATAAAAGCAGGGCAAGCTGCTTAACCCAGCTTTACACCGCAAGGGCATAAGTTTCGTACGAGCAGACAAGCTGCTCAA
>DYDL01000009.1 GCA_020717925.1 Desulfocapsa sp.
ATCCAGCACCGGCGCCAGGTTCAGGTTGATGCCGATCTCTCGCAGTTCGCGGGCGCAGGTGCGGGCATAAGCGGTCAGGGCGGTGATTGGGTCTGGTCCCTCGGCCAGGTCCCGGGCATGGCCGAACTGGGTGAAGGGCACTGGCAGCCGGGTGACGCTGCCGCCCTCCTGGTCGATGGCGATGAGTGGCGCGGCCAGGCCGGCCGCGGCGCAACGCTCGCGCAGGTCACGACAGAGGGCGGCGAGTTGGGCCGGGTCTTTTACGTTGCGCTTAAAGAGGATGAAGTGGCTGACGCCGTCCTCGCCAATGAGGGCGCGGGTTGAATCATCCAATTCCGGGCCGGGCAGGCCGACCATGCAGAGGCGGCCAAGTTCTTTGACGGCAAGGGGTAGTGAGGTCATGGGTTATCTCGGGGCGTAAGGGGCTGGATCCATAATCCCCGCTTCCTGGAAGCCTTTAAGCCGCAACTGACAGGCATCGCAACGGCCGCAGGCCCGGCCGGCTTGGTCCGGGTCGTAGCAGGAGTGGGTGCGTCCATAGTCCACCTTGAGCCGCAGGCCGGTCTCGATGATCTCTTTTTTTGACAGTCGCAGGAGCGGGGCGTGGACAGTGAAGGGGTTGCTGCCCTCCCGGCCCGCCCTGGTGCCAAGGTTGGCCACTTGCTGGAAGGCCGCAAGAAAGTCGGGGCGACAGTCCGGATAGCCGGAGAAGTCCACCGCGTTCACGCCGATGAAGATGTCATGCGCGCCCAGCACTTCGGCCCAGGACATGGCATAGGCAAGGAAAATGGTATTGCGGCCCGGCACATAAGTAACAGGGATGCCGGACTCCATTTCGTTCAGGGAGCGGCCCTTGGGCACGGCCGTGGCAGTGGTCAGGGCCGAGCCGCCGATCTTGTCGAGATCGAGATGCAATACCAGATGGTCGGCCGCTCCCATGATGTTGGCCAGAGCTCGGGCCCGTTCCACCTCAATGGCCTGGCGCTGGCCGTAGGAGAAGGTGAGGCAATAACAGTTGTAGCCCGACTCCCTGGCCATGGCCAGCACGGTGGTTGAGTCGAGCCCGCCGCTGTAAAGGACAACGGCCTTGGGGGCATTGGTGGCGTCTGAGATCATGGCGGTTCTTACCCGGAACGTATGGTCAGCGCAAGGTTCTTTCATGTCCTGGCGGCGAAGTCCGCTTGAATTCCCTGGGGGCCTGCGCTATTACCAGATATATGTTGAGCATGGAGGAACCATCATGACCGAAAAAGAGGGCGCCGGCAAGAAGGGCAAGATGAAAAAGGCGGTGGCGCTCCGCTACGACAAGGACAAGGAGGCCGCCCCCCGGGTGATCGGTAAGGGCATGGGCGAACTGGCCGAACGGATCATCGCCCTGGCCCGGGAGCACAACATCCCTATCCGCGAGGACGCCGACCTGGTGGAGATTCTTGCCCGCCTCAACCTGAACGCCCAGATTCCACCGGAAACCTACCTGTTGGTGGCCGAGATTCTGGCCTTTATTTACCGGGCCAACGAGAAGTACAAAGACCCTGTGAGGCCCGGACCCTGATGCAGACCTTGCGGGAGGTTCTGGTCCGCCCGGCCTGGTCGCATGGTTATGGGTTGCGCCTGGGAAAAAAATGCCCACCTGGCATGACCGGTAGCCGTTGCCCGCGCCAGGCGGGGCTGGCCTGTTTTATTGCTGTAACTGACTGAAATCACTTGCCGAACGACGTGGTTCCAGTTTTTTGTGGCCATCTTTTTGACGCTTTCCTTTTGGTCATCATTATCCTTTCCGGTCGTGTTCTCCTGCCATTTCCCCTTGTCCTACAAGCCATTCCAGCCATTCCCCATTTCTTTTTTCCGCCATGGCACGCCAGTTGCATTTAGTTTTGGTGTAACTACTCAGGTGGATAGTCCGTAGCTGTTTAGGTGGATAGTGGGGGAATAACCATGCGGGAGCCCATGGTTGGAGCCTTTATTCGTTTTTTGCCTACTCCTAACAGACTACAGTCTAAACAACCTGAGCAGCTATTTTTGGGTGAACATAAGAGAGGTGCGCCGTGATAATCCGTAACCGCCTGGGAATGACCGAAGCCGCTGAAACCATGCTGGCTCAGCAGAACCGCATGGATCAGGTGGCCAATAATATCGCCAACGTCGATACCGCCGGGTTCAAGCGGGAAAAGGTCACCTTCTGGGAAATGCTTTACCAGGCCAGCGACAACCAAATGCGGGTGGGCAAGGGTCTGAAGCCTGTCACCGACCAGAGCGGCGGGCCGGTGAAGATGACCGGTAACCCGCTTGACGTGGCCATCCAGGGCGAAGGCTTCTTCAAGGTTCAGAGCCCGGACGGGGTGCGATACACCCGGGCCGGCAACTTTCTTTTGAACGAGCAGGGCCAGTTGGTCATGCCTGGCGGCAACCTGGTGCTCGGGGACGGTGGCGCCATTGTGCTGGGTGAGGGCCAGGTGAGCATAGGCCGGGACGGCACTATCGCCCAGAAGGGGGTGGCGGTCGGTCAGTTGGCCGTGGTCACCTTTGAGGACACGGCAGCCTTGGCGCGAGAAGGCACCAATCTTTTTCGTCTCCAGGAGGGGGCTGGTGGGGAGGCGCAGCCGCTGGAGTTCGAGGTCAAACAGGGCTACGTTGAACAATCCAATGTCCAGTCCATCCTGGAAATGACCGCGATGATCGATCTCTCCCGGGATTACGAGAGTCAGCAAAAGGCGATGCGTACCTTGGATGACATTGATGCCATGGCCACCCAGAGAGTCGGGAAATTGACAGGGTAAGCGGAGAAAATTGGGGGCGTGGTAACGACGAAAGAAGCAAAGGCCGGGAACGGGCCATCATCATCAGCGAGGCTATTATGATTCGAGCATTGTATACCTCCACCACCGGCATGAGCGGCCAGCAACTGCAGTTGGACGTGATCTCCAACAACCTGGCCAATGTCAACACCTCGGGCTTTAAGAAGGCGAGGGCCCAGTTCGAGGATCTGATGTATCAGACCCTCCGCGAGGTCGGGGTGACAACGGCGGGTGGCGGCATGGTGCCCACCGGGGTGCAGGTCGGCATGGGAGTTCGGCCTACGGCGGTGATGCGCATCTTTACCCAGGGTGATTTTCAGCAAACCGGTAACGAACTGGACTTTGCCATTGAGGGCGCCGGTTTTTTCAAGGTGCTGCACGATGGCAACGAGTTCTACACCAGGGCCGGCAACTTCACGCGGGATGTCGATGGCTTTCTGGTTACCGCCAATGGCGACCGGTTGCAGCCTGAATTCGCCATCCCCGCTGGCACGGTGAGTATCGCGGTTGACGCCGGAGGTTTGCTGGTGGCCACGGATGCCAATCAGCAGCAACTCGGGTCGGTGCAGCTCACCCTGGGCAACTTCATCAACCCGGCCGGCCTCAAGGCCAAGGGCGCCAACCTGTTTCAGATCACCGAGGCCTCTGGTCCCGTGGTTGAGGCCAATCCCGGCACCGAGGGATTGGGCACCGTCGCCCAACGGGTGCTGGAGACCTCCAACGTGGACGTGACCGAGGAGATCGTTAATCTCATCATTACCCAGCGGGCCTTTGAGGCCAGTTCCAAGGGCATTCAGACGGCCGATCAACTGCTGCAGATCAGCAACGGGCTGATCCGTTAAGGGAAAGGTGCCATGCGGTTTTTCAGGATGCCGGTGTTCTTGGTGGCGGCCCTGTGGGTGGCCGTGGCCCTGCTGGTATCACAGCCCCTGTCCGCTGGCGACACCCAGACAGTGGAGCAGTCCCGGCTGGCGCAAGCCTTTCTGGCGCTGGTCACCGATGGCACGCCTTGGCCGGCCGCCGATCTGGCCGTGGAAGAATTTTCCGCCACGCCGTCTATTCTCACCCTGCCCGTCGGAACCTTGGCATTCCGGACTCTCAATCAGACGCATGCCCAGTATCTTGGGCGAAAAAGGCTGCAGGTAGCGGTGCTGGTGAACGGCCGGGAGGAAGGCAGGGTGACAATGTCCGGCCAGCTCAAGTTGTTTGGGGAGGTGGTGGTCGCGGCCCGGCGGATGAATCGCCACAAATTGCTAGGGGCCGAAGACCTGCGGCCGGTACGCCGCGATATCTCCCAACTGGACCCGGATCTGTTGCGCGCCCCGGAGGCGGCCATCGGCTTACGGCTCAAGAATTCGGTCCAGGCCGGTGAACCGCTGTCAGCCGCCATGGTGGAAGCACCGCCCCTGGTGCGGCGTGGCAGCCTGGTCACCATCGTGGCCGAGGGTGACCGCATCAGCATCAGCGTGCCCGGTGAGTTGCGCGGCAGCGGGGCCAAAGGCGAGGTCGTGCGGGTCAAGAATCTCATGAGCCGGCGTGAGATCATGGCCCAGGTCGTGGACGAGAACACGGTCCGGGTTACTTTTTAAGGAGGGGCGTCTCATGGGAAGAGCGGGAAACATTCTGGTGTTATTCGGCCTGCTGGTTCTGTTGTCCGCTTGCCTGACCACCGGTCCCAAGGCGGTGAACCCGGAGACGGCGGGGGCCTTGCCGCCCCGCTATGCCCTGCCCGAGGTGGGCAACCGCGAGGCCGTGCCCCGGCCCGGGACCATCTATGCAGCGGGCAATGCCTTCGATCTTTACAGCGATCGGCGGGCCCACCGGGTGGGAGATATCCTGCTGGTCAGCATCGTGGAAACCTCAAGCGGCACCAAGAAGGCCTCGACCAAAACGAAACGCGATTCCAGTGTCACCGGCGGCATCTCCGCCCTGTTCGGGGTGGAAAAGTGGTTGAGCGACAACAACTCCCGCTTCACCCCTTCGCAGTCCAGCCTTTCCGCCGGGCTGACCAATGATTTTGATGGATCCGGGGAAACCAAGGACGACAGCAAGGTGACCGCCACCTTGTCAGCCCGGGTCATTGAGGTCACCCTGGAAGGCAACTTGATGATCCGCGGTTACCGTGAGGTACGGCTCAACAACCAAACCCAGTTCCTTATCGTCTCCGGCCTGGTGCGGCCCGAGGATGTGTCCAGGGACAACTCCGTGCTTTCATCCCATATCGCCGATGCCCGCATCGAATACAGTGGCACTGGCGTCATCAGCGACAAGCAGCAGCCCGGCTGGCTGGCGCGGGGGCTTGACCTGATCTGGCCGTTTTAAGGCGCAAAGGGGCATGCCCTGTTGGCAGGCAATGGGAAAAATTTTCCCGCCCCGCCCGACGGACCACCTCTGTCTAATTGTCCGGGCTGTTTGGCAAATAATAATTTGTTTAAATGTCAGACTGTTACTTGGTGGTTAAGCTGTCCACTCACCAGTGGCGCACCCCAGGGGCAGGAGTGGCATATAACTTGCAATTCAGTATGGATAGACGAACGCGTGCACAGGGAGCGACGACTGGAATGACCGAAATGGATGTTGCAACGGGACGGATTTGGCGGCGCAACCGGCCATGGTTGCGGGTGGGACTCTGTTGCCTGCTCTGGGCAGTCGTGCTGCCCTTGCCCCAGGCGGCCGCGAGCCGTATCAAGGAGCTGGCGTCGGTACAGGGGGTCAGGGACAACCAACTGGTCGGCTTCGGTTTGGTGGTGGGCCTGAATGGCACCGGCGACGGCAATAAGGCCGCGTTCACCAGCCAGGGGCTCATCAATATGCTGGAAAATATGGGGGTGCACGTCAACCCGGCGGACGTCAAGGTGAAGAATGTGGCCGGGGTAATGATCACGGCCACCTTGCCCCCCTTTGTCAAGGCGGGCCAGAGCATTGACGTGACCATCTCCTCCCTGGGCGACGCCTCCTCCCTGCAGGGCGGCACCCTGGTCACCACCCCCATGAAGGGGTTGGACGGCCAGGTGTACGCTATTGCCCAGGGCCCCTTGAGCATCGGCGGCATCGAGGTTGAGGGCGGGGCGACTGTCGGCGTGCAGAAGAATCACCTGACGGTTGGCCGTATTCCGGCCGGCGCCACTGTGGAGCGAGAGGTCGGTCTCACCTTTAATGATCATCGCGCCCTTATCCTCAGCCTCAAACATCCTGATTTCACCACGGTGGCGCGCATGGTGGAGGTCATTGACCAGGGGTTGGGCGGCTCTTTTGCCCGGGCCGTGGATGGGGCTACCGTTGAGGTCATGGTGCCCGAGGCCTTTGTCAAGCAGGAGGTGGCCCTGTTGTCGCGGATCGAGAGCATGGAGGTGGAGTCGGACACCGCAGCCCGAGTGGTGCTTGACGAACGGACCGGCACGGTGGTCATGGGCGAGAATGTCCGGTTGAAACAACTGGCCCTTTCCCACGGCAAGCTTAGTCTGCGCATTGGGCCGGGCCAGGCCAAGGAGCAGCCGTTGGTTGTGCCGGGCCAGGACAACAAGCTGGTTACCTTGAATGAGGGGGCCTCCCTGGGTGAGGTGGTAAGAGCCCTGAACTCGGTGGGGGTCACCCCGCGGGACATGATCGCCATCCTCCAGTCGATCAAGGCGGCGGGCGCCCTCATGGCTGAACTGGTGATCATCTGAGGCAGCACCTTGGTCTGAGAGGAATTTTTTATGGAGAGCAAGCCAATAGCCACAATAGGGCTCAAGCCGCGGGCCGACGCGGCCGATAACGTCAAAGAGGCGAAACTGCATAAGGCGTGCACCGACTTCGAGGCCATCATCCTGCGGCAGATGCTGAAACTCATGCGGGATACGGTGCCCAAGGATGGGCTGTTTCCCCAGAGCCATGCCACGGAAATGTATCAGGGTATGCATGATGCCGCCCTGGCCGACAACCTGGCTCAGGGCAAAGGCATGGGGTTTGGCGATCTTCTTTTCCGGCAGCTTTCCGGCCAGATTTTACCTTATAGCAAGAAGTGAGCATGACCATGGAAACACTTGTTACATCAGGCGATCAGACCGAACAGGCCAGGATGCTCGTGGCCCTGGCCGAGGGCGTTGCCCTCTCGCGACAGTTTCTAGATATCCTGGCAACGGAGCGCGTTGCCATCGCGGGCATGGATGTGACGCTCCTTATGCGCCAGGTCGGGACCAAGGAGGAACTGCTCGCCAGCCTGCAGCGCCTGGACCATGAACTGGGGGCGAGCATGGCCAGGCTCAGGGGGGGCGTCCAGGTCGGGCCGGCGGGGCTTGCCAGCCTTGCCTCACTGTTCCATGGTGACGAGGCGCGCCGTTTCAAGGCCTTGTGCCAGGAATGGGCGGGGCTGCGCCAGGAGATTGTATCCAACAACCTGGTGAACCAGCGTTTCGTCAAGGAGACCCTCTCCTTTCTGGGCGATGCCATGGCCCTGTTCGTCGACAGCGGTCGGCAGCAAACGGGATATCTGGCGGGCGGCGGAGTTCTGAAGGCCACCACCGGCCCCTGTGTTCTCAGCCGGGAGGTGTAACCGTGCCCAGTATCAACGCGGTTCTTGATATTGCCAAGGAGGCCTTGCTGGCCCACCAGCTTTCCATTCAGGTGGCCGCCAACAACGTGGCCAACGTCGATACGCCGGGCTACTCCAGGCAGATTCTGACCCTTTCCGGCCGGGAGTCGAGCCCCAGTTCGGTGGGCCAGGTCGGCAACGGGGTACGGCCTGACAGTATTCTGCGGCAGTTTGATCAGTTCATGACCCAGCGTCTGGTCGGGCAGCAGTCCACCCAGAGTAATACCGAGGCCCAGCAGGATGCCATGCGTGTGGTGGAGGCCCTGTTCAACGAGACCTCGGGCCAAGGTCTCAACGACCTGATGAACAAATTCTGGCAGAGCTGGCAGGACCTGGCCAACAACCCGGAGAATCTGTCGGCCAAGCAAACCGTGGTCCAGACCGGCCAGTTGCTGCAGGACCATATGGGGCAGGCCTACACGCAGATCGTTGAAATACGTTACAATCTGGGCGTGCAATTGGACTCCGCCATCACCGAGATCAACTCTCTCACCCAGAAAATTGCCGGCCTCAATGTGCAGATTACCACCAGTGAGAGTCCGGGCAGAACATCCAACGACTTGCGTGACCAGCGAGACGGCCTGGTCGAGGAACTCGCCAGTTTTCTCGATATCACCTATTTCGAGAATAAGGAAAGTGGCGCCTATTCCATTCTGCTGGCCGACGGTCATCCCCTGGTGGACGCCACCCAGTCAAGTCGCCTCGAACTATCCAATGGCCAGATCCAGTGGGTTAACCAGACCCCCGATGGCCAGGACATGCGCCTGACTATCGGTGCCGGGGCGGACCTGGGTGGCAAGGTGGGCGGCTGGCTGGCGGTATACAACGACTTGATATCGGATAATCCGGATAATATCATGGGCCAGCTCGATTCCTTCGCCACCTCGTTGATCCTGGAGGTAAACCGCTTGCATTCCCAAGGGGTTGGCTCCAACGCCTTTTCCACAACCCTTACCGGCGCCTCGGTGGCGGAGAACGCCGCGATCCTCACCACCACAATAGATGCGACCCAGGCAACCACCGATATCGTTGCCAATACCTTGCGGATCAACGACCGGGATATCGGCGCCATTGATGGGGGGGTGGCGGTACATGGTCTGGCCATGACCAAGGCGGCCAATGCGGTGTATGCGGTTAACACGGCGTTGAATTCCGTCACCGCCCGGTTGACCACCCTGACGGCCGGCGGCGCGGTGACCGGCCTGGCGGCCGGCGAAACCGTAGCCTTCTCGGTGAACGGCATGGCAATTTCCTACACGGCCGGGGCGGCGGAATCGGCCAATGCCACCGCGACCAACGTGGTGGCGGCCATTAATGCCGCCATTGCTGCCTACAATCTCGACCCGACCAGGGCGCCGGACATGAGTCTTACGGCGGCGGTAGGCGATGGGACCAACGGCGGGGCTGTGGATGCCGTCGTCCTGCGCAACACCAATGGTGGCGATCAGTCGTCCATCACCATTGCCGGTATTGATGCAACGGATGCGAAACTGGCCCTGGCCAACGGTGCCACGGGGGCTGACGCCAGCCACAACACCGGCCAGCTTACCCTGGTTTCTGGCGAGGAGTTTTCGGTCAGCGCCGGGCCCACCGACACCTTCCTCACGCAACTTGGCATGGGCGGCGGGCTTTACAGCGGCGATACGGTCAACGACGGCAACTTCACTTACAGCTTCGACAATCCGGGCGGGGTGCGCGCCGCGCTTCTGGGTTTTCCATACGGCAAGGAGCTGACCACGGATAACGGCACTCTCGATATCTGGCTTTATGGTGAAAACGGCGCCCCCTTGTTACCGAAGCCGGTCACCGTGCCGCTCGACCGGGTCTATACCCTGCAGGACGTAGCTGACGCCATCAACGTGGCAATAACCAATACCAGCGGCGGACCGGCCTGGATCACGGCGGCGGTGGAAGGCAACACGCTGCAGATCAGGCCCGCAACCGGCATCCAGTTCGCCTTTGCCAATGACACTGCCAACATCCTGCAGGTGGTCGGCCTCAATACCTTTTTTGCCGGCCACGACGTCTCCACCATTGCGGTCAACGACACCCTGGCGCAGGATGCGGCCAAGGTGGCCGCTGGCAAGGTGGGAGCCCGGGGCGAGATTCTCGCGGGCGACAATGTCAATGCCCTTGGCCTCGCCGGGCTGCAGTTCAAGGAGGAGGTGCAGTTTGCCAACGGCGATATCACCAGTCTTGACGGTTTTTATAACTCCCTGGTCGGTAAGGTCGGCGCCCATGTGCAGAGCCTGCAGCGCGACCTGGATTTGAATACCCAGCTTTCCAAGCAGCTCAACGACATGCGGGATGCCATTTCCGGTGTTTCCCTGGACGAGGAGATGGCTAATCTGATTAAATATCAGCAGGCCTATACCGCGGCCGCCAAGTTGATCGCCACCGCGGATCAGATGTTGGATACCCTGATGAACAGCCTGCAAAGATAGGGAGATAGCCATGCGTCCCACCATGCAGTCCATTAACCGCAACGCGATCTTCAACCTGAACAAGCTGGCCGCTTCGTTGCAGAACGTGAACCAGAAAATTTCATCAGGCAAGGAGATGTCGGCGCCTTCGGATGATCCCGTCAATCTGGTCGGGGTGCTGGGACTGCGCAGCAACATTGCGGAGGTCCAGCAGTATCAGGAAAATCTGAACTACGGCCAGGATATCGTCATGGCCTCGGAAAGCGCACTTTCGCAGATTAAGGGTTTGCTGACCAGCGCCCGCACTCTTGCCGTGGCGCAGTCCACCGGCACGGTGAACGCCGAAAATCGGGCCAATATTGCTCCGCAGGTGAAGAATCTGTTGGAGTTGGCGGTGGTGCTTGGCAACACCCAGACCACTGGCAAGTATGTCTTCGGCGGTTATCGGACGACCGGCTATACCAACGCTGAGCCGGCCCCATTCATGGTGGACAGGGTGCAGGGGTATAGGGTTAACGGTAGCACTATGACGCCAGCGAGTCTTACGGCCGGCGATCTGGTTATCAATGGTCTGGCCGTGGGCGCCACAGCGGTTGATGGCCTGTCCGACGTTTTGGCCAACGCCTCGGCCGAGGCCAAGGCAACGGCAATAAACCTCATGGCGGATGAAACCGGGGTGTGGGCCACGGCCGTGCCTGTTTTCCAGTTGGCCGCGGCCGGTGTGGAGGGTGGCACCATCGGGGCCGGCGATCTCTTCATCAACAACGTGGACATCTTTGCCGGTGCCACAACCGTGGTGGCGGAAGACAGGGATAATGTCGTGATGGCGGCCATCAATGCTCAACAGGCTGTAACCGGTGTGGTCGCCACCCGGGACAACGGTGGGCGTTTGCTGTTGTCTGTCACCGATGGCCGCAATCTCCATGTCGAGACCTCGGATAACGGTGAGCAGGTCACCCATATCAACTCCGCACTGAATGTTGCGCAGGACCAAGTCTATTTCGGGTCATTGCAGTTTTCCTCGGATAAAGTTTTTTCTATAGCAACGTCTCTGGCTGGGGATGGGGGACTCGCGGCCATCGGTCTGGCGGGAGGCCAGGCGGTGACCGGCGAACTCGATGACGTGGCCGACGACGGGTTGATCGTGGTGGATGACGTGGCCAGGCAGGACGGCTCGGTGCGCTATACCGGTGACCAGGTTAGTGACCTGGAGATAAAGGTGGGCCGCAGCAGCACCCTGGCGGTTGGGAGAAACGGCCAGACCAGCCTGATGGATACCGGTGTGTTCGATGCCTTCACCAAGCTCAAGAACGCGTTACTTGCGCAGGACTATACGGTTGCCACCGGTAAAAACCAGGCAACGGACCGCGGAGTTACATTGGCAACAGGCGGGACCGGCCTGGCGACTGAAGCCGAGGTGGTGGCAGGCAACTTTACGGTGACGGTTACGGATAAGGCTTATTACCCGCCACGGCCACTCACGATCCAGATCGGTATCGATCCGACTACCGACAGCTTGAACAGCATGGCCGACAAAATCAACGGTATCCCCGGGCTGCAAGCCTCCTGGGACACTAACGGTTTTCTGCAGATTGCCAGCAGTGATCCAGCCCGCTACGGGTTTACCCTGTCTAATGATTCGAGTAATTTTCTCCAGGCCGTGGGGATGCGCGGGGATGATCTGCAGGTGGCGGCCATCCAGAGCTCCCTGGCCAATTTCGATGTGGCTTTCAGCCATATCAGCAACGTGGTGTCTGATTTCGGTACCCGTTCCAACCGGATTGACTCCCAGCGGGAAATTTTCACGAGCCTCGAATTGGTATCCACTGGCAACCTCTCGCAGCGGGAGGATGTCGATCTTGTAAAGGTTCTGGGCGACCTCGCCACCAAGCAGACGGCCTTTCAGGCGGCCTTAAACGCCACGGCCAAGGCCATGAAGCTGAGCCTGATGGATTATTTATAGCGATCAGCTTTCAGCCAAAAAAAATCTAAAAGCTGACTGCTGATAGCTTCAATTCCGACTGCGCCAGGGAGGGCTAAGGTCGTGCTGATTCTTTCGCGAAAGGTTGGAGAGGCCATTGTCATTGACAACGAGATAACGGTTCGGGTGCTGGAGGTCAAGGGCGGGCAGATCAAGCTGGGCGTGGAAGCACCCGGCCGTGTGCGGGTCCACCGCGAGGAGGTCTACCGGTCTATTCTCGATGAAAACCGGCGTGCCGCCCTGGAAGCCCCGACCGATCCGGCCGCTCTGGCCGATAGCTTGGCCGGGGCGGTCTGGCAAGGGCCCGGTAAAGGTGGTTTGTTGGGTGGGATGGCGGGCAGCAAGGCGGGCGCTAAGGAAAACGGAGAGTAACGATGGCTGAGGTAATGCACGATAGCATGACCAGGATGGTTGATACCACTAACGGCGGCGGGGAAATGGCCGCTCGTTTCAAGGTGATGACGAAGCGGTTTGGCGAGATAGAGGTCGATTCTGACCAGGTAATCCGTATGGTCAGCCCGGTCCTGGGATTTCCAGAGGCCAGGCGCTTTGTCTTGCGGCCCCATGGCCCTGGGTCGGTATTTTTTTGGCTCCAGTCCCTGGAGAATGGTGATCTGGCCTTTGTGGTGGTCCCGGCCGCAACAGTGGATACGGCCTATTGTCCGCCACTTGCCGGGGCGGACCGACAGGAGTTGGGGTTGACGGCCAGCCAGGTTCCCGAGTTTTTACTCATCCTTAACCTGTCACGCGCCGAGAAGTTGAAGATCACCGCCAACCTTTTGGGGCCCGTGGCCCTGAACGCGGAAAAGCGACTCGCCAAGCAACTGCTGCTTGATCCAGCCCATTACGATATCGCCTTTCAGGTAGAGTAGGGTAAAGAAAGGGGCCGCGACCTTTTTAAATGACCGGAACCTGTTCGGAGAGCAGAGCAGTGAGCATCTTGTCCGCCACCTTATACGGGTCGACCTGATACGCGCCGTTATTGATCTGCTCTTGCAGGGCCTGCACCTTTTCCAGGCGCACGTCCGGGGTATTCAGCAGGATTCCCTTCATTTTCCGCACGTCCATGGAGTTGCCGGACAACTCCACCCGATCCGTCGCCTGTGCTTGGGCCGGAGAGCTTTGGGGAGCAGCGATGGTTTCCGCCTTTTTGAGGGGCGTCTGGGGCTTGCTTTCGGTTTTGATGGATGTGAAAAGATTGCCAAGTTTCATAATGTTCTCTCTGTGGACTGGCAGTACAGCCCTGCTTACTGCATAACCAATTTAAAATATATTTAGTAGCAGACACATTTCTTCCTTACCTTACTTATCGGCCGGCAGCGGCGAACCTTTAAAATAAATATTTTTGGGAGGGATGCGGCTGGTGGCCGCCACGACAGCAGCAAGGGCGCAAGTATAATGCCGGTGCTCAATTCAAGATAACAATGCAGCTTGCCCGCCTCGGGCCGAAGGAGCCCACCCCGGTGCTCCCCCGGCCCGCCGCGATAATTACGATAACTGATGTCCAGACAGGTGACCCGCTTTAAACCTCTTGGCGGGATGACCCGCCACAATTGCCCGCGGTTGTCAGAAGCCCCAGCCTCTTCTTGCCATCCAGGATATGCCTGATGGTTTGCGTCAACTCTTTGCAGCTAAAGGGTTTCATGACATAGGCTTGTATCCCGGCGGTGGCATATTCCCGTGAAAAAAAGGGATCACCGCCGGAGCACATGATGATCGGGACACTCGGCCGGATCAACCGAAATTCCCTGGCAATATCAAAGCCCGACAGGCCGGGCATCACCAGATCGGTGATCACCAGGTCAAAATTGCGGGCCTTGCCGCGAAAGATTTTCAGGGCCGCGGCCCCATTTGACTCCACGGTGACCTCATAGCCACTGTTCTCAAGCATGATTTTCAACATGGCGCCAACCGGTTTTTCATCATCAATCACCATGAGGCGCTGGTTGTTATGTTGCGTTGTTGCTGCTTGTTCCACTTGACGCTCCTATGCCCCGACCTCGTTATTTTTTCCGGCCAATCCCAAGGATGGTTGCGCCCCACTGTACCTTTTGCTCACCCCTGGCGCCTGTAACCTGGTCATGGGGCGGGCGGCGGGCGCCTCGGCAAAGGGAAGATATTGGAGAACGAAATCCGCCTCCATCGCCAGCAAAGGCTTGGCAAGCGCATGCCCGCCACAGAGCACCTGGCCGACATCCTTCAGTTCCAGTTTATAGACCCCCCGGTTGTCCTCGGTCCACAGATACCAGCAAGGGTTGTCACCGTCCAGGCGGGTAATCTGGGTCACCCGTACCGCCTCTAACACCTGCTCCCGGATCAGGAAATCGACGAGTAACCTGTCCATGGCATTTTGCGCCAGTACCTTGTCATGATTTGCGTTGATCATCTTTTCCTCTCTTTTTAGTTGGTTGCGGCCTTAATAACGATTTGTGAACAACAGGACAACGGTAACCACCAGCAAGGTCACACGATAAATTACGTTCATTTGCAGTTTGTCGTCAAGGGAGGCGGCAAGGCTGATTGCCGCCAGGGCCAGATCTTTTGCTGATTTCTTTTCCATCCGCGTTTCCTCATTGAAGTTGCAACTGAGCCGGCAAGGTGGTTTGCAAGCAATAAACCTGCCGGTCCCCTGCTGCTTGCCTTACGTGTCAAGGTAAGGTAATTCAAATACCGTGCCAAAAAGGAATTACGCCTAATTGTGTGAGCAACTTGCTGATTCTATAGTATAAAATTGACAAGGCGCGGCAGCGGAAAACGAGAACAAGCGTTTGCAGCCGATATGATATTTCGCGGAACCGTCAATTGTCACGGCCGCGCGGCCGCCGGTGCAAAAATCCGGCCCTGGCCTGAAGCCGATTGCCAAAGGGGCGGGGGGTTGGTAGAATCGCGCCATGTCCGACCAAGCCCCGGTTTTTCTCATTGATGGCAGCGCCTATATCTATCGCGCCTACCATGCCATCTCCCCGCTTTCCAATCGCCACGGCCTGCCGACGCATGCGGTGTATGGCTTCACCAATATCCTGCTGCGGGTGATCCGGGAAAAGGCCCCCCAGTATCTGGCCGTGGCCTTTGACCTGAAGGGGCCCACCTTCCGGCACGCGCTCTATAAGGAATACAAGGCCAACCGGCCGCCCATGCCGGAAGATCTGGCGCCGCAGATTCCCTACATCAAGCAGGTGGTGGCGGCCCACAATATCCTCTGCCTCGAGGAGCAGGGGGTGGAGGCCGATGATCTCCTCGCCGCCGCCGCCCGGGTCTTGGGGCGTGACAATACCCCGGTGGTAGTGGTTTCCGGGGACAAGGATCTGCTGCAACTGGTCTCCGACCGGGTCAGCGTGTGGGATCCGATGAGCGACCGGCTCATGGACCCGGCTGCGGTGCGGGCTAAGTACCAGGTGGGGCCGGAGCATCTCCTCGATCTCTTCGCCCTCATCGGCGACTCCTCGGATAACATTCCCGGCGTGCCCGGGGTGGGGCCCAAAACGGCCGAGAAGCTTATCAATCAGTTCAACGACCTGGAGGGGTTGTACAGCCATCTGGCCGAGGCCGGGTCGGTAAAGATGCAGGAGAAACTGGCCGGCAATCGCGAGCTTGCCTTTCTCTCCCGAGATCTCATTCGCCTGAAGGAGGATGTCAGCGTGCCGGCCGGACTTGCCGCCTACCGCCTGCCCCCCCCGGACGCGGACAAGCTGCGGGCTCTCTACACCGAGCTGGAGTTTTCCCGGCTGCTGAAGGAGGAGGTGGCGCCGCGGGCAGGCATGGATACGGCCGGCTTCATACTGGTGGACAGTGTCGCGCACCTGGATACGCTTCTCGGCCTGCTCAAAAAGGCCACCGTGCTCGCCCTGGACACGGAGACCGACTCCCTGAATACCAGGAGCGCCGGCCTGGTCGGCCTCTCCCTGGCCGTGGACGATGACCAGGCCTTCTACATTCCCATGGGCCACAAGACCGCGGACGGCGCCCTGCAGCCGGGTCAACTGCCTGAGGCCCAAGTCCTCGACGCCCTGCGCCCCTTTCTGGAGAACAAGGATCTCCCCAAGGTGTGCCACAACCTGAAGTTTGATTATGGTGTGCTGCGCGGCCAGGGGGTGAATTTGGCCGGGCCGCTGTGGGACACCATGATTGCCTCCTATCTGCTCGACTCCTCCCGTCGCTCCCATGGGCTCGACGAGCTGGCCGGGGAACTTCTGGGCAAGCGGCTGACCTCTTATAAGGAGGTGACCGGCGGCGATAAGCGGGACGACAGTTTTGTCCATGTGGCGGTGGCCGCGGCCTGCCCCTATTCCTGCGAGGACGGCCTGGCCACCTTGCTGCTCTGGCGGAAGTTCCGGCCCCAGCTTGAACAAAATGGTCTCTGGCCGCTGTTCGCGGACATGGAGATGGCCCTGGTGCCGGTACTGGTCGAGATGGAGCAGGCCGGCATCCGGGTGGACCCAACCGTGCTCGTCCGCATGTCCGCGGAGTTTGGCGACCAGTTGCAGCAGTTGGAACATGACATCTTCGCCCTGGCCGGCACCGCGTTCAACATCAACTCCCCCAGGCAGCTTGGCGAGATCCTGTTTGAGAAACTGAAATTGCCGCAGGGCCGCAAGACCAAGACCGGCTATTCCACCGACGTACAGGTGCTGGAGAAGCTGGCCGGTTATCACGAGCTGCCGGCCGCGGTCATAAGGCACCGCAACCTTTCCAAACTGAAATCCACCTATGCCGACAAATTGGCGGAACTGATGGATCCCGTTAGCGGCCGGGTGCACACCTCATTCAATCAGACCATCACCGCCACCGGTCGGCTGTCGAGCAGCAACCCCAATCTGCAGAACATCCCCATCCGCACCCCGGAGGGACAGCGCATCCGGCAGGCCTTTGTGCCGGAAGAGGGATGCATCTTTCTCTCGGCCGACTATTCCCAGATCGATCTGCGGGTTCTGGCCCATTATTCCCAGGATCCGGCCCTGCTTACGGCCTTCCGCGAGGGCCAGGATGTCCACAGTCGCACCGCGGCCGAGATTTTCCGGGTGAATCCTGGCTTTATCACCCCGGAGATGCGGCGGGTGGCCAAGACCATCAACTTTGGCATTGTTTACGGTATGAGCGCCTTTGGCCTGGCTGGCCAGTTGCACCTGAGCCGCAAGGAGGCGGCCACCTTCATCGAGCGCTACTTCGACCTTTATGCCGGGGTGAAGCGCTACATGACCGATATTGTCCGCCAGGCCCAGGAGCAGGGCTATGTCACCACCCTGTTTCACCGCCGCCGCCCCCTGCCCGAACTGGCAAGTTCCAATAAGGCGATGCGGGAGTTCGCCGAGCGCACTGCCATCAACACCCCTATTCAGGGCACGGCCGCTGATATTATCAAGCTGGCCATGCTTGAGGTGGACCATTGCCTGAAGCAGGCCGGGCTTGCGACCCGCATGCTGCTACAGATTCACGATGAGCTGGTCTTTGAGGTGGTGGCCGGGGAAGAGGCTACGGTGTCAGCCTTGGTGCGCCAGGCCATGGAGACGGTGACCGCCCTTGATGTGCCGCTAGTGGTCAACCTGGCCACTGGCCGCAATCTGGCCGAGGTCTGAGCCAGGCCGGGGAGGCTTATGGCCGCCGTTGTCCAGACCTGGAAAGCTGTTGACGACGGCCGGCAAACAACGTACCATAGCGACTTTAGTCGTCTGGACAGGGCCGTTTTGCGGCGGGATCAGAGCGGGGCCATGATAATGATAAGGAGCGAGAAGCGTCATGCTGCATTTTTTTCGTAAGCAAGCACAGTCCAAATTTTTGCAGGTCACGGTAGTCATTATCGCCCTGGTTTTCATCTTCTGGGGCGTGGGCAGCTACGAGAGCGGCAGCAAGAACACGGTGGCCACGGTCAACGGAGCGAACATTTCCATAGCACAGTTCAAGCGGGCCTACGAGGAAAGCGTTAAGCGCTACAAGGAACAGACCGGTCGGGATGTGCCTGAGAAGCTGTTGCAGGACGGCAGCTTCCGCAGCCGGGTGCGCGAGGATCTGATCCAGCGGCAGCTCCTGTTGCAGGGGGCCAGCGAGATGGGCATCGTGGTCAACGATGTGGAGGTGCAGGAAAAGATTCAGGCCATGGAGGTCTTTCGGGTAGGCGGGGTCTTTAACTTGCAGCGTTATCAGAAGCAGTTGGCCGCCTCCAGGTTGTCGATCACGGATTTCGAGGCCTCCATGCGCAACGACATGTTGACGGCCAAGGTGATGAGCCAGCTTGGCGCCTTTGTCACGGTCGTGCCTCGTGAGATCCAGGACCGCTATGACTATGTCATGGGCAAGATCAAGTTGCAGTATCTGGCCCTGCAGGCCAAGGGTTATCAGGGCAAGGTCAAGGTGACCGACGAGGCCTTGGCCGCCTTCTTCGCCGAACATCAGGAGGAGTATAAGACCGAGCCGCGGCTGAAGGTGCGCTATCTGTTGTTTCCCTTTGCGCTATCGGGCAAGGGCGCCAACCTGGCCGCCGGGGCGGTGGAGGCCTATTACGAGGCGAACCAGGCCCGCTTTGAGTTGCCCGAGAAGCGGCGCGTCCGCCACATTCTCATCCGTGCCGACCAGCATGACAGCCCCGAGATCCTGGCCGCCAAGAGCAAGCAGGCCGATGCTCTGCTGGCGCGGCTTAAAAAGGGTGAGGATTTCGCCACCCTGGCCAAGGCAAACTCCGCGGACAGCTCGGCCAGTCGCGGCGGTGACCTGGGTTTCTTCGGGCGCGGGCAGATGGTGCCACCCTTTGAAGACGCGGCCTTTGCCTTGCAGGTCGGGGAAACGAGTGAGGTGGTGCGGACCGCTTTCGGGTTTCACCTTATTAAACTTGAGGAGATCCAGGCCGCTCATGTCAAGGAATTGGGCGAGGTGCGGGGTGAAATCGAGGCGACCCTGCTGAAGACCGAGGGCCGCGACTTGGCCTACAAGGCGGCCAGCGAGGCCTACGAGCAACTCATCATGGCCGGCAGCATGGAGGAGTACGGCAAAAAGAGCGGGGTAACCCTTACGGAGACCGACTTTTTTAGCCGCAGGCAGCCGGTGGCTCCCTTCCAGGGGCGGGAGCAGTTGCTGGGCGAACTTTTCAAACTCAAAAAGGGTGAATTGAGTTCACTGATCGAAGGTACCCAGGAGTTCGTCATTCTCTTTGTTGTTGACGAACAGGCGCCGGCGGTGCCCGAATTGGCGGCGGTGCGGGAACGGGTGACGAAGGATTTTGTCGTGGCGCAGGCCAGCCAACTGGCCCAGGAAGACGCCATCGCGCTGCTGGCCGTGGGCAAGGCGGGCGGCAGCCTGGCGGCAGAAGCGGAAAAGCGCGGGGTAAAGCTTATGGAAACCCCGTTTTTCACCCGGGTCGAACCGCCACCCGCCGGGGTACCGATGGAGCTGATGGCAACAGGCTTTGCCCTGACCACTGCCAACCCATGGCCGGAGAATATCCTCACCCAGCCTGACGGCTTTTACGTGTTTGTGCTCAAGGATAAGCAGGCGGCGGACCCGGGTCAACTGGCAGGCAGCGAGGCTGAGATAAGGCGCTCGGTGGAGCAGGAGAAGCGGCTGCAGATCATGACCGGCTGGCTCAACAACCTGCGGCAGAAGGCCAAGGTCACCATTAATCAGAACCTTGGTTGATCAGGGCGGCGGTCGGGATGGTGTCAACGTTTGGCTTTACCCCATAGGGGGTCGTGGCCGAAGCGGTCCATCCACCAATCCTCCGACTCCACCCCGTTGCCGCCCTCGTCCCGGGTCAAAGGGAACCGGTACTGGGCGCAATAGTCCAGCAGTGTCTGGTAGGCCTCGGTAAGACGCAGGAAGTCGGCGGTTTCTTGTTGATCGACATGATTTTTCGTTGCGTCTGGGTGGTGTTTTTTCGCCAGCCGGCGATAGGCGCGTTTGATGTCGGCAAGGGATGCGCGGTCGCCCAGGCCGAGAAGTTCCTTGGCCGCAATGATTTTCTCCCACTGCCCGCTATCCATGGGCAGCCTCCCGCGCCTTTCCCCACTTGGACTCTTCCCCTCGCAGCAGCCGGCTGATGTTGGCACGATGTTTGACCCAGATCAAGATGGCGATGGCTGTGGCCAGCAGCAGTTGCTCTTGGCCGGCGCCCAGGAAAAAAAGGACTACAGGCATGAGGGCCGAGGTGGCTAGGGATCCGGCCGAGACATAACCCCAGCGCCACATGATGATCAAGAAGACAAGAAGGGCTGCCAGCACGGCCAGCGGTTGCAGGTAGAGGAAGACGCCCAGGGCCGTGGCCACCCCCTTGCCGCCCCGGAAGCGGAGATAGATTGGGAAGAGGTGGCCAAGAAAGGCACCCCCGCCGCAGCCGAGGATAACCAGTTCCTTGTCAGGTTGGCCGGCAAGCAGTCCGGCGGCCAGTGCCATGGGCAGGATAGCCTTGGCCGCATCACCCACCAGGGTCAATAGGCCTATCTTTTTACCCAGCACCCGGCTGACGTTGGTGGCGCCGATGTTGGCGCTGCCGCTCTTGCGGACATCCACGCCGAAACATTTGCCGAGCAGAAGCCCCACAGGCACGGATCCGATGAGGTAAGCGCAGATGATGAGGATAGTTGCGAAGGCCATAGTGAAATCCAAGCAAGGGCTGGGCGCGCCTGCTCCGGCGTCGGCAACGGGGCGGCCCTGTCAATGGAGGCCATGGTAGCATGTTTGGCAACGTTTTGCCCGCTTTTGTGGGGGGATGCCGGGCAGCGGGTCGGAAGAAAAGTAAAAAATATTTGAAATTGATCTAAGTCAAAGGGTTCCTGTGTGGATCAGCTATACTGGTTTCATGCTTAACGGCATGCAGGAAGCTTTATAGAACCTTTGGCTGGTCAATAATCTGTATCAAGGAGGACTTCATGTTTTGTTATCAGTGCGAGCAAACGGCAAAGGGAACCGGATGCACCACCCTCGGCGTCTGCGGCAAGCAGGCCGATCTGTCCGCCCTGCAGGATCTATTCATTTTTGCCCTGCAGGGGTTGTCGATCTTCGCGGTCGAGGGGCGGCGGGTAGGGTGCAGCGACCCGGAGGTTAATCTTTTTATCTGTGAGGGCATCTTTTCGACGCTGACCAACGTCAACTTCGACAACGAGCGCTTTGCCGCCCTCATCCGGCGGACCGTGGAATTGCGTGAACGGTTAAAGGCAGCGGTTAAAGCCGCTGGCGGCAAGGTCGATTTCACCGAGGATGCGGCCAATTTCACCCCGGCCGACACCATGGCTGCTCTGGTCAGCCAGGGTGAGAAGGTCGAGATCAAGCCCGGCGGCGACAATGTTGACGTCACCAGCCTCAAGCATACCCTGCTTTTCGGGTTGAAGGGCGTGGCCGCCTATGCCGATCACGCCAAGATTCTGGGCCAGGAGGACGAGGCGGTCTACGCCTTTGTGCAGGAGGCCCTGGCCGGGATCCTGCGCACCGATCTCACCGTGGACGACTGCGTGGCCCTGGCTATGAAGTGCGGGCAGATCAACCTGCGGGCCATGGAACTGCTGGATGCCGGTAACACCACCACCTACGGCCATCCAGTGCCCACTTCGGTGCCGCTGGGCGCCAAGAAGGGCAAGGCCATTCTGGTTTCCGGCCATGATCTGAAGGATTTGGAGACCATTCTGGTGCAGAGCGCGGGCAAGGGGATCAACGTTTATACCCACGGCGAGATGCTGCCCACCCACGGCTATCCTGGGCTGAAGAAATACCCGCATTTTTATGGTCATTTTGGCACGGCCTGGCAGAATCAGGCCAAGGAGTTTCCGCTGTTCCCCGGCGCCATCCTCATGACCACCAACTGCCTGCAGAAACCGCAGGCGTCCTATGCGGATAACATTTTCACCACCGGCCTGGTGGGGTGGCCGGGCACGACCCATGTGGTGAACAAGGATTTCAGTGCAGTCATTGCCAAGGCCCTGGCCATGCCCGGGTTTACCGAGGATACGGACAAGGGCTCGGTTTTGGTGGGTTTTGGCCGCAACACGGTGCTGTCCGTGGCCGACAAGGTGATCGCGGCAGTGAAGAGCAAGGCCATCCGTCACTTCTTCCTGGTGGGCGGCTGCGACGGCGCCAAGCCGGGCCGCAACTACTATACCGAACTGGTGGAGAAGATTCCGGCCGATTGCATGGTGCTGACCCTGGCCTGCGGCAAGTTCCGCTTCTTTGACCAGCAGTTGGGCGACATCGGCGGCATCCCGCGGCTCCTGGACATCGGCCAGTGTAACGACGCCTACTCGGCCATCCAGATCGCCGTGGCCCTGGCCAACGCCTTTGAGTGCGGGGTGAACGATCTGCCGCTGTCGATTATTCTCTCCTGGTATGAGCAGAAGGCTGTGGCCATTCTGTTGACCCTGTTGTCGCTGGGGGTCAAGGATATCAGGCTTGGACCGAGTCTGCCGGCCTTTATCACGCCCAATGTGCTTGAGGTCCTGGTGAAGAACTTCGACATCAAGCCCACCACCACGGCGGACGCGGACCTGAAGACGATTCTTGGTTAAGGAAAAGGGGCCTGGTGCGGGGGGCGACTGCTGGTCCCCGGCACCAGGCCGCGATCATGCTTATCTTGGTATGGCAGGGTACAAATAGCGCAAGCAGGCAGGGAGGAAAGCCATGAAATGCCCTGGACAGGACAGTCGCTACTGGGATGAGGCCGCCATCTTCGAGGCCTCCTGCCCCAAGTGCGGCAACACGGTAGAGTTTTTCAAGGATGATTCCACCCGGCCGTGCGTAAAGTGTGGCCAAAGGATGGTCAATCCCCGCATTGACTTCGGCTGCGCCTCTTATTGCCCCTACGCGGAACAGTGCCTCGGTGGTTTGCCGCCGGAACTGGCGGCCAAGAAGAAGGAGTTGCTGAAGGAGCGGGTGGCCCTGGAGATGAAGCGCTACTTTGGCGCCGACTTCAGGCGCATCGGTCACGCCACCAGAGTGGCCCGCTTTGCCGAGCAGCTTGCGGCCGTGGAGCAATGCGATCTGGCCGTGGTGCTGGTTACCGCCTATCTGCACGACATCGGTATCAAGGAGGGTGAGCGCAAGTTCAACAGCTCCGCGCCCAGATACCAGCATCGGGAAGGGCCGCCCGTGGCCCGGAAGATTCTCGTTGGTCTTGGGGCGGAGACGAAGTTGATCGACGAGGTGTGTGACATCATCAGCCATCACCACCAGGCCAGACCCGGCGACAGCGTCAACTTCAAGGTGGTCTACGACGCCGATATGCTGGTGAACCTGGAGGAGCGGCAGCAGGCAGCCTCACCATTGGCGACGGAGGAGTTGGCCCGACGGATCGAGCGAGCTTTTCTTACCGAGAGTGGCCGCGCTTTGGCCAGAAATACATTGCATGCGGCATGAAGCGTTGCCGCGTTAACGCATGGACGGAGAAGGTATATGAAGATGTTCAGGAAAATTATTGAAATCGACGAGGCCTTGTGCGACGGCTGTGGCAAGTGCATCCTCTCCTGCGCCGAAGGGGCCCTGCGGATCGTGGACAACAAGGCCCGCGTCATCGGCGACCGGTATTGCGACGGCCTGGGCGCTTGCCTGGGCGAGTGTCCGCGTGGGGCGCTCAGGATCGTGGAACGCGAGGCCGAGGATTTCGATTACCAGGCCGTGGAGGCGATGCTGGCCAGCCAGCAGGCGGCGGTCCGGGAGCAGATGCCGCCCACGCCGAACTGTGCTTGTGGTTCGGGCGATTTTGAACCAATCAAGCCTCTGACCCCATGTCAGCAGGCCAACCGGCCGACAAGCGGCCTGGCCTCGGTTGCCACCGGGTCGGCCCTGGGCCATTGGCCCATCCAGATCCGCCTGGTGTCGCCCTCGGTCTCATTCCTACAGGGCGCTGATCTGCTGGTGGCTGCTGACTGTACACCGTTCGCCTATCCCCATTTTCATAGGGATCTCTTGCCCGGTCGCGTGGTGCTGGTGGGGTGCCCCAAGTTTGACGACGCTGAGGCCTACATTCAGAAATTCACCGACATCTTTGCCAGCGCCGGGCTGAAGAGCCTCACCCTGGCCATCATGGAGGTGCCCTGCTGTTCCGCCATGAGGATGATCGTCACCGAGGCCATGAAAAGGGCCGGCCAGTCGATGGCTTGCGAGGAAGTGGTGATCAGTGCCCGGGGTGAGTTGGTGCGCCGGCCGTGCCAGGCGGGGTAAGGATTTTTACAAATTCAGGGCTGGAATGCGTCGAATGGGTCATTTTTTTTGTCGTGGCCTGGAAATGATGGTATATAGTTGGTCTGCACTGAAGGCCATGCATCGTAGTTTGTTGGCGGTTTGTAACAGGTGGTCGAGAAGCGCGGGGCGGGCCGCATCCTGTTGAGGAAGGAATTTATGCTGAAAGTACAAGGAAAAGATCGGCCCTGGCGGGGGGTGCTCTTCGTCGGGCTGCTCGCCCTGCTGTTCTTGATCGGGCCGCGCTCGGCCCAGGCGCGTATGGTACCGCATTTTGTCCTGCCCATGGTGACCGATGGCGTGCTCACTGACAGCGACGACTATAAGGGCAAGGTGCGGCTGATCACCTTCTGGGCCACCTGGTGCCCACCATGCCGCGAGGAGATCCCCGCCTTGATCAGTTTGCAGGATGAGTTCGGGCCCAAGGGCTTTACGGTTGTCGCTTTATCGGTCGATCAGGATAGCTCGGGGATGTTGAAGAAGTTTGTTGAAAAGAATAAGATCAACTATCCGGTGATGCGGGCCGACCAGGACGTGCTGCAGAAATTCGGCGGGGTGAATGGTGTACCGTATTCCTTCCTGGTGGATCAGGCCGGCAATGTAGTAAAAAGTTATCCAGGGTTTGCTGATCATCGTATCTTGCATAACGATATCAAGGGGTTGATTCATTAGACCGGCGGGCAACACCACGGGCTGAGTTTGAGGATGGAAAAATTTTTTTCAACTTGACAGGTAATGCGGCAATCTTTTATGTTACTTACTGCTTTTTTTGTCTGCTAACCGTCCGGAAACGGACAGATTATTAAAAAGGTTTTATTTAAAAAAGGAGTAGAGAGATGAGCAAGAAAGCTATCGTTTCCGCCCTGGCCTTGACCTTTGTACTTGGCGCCGCCACCGCTGGTTTCGCCGCCAAGATCGAATGCACCGTTGACGCTGTGGAAGCCGGCAAGGTGACCATGACCTGCAAGGATGCCGCTGACCTGAAGGCCGGTGACGCTGTCGAAGTCAAGGCGGCCAAGGCTGCTGGCAAGAAGAAGCTGGAAGGCTGCTAATTCTTCTTGTCCCAAAGATTTTGCACAAACAGGGAGCTGCCTGATCTTCTGGTCAGGCAGCTCCTTTTTCTTTTGTCTTTCAGAAGGGTCTGACTAGTCGGACCTGTCAGACCGGTCCGACAAAGGTAAAAAGATGCAGACCACGGAATTGCCCGAAAAGGCAGCCAAACTCCTGCGGGAAATCCGCAAAAAATACCAGGTCGCCTTCGAGAACCTGCGGGTGGGGAATACGGCGCTGGAAATCCTCACGATTCAGAACCTGGAACCGCTTCTGGCCGGCAAGGATCCCTTTAAGGACGCAAGCGATTTTCCTTTCTGGGTTAAGCTCTGGGAGGCCTCCATGGTGCTGGCCGGCATTATGGCGGCCAGCAAACCAACTCCGGGCCAGACCCTGCTCGAGTTGGGCGCGGGTCTTGGGGCTGCCGGCCTGGCGGCCGCGGCCAGCGGCCATGCCGTGACCCTTAGCGATTATGAACCCAGGATTTTGGACTTTCAGCGGGTCAATGCCGCGGCCAACGGCCTGCGCAATGTGCAGTTCCAGATCATCGACTGGCTCAAGCCACCAACCCTTCCCCCATTCGACACCATCATTGGCGCCGAGATCCTCTATCGGGAATCATTTTTTGAGCCTCTGCTCGCGGTGTTTGCCCGTCTCTTGAAACCATCGGGGGTTATTTATCTGGCTCACGACGCCAGGCTGCGCAGCCTGGGTAAATTTTTACAACTGGCGGAGCCGGACTATCAGATTGCGGCCTTGTCTAGGAAGTTGCGCTCCGACAAGGGCGAGTTGACCGTGATTGTCAATCGTTTAACGCGGCGGGAGGCTGAACACCCCGGGATACAGTCCGGCAAGAGAAGGGATGCGCGAGGCGGGCGAGGGCCAGACAGTCATGCCGGTTTATGAGTATGAACACGAGCAGGAACCCTGCGGGCTGGGGAAGTGCTTCGAGGTAACCCAGTCCATAAGCAGCGTCAGGCTGGCCTCGTGCCCGCAGTGCGGCGGGCCGGTCAGACGGCTGATCTCCCTGGTGGCGATCAGCGCACCCAAAACATCTAGTGACCTCAAGAACATGGGCTTCACCAAGCTGGTCCGTCGGGACAAGGGCGTGTACGAGAATGTTACCGCCACGGGCAAGGAGAGTCGGTATTGGGATGCCAGCAAGCCTGAAACCATGCCTGATCTGAAGTCAAAGATCCGGGATTGAACGGCATGGCAATGCAAGTCTATGACGTGGTGGTAATCGGGGCGGGGCATGCTGGCTGCGAGGCGGCCCTGGCCGCGGCCCGTATGGGATGCCGCACCCTGGTGACGGTCATCAATGTTGACACCATCGGCGCCATGTCTTGCAATCCGGCGGTTGGGGGGTTGGCCAAGGGCCACCTGGTGAAGGAGATCGACGCCCTGGGCGGCGAGATGGCCAAAAACATCGACGCCACCGGTATTCAGTTCAGGCGCCTCAATACCAGGAAGGGGCCGGCGGTCTGGTCCTCCCGCGCCCAGGCCGACCGCAGCCTGTACCGGCTGCGGATGAAGTCGGTGCTGGAGCAACAGCCCGGGCTGGACATCAAGCAGGCCGTGGTCGATCGTCTGCTCGTGGAGAACGGCCGCGTGGTTGGCGTAGTCACCTCCCTGGCCGAGGAGATCCGCGCCCGGGCCGTGGTGATAGCCACCGGCACCTTCCTGAACGGCCTCATCCATATCGGCCTGCAATCCTTCCCGGCCGGCCGCATGGGTGATGCCCCCTCCCTGCGTCTGCCCGAGCATCTGCGCGAGCTGGGTTTTGCCATGGGTCGGATGAAGACCGGCACGGTGCCGCGGCTGGACGGCCGTAGTATCGATTATGGCGGTCTTGTGGCCCAGCACAGCGACGAGCCGGCCAACCTCTTTTCCTTTTCCAGCACCACTACCCCCAGTTTGCCGCAACGGCCCTGTCATATCACCTATACCAGCGAAGTCACCCATGCCATCATCCGGGCCGGGGTAGACCGTTCACCCATGTATGCCGGCATCATCAAGGGGGTGGGGGCCCGTTACTGCCCCTCCATCGAGGACAAGGTGATGCGCTTCCCGGACAAGGAGCGCCACCAGATCTTCCTGGAGCCCGAAGGGCTGGACACCATCGAAGTCTACCCCAACGGCGTGCCCACCAGCCTGCCGCTGGACGTGCAACTCGCCATGCTGCACTCCATCCCTGGCCTGGAAAAGGTGCGGGTCATCCGGCCCGGCTATGCCATTGAATACGACTACGTCGATCCCCTGGAGTTGTTGCCATCCCTGGAAACAAAGCGGCTCAAGGGATTGTTTCTGGCCGGCCAGATCAACGGCACCTCGGGCTACGAGGAGGCGGCGGCCCAAGGAGTGATGGCCGGCATCAACGCCGTGCTGGCGGTGCGCGGGGAGGAGCCGGTGGTCCTCGATCGTTCCCAGGCGTACACCGGGGTGCTCATCGACGATCTGGTGACGGTGGGCACCAAGGAGCCCTACCGGCTTTTCACCTCGCGGGCCGAGTACCGGCTGCTGCTGCGGGAGGACAACGCCGACCTGCGGCTCCGCGATCTGGGCTACCGGTTGGGTTTGGTGGATCAGGCTACCTATGCGGGCTTCGTGGCCAAGAGAGAGGCGATCAGCGCTGGTCTTGCGTGGCTGCGGGAGACTACGGTGCGGCCCGAGGCCGGGGTCAATGACCGCCTGTCGGCCGCCGGCTCAACGCCCATCAAGAATGCCCTGCTTTTGGCCGATCTCCTGCGGCGGCCGGAAATCACCCTGGAAATAATGGAACAAATCACTGGCAGCGCTATTCCGGTTGACCAAGCGGTTCGGCAGGAGGTGCAGTTGCACATCAAGTACGAGGGCTACATCCAGCGCCAGGAAGAACAGGTGGCCCGTTTCCGTAAACTCGAGGGCGTTGTCCTGCCAGAAGACTTCGTCTGTCAGGGGCTGGCCGGTCTGTCCAACGAAGCAGTGGAAAAGCTCACCAGGGTCAGGCCACGTTCCCTGGGGCAGGCCTCCCGCATCCCGGGGCTGACGCCCGCAGCTATCGCCATCCTCCAGGTGCACCTGAAAAGAATCGGGCGTCTGTAGCCTCTGGCCCTCCTGATTCTTGTGAAATGACCCTTGTTCTTTTTACGCCTTTTTTCCGGCGGTCAGAGATGCCAGGCGCTAGGCTTCCGGCTGCCCGACCCCGTATTCCTTGATCTTATAAAACAGCGTGGGCAGGCTGATCTCCAGCAGGCTGGCAGCCTTGGTCTTGTTGCCGGCGGTCTCGGCCAGGGCCTTTTCGATCAGCCGTTTTTCCAGAATAATGCTGTTCTGTTTGATGGAAAAACCCTCTTCAAAGGGTGGCTCGTTGGACGGGGAGGCCCACAGCAGTTCGGGTGGCAGGTTGTTTGGCAACAGTTCGTTACCGTCGGCCAGGGCCATGCAGCGTTCAATGACGTTTTCCAGTTCCCGGACGTTGCCGGGCCACCCGTAGTCCATGAAGCGCTGCAAGGTCTCGGGGCCGACCCCCTTGATCTTCAAATTAAGTCGCTTGTTGTACTTCTGGATGAAGTGATCGACCAGCAGGGGGATGTCCTCCTTGCGTTCCCGCAGCGGCGGCACCTCGATGGTGAGGACGTTTACCCGGTAGAAGAGATCCTCCCGGAAGCGCTTCTGGGCCACCTCTTCGCGGAGGTTCCTGGCCGTGGCGGAGATGATCCGCACGTCCACCTTGATGGAGGTGGTATCACCCAGGGGGCGGATCTCCTCCTCCTGCAGGGCACGCAGGATCTTCACCTGCAGGCTGGCGGGCAGTTCACCCATTTCGTCCAGGAAGAGGGTGCCGCCGTCGGCCTCCTCGAACAGCCCCTTTTTGCTGCGGTAGGCGTCGGTGAAGGCGCCCTTGACGTGGCCGAAGAGCTCGCTTTCAAGCAGGGTTTCCGGAATGCCACCGCAGTTTACGCTCACCAATGGGCCGTCTTTGCGCGATGAGTTGTAGTGGATGGCCTTGGCGATCAGTTCCTTGCCAGTGCCGGATTCACCCGTAACCAGCACCGTGGTCTTATAGTCGGCGATCTTGGCAATGGTATGGAAGATGGCGTTCATCTTCTTGCTCTTGGCCACGATGTTGGCAAAGCTGTATTCAGTGTTGACCTCCTGGCGGAGGCGGCGGTTTTCGGCGCGCAGGCTCTCTTTTTCCGTCACCCCGTCCAGGGTTAGCAGGATTGCGTCCACACTCTGCAGGGGCTTGGCCAGGTAGTCGCTGGCGCCGAGCTTCATGGCGCGTTTGACATGCTCCATGTCGGAAAAGCCTGAGAGCATGATGACGCTGGCGCTGATTTTCTTGTCTTTCAGGTTTTGGAGCAGGGTGAGGCCGTCCATCTCGGGCATGTCGATGTCGGAGATAATGTGGTCGAAGAGGCCGGCCTCTGCCTTGGCCAGGGCCTCCCGGCCGTTGGCCGCGGTATCCACCGTGTAGCCGTTACTCGAAAGCATGGTGTCGAGCATCTCCCGCAGCATGGGATCGTCGTCCACCACCAGTACACGTTTCTGTTTTTTCGTCACGACTTCCTCCCCTCCACCTTATGGCAGCCAGTGCAGGCGGTGCATTAACAACAGAATTTCTTCCTGGAAAAACAGGTACAGCATGGCGCTCATGGACAGGAAAGGGCCATACGGGATGATGGTTTTCCCACCTTTTTTCTGTTTGACCATGGCGCCGATACCGGCCAGGGAGCCGATGAGCGACGAGCTGAAGACCACAAAGGGCAGACACTGCCAGCCGAGCCAGGCGCCGATCATGGCGAGCAGCTTGATGTCCCCGCCGCCCATGCCCTCTTTGCGGGTGAGCAGGTAGTAGCCCATGGCCACCGCGTATAGCAAGCCGCCGCCAACTATCAGGCCGATGGCCGAGTTTTGCCAGGTTACGTGCGGGTTAATCAGCGAGAAGGCCAAACCCGTGGCCATGCCCGGCAGGCTTATGACGTCTGGTATGATCTGGTGTCTGAGATCGATAAAGATGATGACCAGAAGGGCGGCGGTAAACAGAAAATAGCCGGCAAAGGCTGGGGAAATAAGGTAGCGTTGGAACAGAGCCAGGGAGAGCAAGGCCATGGCCAGTTCCACCAGCGGATATTGCCAGGAGATGGTCGTTTTGCAGGCGCGGCAGCGGCGGCCGAGCAGCAGGAAGCTCAGAATGGGGATGTTGTCGAACCAGCGGATCGGGGCATGGCAAAAGGGGCAGTGGGAGGGAGGCAGGACAATGGAGGCCTCGGGGTCGGGCAGCCGCAGAATGACGACATTAAGGAAACTGCCGACCAGGGCTCCGAAAACAAAGGAAAAAATGGGAAAAATATACACCGTTGTCAGGTCCATTTTTTGGTGTGGATGGCGGCAAAAAAGTATGATAGTACTTCGGCATCAGGCGTTTGCCGGCCCGGGTATCGGGATGCGGGCCATACCGCAAGCGCACCTTCTACTATACCGGCTCTGGTGGTATTTTGCATCCAACTCTTAGCAATCATGACGGAAGCGGGCCAAAAGCCGGTTTAGCCGGAGAAATCGTGGCCTCCGCGCAAGACAACGGTAGCCCGCCGAACGTGCCCATGCCCATGGACGAGGCCGTGCGGCGCTTGAAGGCCGAGATCATCGCCCCGGACTGGCGGCTCACCGTCGCCAGGATCGATCTGCTGGAGGCAGCCCTGATCAGTCTGCGGCACGCCTTGGCGGCCAGGCGGGACGCGCTTGGTGTGATCACCATGGCCGAGAATGTGCTCCGCTACATCAAGCGCCATCAGGCTTTGGCCACCTATGTCCTGCTCGCCTTCCTCAAGGAGGCCATGGCGCTGGCGGTGAGTCTGCACGAGGAGGTTGCACCGGATCCGGACCAGGACAGCCGGACCTTTCGGGCCGTATACCAGCGTTTTCAGGCCGTCAAGGGTAGTCTGCAAGGTCGTGCCGGAAGCAGGGCCAGCGGCCCGCCGCGTTCCTTGCCAGGGGCGGGCGACCTGGAGCTGGACGTTGCGGAAGACAGCGGTGCCGGCCACCGGGTAAAGAAGGCTAACCTCTGGCAGGTGGTCGAAGGGCTGGCCCGCGACGTGCAGGTGCTGGCCGACCGGGTGGAGGCGCAAGGGGTGCTGCTTGAGCGGCTGCTTGCCAGGCTTGACCAGAAGCCGCCGGGCTGAAAGAGTTGCAGGACGACGAGCATCGAGCTATCATCGGGAAAAGGGGCAGGCATGGGATGGGGATAGGAGTTCTTCAGCCACGGAGGGAATATGGCACAGAACGACCGGCGGGCCAACACCAGGGTTTCCTTCCAGACCACCGTGGATGTACGCTTTACCCGGGGCCAGGAATATCCAAGTTGCGCCATTGAGGATCTGAGCGTGAAGGGAGTTTTTCTGGTCGGGATCAGGGACCAGGCGGTGGGCGATAGTTGCAGCCTTACCCTCTGCCTCAGCGGCACGAGCAGCAAACTGTGCCTGCGCATCCAGGGTAAGGTGATGCGCGTTGAAGAGGGCGGCGTGGGCGTCCATTTTGTCGAGATGGATCTGGACAGCTTTTATCACTTGAAGAATATCGTCTACTTCAATGCCGAGGATCCGGATCACATCCAGGAACAGCTTGTGGAATAGGAGGTCAGCATGGCCTTGATGCAGATTACCGTCATTCCCCTGGGCCTTGGTTCGCCCAGTGTCGGGGAATATGTGGCGGACATTGAAAAATTTTTGCAAAGTGAAGGGGTGGTCTGCCAGTTGCACGACATGGGCACGGTTATTCAGGGTGAGGCCGTTGAACTGCTTGCCCTCGCGGCCCGGATCCACGAACTCCCCTTCAATAAGGGCGTGCAGCGTGCCGTCACCCAGATTGTCCTGGATGACCGCCGTGATCGGACGGTCACCATCGGCGACAAGGTCGCCTCGGTGCGCGCCCGGCTGGCGCGGGCCAAATAACCATGCGAGGGACGAATGACCGCAAAACGCCGGGGCAGACCGGGCTATAAACTGCGCAAGGCGCCTTTTTTTGTCATCTTTTTTTTCGTGATCTGCATGTGCATTGGCATTGCCGCCGATGAACCGGCCCGCGTCTTTGAGCAGGCGGTGCGGGTCTGCCTGAGCTGCATAGGGATCGGCTAGCCGATGAATTTCTTGCGCAAATGGGTGCAGGCTGTCTTCAGCCTGCTGACCAACGCCTACTGGGCCTTCCCCTTTACCCGTACCATCTACCAGGGGCCCATGAAGGTGATCTGCGCGCCGGGGCTCAACTGTTACTCCTGTCCGGCCGCCACCACTTACTGCCCCATCGGCACCATCCAGCAACTTCTCGCCTCGGTGCGGCTCTCCCTGGAGAGCGGCCAATTTTTTCTCGGTTTTTCCGTGCTGGGCTTTATCGGCATCCTGGGCGGTTTTTTCGGCCGCCTGATCTGCGGCTGGGCCTGCCCCTTCGGCTTTATCCAGGAGCTACTCTACAAGCTGCCCACCCGGAAATTCGGTGTGCCCAGGGTGCTGAACTATGGGAAATATTTTTTTCTGGCCTTTTTCGTGGTGCTCTTGCCTCTAATTGTGGTGGACGATTTCGGCGGCGGGGTCACCTGGTTCTGCAAGTACGTCTGCCCTGCCGGCACCCTGGAGGCCGGCTTGCCCATGCTGGCCATGCAGCCCAGTCTGCGGGCCCAGGTGGGTGGGCTTTTTCTGAATAAGTTCGTGATCATGATTTTTGTCCTGGTCTGGAGCGTGCTGGCCAGCCGTCCTTTCTGCCGCACCATCTG